>JBPOIV010000151.1:0-5337 GCA_052034245.1 Myxococcota bacterium
CTGAAGAGATTGCGCTTCCTAAAGAAATTATCAGCACGCCTGTTCTTATACCGACAAAAGATCCTATCACCACCGAAGAAATCGCAGCACCGCCAGCCATTGAAGCAAAAGAAGTGATTGTTCCCCTTAAGGAAAAGCCCCCTGCCAAAAAGGAGCCACCCAAAGCCCAAGCTTCTAAAACAGCCTTGCAAGAGATAAACATTGCGATTTGGCCTTTTGCCGATGTCGCCGTCGATGGCAAAATGGTGGGGAAAAATAAAAAAGTCATCACGCTGCAGCTGCCCCTTGGGTCACATCGACTCAGCTTTACCCATCGCTATGCTGCTACCGTGGAGAAAATGGTGGCAATAGATCGCATAGGTGCACCCGTAAACGTCACCATAGAGCTCAATAAAAGTAAGCCTGCATTTTTAGTTGTTAAAAGTGGCGTCGATGCCAACGTGGCGGTAGCCGGGAGTTTTAAGGGAAGCAGCGAAAAAAGCCTTGCGCGACCCATCGTTATCCCCATGCCCGATCGCAGTCATGCATTAGTAGAACAAGTGCTCATTCAGCGCGATGGCTATGAGCCATTAATTGAGTCCATTGAATTTATTGCGGGCCAGATTAAAGTCCTCAAAGTTGAACTTAAAGCAATAAAATAAGTAGTAAGGCGGCGAAGCCATGAGAAGTTATTTATATATTTTTTTAGGTATTTTTTCTTTGCTAGCATGCGAAAAGCCTAATCACCAAGCGATGTCGCCCAGCAAACCAGAAATTCCTCATGGCCCCCAACCTTCGTCGAAAGATACAGAACTTAGTGACTTAGAGCACTATTTAAGCAAAGCTCGAATCAATAAAAAAGTCCTTTCTTTAGCTCAGCAGGGCTATAAGAATTATCAAAAATCGCCTCTTCAAGAAACACGTGCATCGGCTAGAGACGCGAATCAAGCAGGCGGCGGTCGAAACGCCCAATGGATACCTGATACTTTTGGGGCTTCGGAAGTAGAAATAGTGGAAAGCTTGAGTTCTATTGATGGTCCTAAGACTTGGAAGCTTGCAACAATCAATAAGACCTATGAAGAGGCGGTGAAAAGAAATCCTCCCGCTGAAGAAATGGCGCTTCCACGTTTCATCTTAGTAAAAGGTCTAAGCGTCAATTATTGGCATGATTATCAAAAAGGCAAAGCGATCATTGTGCAGTTAGCGAGCCAGTTTAATTTTCTCGAAGCAGTTTCCCCTAGAAAAATGCCCGTTTCGGCCTATTTGTATGATAGAACACAAGGCCCCCAAGGCTCCATCGAAGCGGCAGCAGCAGCCCTGCATCGCAGCGCGGCAGAAGCAGCTAATAAACTTCCTCATGCCCTCACTCATGTTCTCGTAGGCGATACTTCCACCTATTATCAAAACGGCTATTTTGAGCCCTTTAAGCTTAGCGAAGATGAGCTCGAACAAGTTCTTGAAACAGTCAAAAAGAATAGTAATAATTTGCTCATTCTTCCTCAGTGGGCGATGTGTGAAGCTTCAGGAAATATGCAATTGCAGGTATTCTCAGCAGCCCCATCTTATCAAGGCGCATCAACTCCCCTTCAAAATTCCATAGGTGAAAAGCTCTGCGATTTTTTGGTGTCGATTCAGTACGAAGCAATCGGTAAAATGGCGGTCATAAGAAGCATAGTGACCAATGAAGAGGTAGAGGTACATTTAAGCTTAGTCGGACAAGGAGCATTTAATAATCCTTTGTCAGTGATGGAAAGTTCATTCAGTAAATTAGCGGCGGTGGTAAGAGGCTACGATAAGATAAAAATTTATATTCATGCCTACGATGATACTGCACAGGCAAAGGTGCGCGTCGCGCTCAGTGATGCCTTTGAGCTTTTGGAAATGACAAAAGAAGAATTTATGCAAAAATAATCCACCGATTTTGCGCAAAGCGAGCTTGCTTGATCTATAAATAATCAGTTGCCATTTAAAAAGCAGGCTCACTTGTGAATCTTTATGTCGCTATCCTGGTTGTTGTTTTCCTCAAACCACTATTTGCCGATGACAGCGTCAAAAAAAGTACCAAAGAATCACTCGCTAGCGCCCTCGTTTTTTTCAATAAAGATAATTGCAAAAGTGCCCTTAAAGAATTGTCTGGTATCGATGTGAGCACCGCATTTGATAATAGCGATGATATGAAACTGGCCTTAAAAATACGCGTTACTTGTTCGAGCGAATTGGGCGATGAAAAAACAGCACAGGAGAGTATTCAAGAGCTCTATTCTATTGATCCTCAATACCGCTTTAATGCCTTTGACACGCCCGCGTCAGTTATTGAACTCGCAAACAAAGAGGTGCAAAAGATCGAGGCTAAAAATAAGGAACTTGCTCTTTTAACGAAAAAAGATTCGCCCTCAAAAACAGCGGCAAAAACTATTGTTATCAGCCCGCCCCAAAAACCAAAAATTGGCACCGCCTTGTTTCCCTTTGGTATTAATCACTACCTCATGAATGCGCCTCTAAAAGGCAGTATTTATCTATCTTTGCAGAGCCTAGGGCTCTTGGCTAATATTGGCGCTTTTTGGTGGAAACAAAGCTATCTTCACAGCTTCGGCAGCTCTCGTCTGCTGAATGCGCAAGAAAAAAATGCCTTTAACACGGCACAAAATATTCAGTATATTGCTCTTGGCACCTTTATCACCGCTTTAGGCGTGTCGATTATCGACGCCTTATTACAAATGCCTAAAAGCAGCTAAAATTAATTTATTTGGAAATAAACCTATGCTTACCAAAGACAAAAGACACTAAATCTCACTTTCTTAAACGGAGGGGCATCTCGATGGCATATTTAGAAATTGCATACCCCAATGGTGCTACTGAACGCATTGCACTTTATAAGCGCCTTTCGGTTTTGGGACACGCGAGCGATGCAGACATTGAACTTAAAGATAGCAGTCTTGCTCAGTCAGCGGCTTATGTGAGTCAGGTGGGGGATCACTATCTTTTAAGCATCCCTCCTGAAGCAAGTACTGCCTTGGTAAAAGGTGTTGCGGTACGAAAACTGGAGCTTAAAGACGAGCAAACGTTCACGCTTGGCCAAACAAAAATCACTTTTCATAATGGTGAGATTAAAGATAAAGATTTGCCTGAAGATGAAGAGCAATCTCAGGTCATGGCCTATAGGCGGCTCCTCAATTTTTCTGAACGAATCGCAAAAGAGAAAGATATCGATGCACTTTTAGTCACTTTGCTTAAAGAAATTACTCAACTTACCGGTGCTGAACATGGTTTTTTAGTCTTGATAGAAGACGGCATAGCCAAACTAAAAGTTCAAGAATCTCTCGATAGCCCAGAAAGTATCGAAAACATTAGCCCCATGAGTGATTCCATCGTCAAAAAAGTGATTGCGACCAAAGAGCCGGTTATTATCAGCGATGCTTTGCATGATCAGGAATTTTCTTCATCCTTATCGGTAATTAACTATCGCTTAAGCTCCGTCATGTGCGTGCCGCTTAACTATCAAGGCCATATTTTTGGCGCTATTTATGTCGGCAACAATTCTTTTATCAATGCATTTAATACCAAAAGCCTAGAGCTGATGACCATTTACTCGAGTCAGGCAGCTATGTTGGTGCAAAATGCTCTTTCAATTAACGCCTTAAAAAAACGCACAAAAATTCTGCAAGACAGCTTAGAGTTAACCAAATTTGGCGGCATGATAGGTGGTTGCCATGGTATGCAGCAAGTTTTTCAACAAGTGGAAAAAGTGGCCCATACCGATATCAGCGTTTTGATTGTAGGCGAAACAGGCACCGGCAAAGAGCTCATTGCTCGGGAATTACATAATCGATCCTTGCGAAAAGATGGCCCTTTTGTCGTAATCAACTGCGGGGCCATTCCCGAAAATTTATTGGAAAGCGAACTTTTTGGCCACGTGCGTGGCGCTTTTAGTGGAGCTATTCAAAGCCGCATTGGTAAATTTCAAGCTGCGAATAATGGCACGCTTTTCCTCGATGAAATCGGCGAGATGCCTCTTCATTTGCAAGTGAAAATTTTACGCGTCTTACAAGAGCATCGTGTTACGAAGGTTGGGGATAATAAAAGCGAAAGCATTAATATTCGCGTTATTGCCGCGACGAACCGCGATTTATTGAGCCTGGTCAAGGAAAATGCATTTCGCGAAGATCTCTACTATCGTTTGAATGTGGTCCAAATAACTGCACCTCCGCTCAAGGAGCGAGGAAATGATGTGCTCGTGATCGCTAATTTTTTCCTCCAAAAATATGCGAAAATTTATGGCAAAGAGGTGATAGGTCTCGATGAAGAAGCCCAAAATGCCATTCTCAATTACCAATGGCCAGGCAATGTCCGACAATTAGAAAATCGTATACGCCGCGCCATCGTTATGTGCGATCACAATCGCATTACCGTTAACGACCTTGATATTAAAGCCGAAAGCACTAATGGAATTTTGCCTTTGCAAGAAGCACTCGATCGCTATCGCGCCCGCTATATCAATGAATCGTTGGAACGAAATGCTCACAACCGAACAAAAACAGCGAGTGAGCTCGGCGTCGATCCAAGAACCATTTTTCGGCATCTAGAAGGTCAGAAAAAAGATCAGAATAATTAGAAATTTTAGGTAGGCCACATGAAAAGAATTTACCTTAGTTTGGCATGCTTCTTGCACCTAGGAATGGGTGGGTGCATCGACTATGTCAGAGTGGAGGAAGAGGCAATGGCTAATGAAATATATACCTTTCCTCCGATTATTGATGCAAAAGGCATCAGCCCTCACCCATCGATGCTCATCAATGCCCTTAGCGTCGGAAAAAATTGCAAAGGCCAAACTTTTAAGGTGCCGCCTATTGAAGACCGTAATCCAAAGGACCGATTATATTATCTTTGGTTTCTCGATAACGATCTCGTGTTGCCGGGCAGTATTGAGCCGAAATATAGAGATTCTGGAATCATTACACTAAGCATCGACGAACAATTTTTGCTGTCCCATTTCGAAGCAAAGATCCCCAAAGATTTTTTTAATCGTCCGCATTTAATTCAGTTCTTTGTTTCTGACCTAGCCTATACCATTCCGGAAAGCCGCTACGTCGATGAAAAATACAAAGAAAAAGAGCACGGAGATTATGTATATTGGATCGTTACCTTCAGTGATGCGCCTTGCTAAAGTTCTCTTTACTAAGGTTTTATCGAGCATGTGCCCGCTCATGCTTTTACTTTCTATTTCCTGCACCAGCGAGGATATTGAGGAAGAAGAGCCCAGCATATTTGCTGATGATGTGGCCGATTGTGGAGATCTTTGTCACAACCAAGAACTTAGTAATTATTCGGGAAAGAGCATTCATGTAGAGGTCGAAGAAA
>JBPOIV010000161.1:0-7750 GCA_052034245.1 Myxococcota bacterium
ATTCGTGCCAAATTCTCGTCATTGCGAGCGTAGCGTGGCAATCCAAAGAATTCGCGCCAAATTCTCGTCATTGCGAGCGCAGCGTGGCAATCCAGGGATAGTTCCCTAAGCCTTATTCAGTAATCCCGGTCAGCACCAGCAAGGGCGTGCTTTCTTCTCGTGCTTTATCGAGGTCGATTTCGGCATCTAGATGCCAGCTGTTATCTTCGAGGTTATCGAGAATAGTATGGCTTACACTGTAGCGCGTGTCGCTCAGCTTTTTCACATGCGTCAGCTGAGGATTCCGAGCGCGGGGATCGGCGATGAGTTCTTCGTAGTGCGTATAAAAAGGCTCGAGCGCTTCTTTGAGCTTTTCTTCCGTCCAGTCTTCAGGATTCGCGAGCGAATACAGCACTCCTTCATAATCTTTGTTTGAGAGAAGGCGAATGATATGAAAGAGCTCAGCTCTAACTTTAGCGACAAAGGCTTTGTGATTGACACGTGGATCAAAAGACATGAGCTTAACGCCTTCAGGCCTCAATGTTTCTTTTTCTCCATCAATTTCAAATAAACTTGACCATTCATCAATCAAACTCGTATCAACGCGCGCAAGAATGGTACGAAGATAAGCGATAATATCGAGAACATGTTCGTTTTTGTACTGATCAGGCACGCTTTGAACCAATGACTTATACGACTGCGAAAGATAGCGAAGCAAAAGCCCTTCAGCGCGTGCAAGGCCATATTCATTGACGTATTCGTTAAAAGTCGCACCGCGGACGAACATGTCACGCACTATCGATTTTGGATGAATGTTTTCTTCTAAAACCCACGGATGCTTTTTCTCAAACTCGTTAAAAGTCGTGTAAATAAACTCGGCGAGCGGCTTATCATAGGTGATTTTTTCAAGCTCTTCCATCCGAGCTTCGTAGTCGAGGCCGTCAGCTTTCATGCGCGCCATGGCATCGTTTTTATTTTTTTCAACTTGGCGATTTAGGATCGCATGAGGATTTTCTTCGATGGCTTCAACAAGGCTTAAAACATCCAGCGCATAATCAGGATGATTTTGATCCAAAACGCTGAGGGCCTCAACCAAATAAAGCGACAAAGTATGGTGCAAGGAAAAATCTTGTTGCAAAGATTCATTGGCAACGATGCGTGAGCCGGTATGAATATTTTTTACGATACTAAAAATTTGCGCTTCAACGAGCGATTTAAAAAGTTGAGCACAGCGTTTGCGATGTTTAGATTTGTTCTTATCCGATTCATGCGAACGCGCGATGATATCGATCAAATTTTTATAGCCCGGATTGCCATTATTTTCGAGGCCCATCAGCGCATTGATGATCATGCCGTGGCTCACGCGAAATTGAGAACTGAGAGGCTCTGGCGGATCATTGATCAGACGCTGAAAAGTATTGTCATCGAAATGAACATAATTTTTGGTCGGAGCTGATTTTTTAACAATTTTTTTCTTGCGATTTTGTTCGGAGGCGGCCACGCGATTTTCAGCGCGTTTATTTTCAATCATGTGCTCAGGCGCTTGAGCAATGACGGAGCCCGCATCATCAAAACCTTTACGCCCTGCACGACCAGCAATCTGTTTGAAATCGCGCACACTCAAAATCGCCGTCTTGGTGCCATCAAATTTACACAGTTTGGTAAAAAGCACTGAGCGAATAGGAACGTTTACGCCTACACCCAAGGTATCAGTGCCCATAATAATTTTAAGCAAACCGCCTTGCGCAAGCTTTTCCGTCAAAAGGCGATATTTAGGAAGTAGGCCCGCGTGATGTATGCCAACGCCGTGGCGAATAAAGCGCTTAATATCTTTGCCAAAAGGGGTATCGAAGCGAAAGCCAGCCAAAGCTTTATCGATGGCAAGCTTTTCTTCTTTGGTACAAATATTTACGCTCATGGCATTTTGCGCTTCAAGCGCGCATTCCCGCTGCGTAAAGTTCACCACATAAATCGGATATCGCCGCTCTTGGATCAGCTTTGCCAAGCATTCGTGCAAAGGATCTTCGCTATACGTATAATCAAGCGGAACGGGCCGCTCGGCGCCGAGTATTTCAGCAACGTCGACACCGGTAGTTTCTTTGAGCGATTTTTTGACGGGCTCACAATCTCCGATGGTGGCAGACATCAACAAAAATCTCGCTTGAGGCAAGCATAAAAGAGGTAGCTGCCACGCAACCCCGCGTTCACTATCGGAATAATAGTGAAACTCATCCATAATCACGTAATCTACTTGAGCATTTTTGCCTTCGCATAGGGCCAAATTGGAAAGCACTTCTGCTGTGCAGCAAATAATCGGGGCATCGCGATTGATGCTCGCATCACCCGTGAGCATTCCGACATTCTCAGCGCCAAATTGATCGCATAAAGCAAAAAATTTCTCGCTCACCAAGGCTTTGATGGGGCAGGTGTAATAAGAGCGCTTTCCTTCAACATAGCCTTTGAAGTGCAGTGCCGTTGCAACCAAGGATTTTCCTGAGCCTGTCGGAGTGGCGAGAATGACATTTTTCCCGCTCATGAGTTCCATAATCGCATCTTCTTGGGCTCGATACAGCTTGATTCCCAGGGCCTCGGTGGCCTCAAAAAAAGCAAGCATAATCTCATCTTCGGAAGAAAGATTATTCACGTAATTTAAATAGTGGGGAAGTTTTTTAGCCTCGCTCATGCCTGCTCTTTAGCATGGCGCTTTCTCATTGAGAATGCCGCGCTCAAACTACTTTCTAGCGCGTAAGCGATCAAGAATAATGGCGGCAGCGGAGCGTACTGATAGATGATTATAGTCATCATGACCATAAATAGGCTCAAGCAAGAAATCAGATTGTTCTAAAATTTCAGGAGCAAGACCATAGCCCGTACCAAAAACTAAAATCGTGCTTTTGTGTTGTGCGATTAGGTCGCGGCCCTTGGCATAATCGATGGTTTTTATCTCACAAAGTTTGGCGCTGGTTGAAATAAGTAGCGGTTTTTCCCCTACCAACTCTTGCTCGCGATCGATGCAGCCTTGAAACTCAGCTTGAACATTGACCAGGCCCATGGCGCGCGCGCGATCGGCGTTACGGCGATGACCTGAACCGCTGATCCAAAAATCCGCAATTGATAGCCCAAGTTCACGTTGAGCACTGATGGGCGAGACCAAATAATATTGATCTAATCCATAAGTGCAGGAAGAGCGCGCAATGTCATGAACATCGATGTTGGTGATGGCAGTAGTGTAGAGCTGATCATGGCGATCAACGACGGGGTGATGAAGAAGAGCAATACTAAGTCTGTTCATGATTTTTTTGCCATGGATAAGATTCATCGGAAGAGGGCGACATAAGTAAATGAATTTCGTGATTATTGAGAGGCTTTGCTCTAATAAGATCGGGTCGCAACTGCGCTGTTTTTAAGAGCGACTCGCGGGTGCGCGCTTCCGCGATGGATTGATGATTGCCGTTTTGATAGACCAAAGGAACCTTGTGCCCTTGATATTCGTTTGGCCGGGTATAGTTGCTCGACTCAAGACGGCCATCATAATGGCTCTCATGCTCGATGGATTGAGCATTGCCTAAAACCCCTGGAATCATGCGGGCCGTGGCATCAAAAATCGCCATCGCTGCGAGATCGCCACCACTTAAAACGAAATCCCCAAGCGAAATGGCCTCATCAACATAATGATGAACACGTGCATCAATGCCTTCATAGCGTCCACAAACAAAGATCAGCTCTTCATATTCGGCGAGCCTCTTCGCTTCTTTTTGGCTAAATGGCTGACCGGCCGGATCCAAAAGAATGACCCGCTTTTTTGTGCGTTCAAGAGTTTCGTTCATCAAAAGTGCTTTGCTAATCAATGGCTCAATGATGTCGATTCGCATTAACTCGCCTGGACCCCCACCATACGGCGTATCATCGACCTTGTGATGATTACCGCTGACGCTGTCGAGTATGCTTAAAATATTCGTTTCAAGAATATTTTTTTGCCGTGCGCGCCCAATGATAGAGCTATCGAGCCAAGATTTGATGGGCTCTTCGAACATCGCGATAAAAGTGGCATGAAGGATGGTCATGATTTAGTCCAAATCAAGCAAGCCAGCGGGCGGATCGATGGTGATAATTTTATGTTCTTCATCGATAGCAATAACGATGGCTGGGACGAGCGGAATACTAAAGCTATGTCCATCGGTGCCCGTAATCTCCAACAAAATTTGTGCGTTATTGGAAGCAAAAGCACTGACATGACCGACGATTTCACCTGAGCCTAACTTTACTTCGGCACCAATGAGGTCATTTAAATAGACCTCATCAGGACTGAGTTTAGGCAGATCGCTCCGGTTGATAAATACTTCGCTGCCCTGCAATGCTTCAGCTGCACTGCGGTAATTGATGCCTTCAAGATAAAAACGATCGCTTTCGAGCGCGCTAATATGAAGTTCTTTTTCGGGCATTTTTCCGTGCCTAAGGGTGAGGCACAGTCCTACGGACAAAGCTTCGCTATCAACATTCAGCAGTTTTATTCTCAGCGCGCCTTTCAGGCCTACCGCTTTAGCTATGTAGCCAAGGAGTATGAGATCATTTTTCATAAGCACCATATAAAAAACACCAAAAATCTTAAGGCTTAGGCTTAGATTTTCTGGTGTTTTTAAGAAGGATAAGCTTTTTAAGCTTGAGCAGGAATGAGCTTCCGTGCTTGTTTGATCAAAGATTTAACCGTATCACTTGGTTGAGCACCAAATTTAATCCAATGATCAATACGCTCAATTTTCAAATTGATAGAGCCTTTCGCTGCACGGGGATCATAGGTGCCAACTTGTTCAATAAAGCGGCCATCGCGTGCCATTCTTTGGTCTGCTGCAACAACGCGATAAAATGGGCATTTCTTTTTGCCACCGCGTGCTAGTCGAATAACCACCATTATTTACATACCTCGTTTCAATGCCTAAAATCAGTCGTGCTATAAAAGAATACAAATTGCTGCTTGTCAATCCACCACTCATGAACTTTGGGGGTGAAATGAGTAAGATTAAAAGGCTCTTTAGCGCAGTTATTTTAACGATTTTAAGTGTTTATATCCTTAGTTGCGCAACGGTTGGTTTAATGAAAACAGAAAAAGATCGGCGTTTTTTAGACAATTCGATATGGATTGATGAGCCCACAACTCCGCCAAAGGCGATCGTGATCTTGCTTCATGGCCTAAATCTTAAGCCGGCCAAGATGGATGGATGGGCGTCATTGCTTTCTTCTCACGGCTCCTTGGTGATGCGCTTTGCACTTTTTGGTCATAGCGGTGCTCTAGGGCAAATGTCCCAAGTTACCGAGACCATTTGGCGACAACAATTTGTTGATACCGTAAAAGAGGCGCAACGGCGCGCGCTAGAGCTCAAAGTGCCCATATATTTTGTGGGCTTTTCTTTGGGTGCCTTGGTAGGACTTGAATGGTTAGCCGGACAAAATGAAGTGAGCGAGCCTAATATCAATAAAATGGTTCTCATCGCTCCTGCTATTGCGACGCCGTGGTATTCGCGTGCGGCAGTATCGATGATCTCATGGTTGGGCCGTACATTTACTATGCCGAGCCGCAGCCCCAAGCATTATCGTGCGAACCCTGGTACTTCAGTGGCTGCGTATCAAGCCTTATTTGCTATAAAAAAGTCTTTGTTAGATCTGAAGTTTAAAAATACCAATGTACCGACTTTAATTCTTATCGATCAACATGATGAATTAGTTCCGGCTGATGATATTAAAGATATCATAGGCCAGCATCATTTAAGTCGCTGGCAACTAGACATTGTGGATAATCGTTTTGCCCATGATAACTACGGGTTTCGCCATCTTTTGGTGGACGAAGAAGCAGTGGGAAAGCCATTATGGGATGCGCTTGGTTCTAAAGTTCTAAGTCATTTAGAGTTAAAAAAGCCCTAATTTATGTGCGTGATTAAACTTCTGAGGAGCATATTTTCTTGGTTGTTTTTTCCGAATGCTTAGGATGAATGCAGTTTTTATATCTTTGATAGCTAAAGCCCTGCGCAATAAAGCTTTATAATTAATGTGGCTTAAAAAGTTGCTCGCTGGGGAAAACCGGGCCACACTGGAAGACCAATCTAAAAGAGGTCATCATGCGTTATCTAGGTATATCAGTAGGCATTCTCTTACTCGCTTCATGTACGTCTATCAAGGAATCGGTCCGCGGACCAATCTTGTAGAGGATACAGAGAATCATCCGCATAAACATAGTTCTTCCTGTGGACACACGGCTATAAGACATAACGATAAACTAGGTTATCTTCACAACAGCCATCTTCATAAACAAGAAGCGAATAAAGTGGTTGAAAATGCGGTTGCGGTAAACAGTGTTAATGCTGAATCGTGTCAAAATGGCAAAGAAACGGCTAAATTGACGAAATCTAAAAATCATGCGCACGGCCCAAAATGCGGCCATCCCAGTGTGCCACATGGTACTCATGATGATTACGTCGTGAATATCGGCCAAGAATATCGCTTGCATAATCGCCATATCGACCATAACGATGATCATGGCGGCGTCGCTTGGGTATCGGGGCCAAAAATTAAATAAATTTTTAGAATTTTGTCAAAACATCCCTTCTTAAGCAAGGGGTCTGGATTGCTTCGCTTCGCTCGCAATGACGATGAAATTTGCCACGCTTCGTCATTGCGAGGCCAGGTACTGGGCGTGGCAATCCAGAAAATAGCATTGACAATCTGCCGATAATCATGAGCCATCAATAAAACTCTCATCGCTAGTTGCCTTCAATAAAAATTGAGAGGAGCATAGGAGGCAATAAAAACAGCGTTGTCACAGGAGTTTTAGCGTGAAACTTCCCAATGATCCTGTCATTCTTGGCTATGCTCGTACCCCTATCGGTAAATATGCTGGCATCCTCAAAGATTGCCGGCCCGATGATTTACTTGCCAAGGTTTTTAAAGCTGCAGTAAATCGTTCTCAGGTTGATCCGAAAGACATTGGCGAATGTATCGCAGGCTGTGCCAACCAAGCGGGTGAAGATAATCGCAATGTGGCGCGCATGGCGCAGTTGCTTGCTGGTTTTCCTCTTGAGGCCTCAGCCATCACGCTGAATCGCCTTTGTGCGTCAGGGCTCGATGCCATCGCTGATGGTGCACGCAAAGTGGCTTTGGGAGAGCATCAGCTTGTCGTGGTGGGCGGTGTTGAAAGCATGTCGCGTGCTCCTTATGTGATGGCTAAATCATCGAGCGCTTTTAAGCTCGGCCCTCCCGAAATAGCTGATTCCTCTTTGGGCTGGCGTTTTTTCAATGAAAAAATGCGCGAGCTTACTCCGCCTGAGCATAACGGCATTACCGCCGAACGCCTGGCAGAAAAATATGCTATTTCTCGTCTGCGACAAGATGAGTTTGCTCTTCTAAGTCATCAAAGAGCGCTTCGTGCTCAGGAAAACGGTTTTTTTAATGACGAAATTATTCCCCTTGAAATTCCCCTTAATGCCAAAGAAAGCCATGTGGTGGAAAAAGATGAGGGCCCTCGCAGCGACACGAATCCTGCAAGTCTTGCCCGTCTAAAAGCGGCCTTTAAAGAGGGTGGAAGTGTTACCGCTGGGAATAGCTCTTCGCTCAATGATGGCGCGGCTGCGCTCGTAATAAGTTCAAGCGAATATGCCAAAGCTCATGGTTTGAAAATGTATGGGCGAATTTTTGCCATGGCTTCAAGCGGGGTTCATCCGACGATCATGGGCATTGGCCCGGTGCCGGCGACCAATAAATTGCTTGAAGTTTCGAGACTTAG
>JBPOIV010000263.1:0-15122 GCA_052034245.1 Myxococcota bacterium
ATGAAGCGAATTATGTTTTAAGCCCTTTTAGCGATAGCGAAATAAAAATCTTAGAACCGGTGCTAAAAAAATCGGTTGAAGCCGTCGATTTGCTCATCAGTGCAGGGCTCGAAAAGGCGCAGCAACAATGTCAGTTAAATCCTCGCTGATAATTTTAACCAAACACTCTTGCTAAGCCGCATCAACTTGGGCACAAGGAACTTACTCTAAAACTCTGTCAAGAAGTGGTAGAGCGGTTGATTGCACCGGACTCGAAATCCGGCATAGGGCTAGTCCCTATCGGGGGTTCGAATCCCCTCCATTATTTTTAAGCGACTGTTCTACTCTTGCGCGAGCGGCAGCAACCAAAGAGTAAATTGTCGATTCCGCTCCTCGGTGCTTAAAATAGTATATTGGCATCCAACGATGCGACGAAAGGCTCCTCCTGCCAACTTCTCATAAAAGACCTCCATTCCAAGACTGAAGCGAACAAAAATCAGAAATATTTCTGCTTTATCGATGGCCTAGAAGCAAGGCAAGGCATCAACGCAACTATGAGTGAAACATTTTTCAGATGTTGTCTCATTTGAAACTTCGTGAAGAAATAATATGTATTTATTAGGCATAAATGCATGCAGGATAAGATAAAAATAAAAGTCATTGTATGGTTTTACAGCGCAATGACTAAGTGAAGTAGTCAATAAGTAGAGGTATTTTAAATAGTTTTATCTGGCGCATATAAAAAACGTGCTTAAGACTTAGGTCCTAGCACGTTTAAAATTAGCTACTCAATAAGCAAAAAATCAAGTGAACATTTTTACTCTTTTGGCAGCATATTATCTAAGAACCAGGATTTAAATTCTTCATCATGTGATTCCTCATCTTCAAGTGATCCCTTCTGCATAACTTCCAAAGACGCTATCACTTTTCCTGAGGCAGATTTATGGCTATATATTTTTTCCACGGTGTATTCTTCATTGTCGTTGACCCCAGGAACTTCGTTCAAATCTGCTGCAAGTTTATCAATAAATCCATAAAATGAGCCTTCTTCAACTTTCTGCTGGATTTTTTTGCCATTCTTATCATAAATAACCGTTTCTACGTGATTAAAATAATCTGATGCGGACATTCCCCTACGAGGAAGATTGTCTTCGTTTTTATTCACGTTAAAATCTCTAAGGCTAGGATTCTTTCCAAGCCAGCGCCACAAAAGATTGCTACTTTCATTTATTTCGATTACGCGATACTTCCCAGCTTCTAGGCTGAGCTGCTTTACAAGGGCTCTAGCATCTTCCTCTGAAAGAGGATCAAAGCCGTGGTTAAGACTGGTTCTCTTACCACTATAAACAACTTCATTGTCCGAATTTCGGACTTCAATCTGGATCGCATCTTCTTCAGGTTCTTGATGACCAAGAAATGCCCTCATTGAAAGGCGATTTTGCTTGGTTTCCTGATAGTAAGCGACCATATCTTCATAGCTACTTCCCGGATAAAGATTGTTTTCATCAAAAACCTTTAAATTCACTTTCTGAAAATCAGTGACCAAATTGTCATAGCTACTTCCAGAATAAGGATCGTTATCATTAAAAGTCCACATATTAGAATTTACACGTGATGTGTCAGAAACGCCCAAACCTATATAATATTTGAGTGTATCCATAATACCAGCAGATAATGATAATGATGTGCCTAATGCTATTAAAGTAAATAAATAGCTCATTTTTAAGCTCCTAAAAGTTATTTATCTTAATATGTAAAAAACATTTAATATGTAAATAACTGTTAGTTCATTTTTTCGAAAATTTTATCAGAATAGACGCTGCACCTTGTAATATGGCTAATTATCTTACGATAGCATCACTAATTAATATCTTCAAAATCCCTGGCTTGCCGCGGCCAGACTCTGGTTTTTCAATGCTTGAGCAATGGAGTAACAACAACAATGCCGCCTTGGCGCGAAAGACGGCAAGCCGGAAGCCAAAGACCTGATCTATCAAATATACATAAAGTAATTATTATGGCGATGAGAACATCGTCAGTATACACTGATGCTGATTTCTTCGAATGGTGCTTCATGTGTCGATTATTTGCTTTTAAATCGGATGTTTTTAATCTTGGTCACCACCCTTTACTCTTGGCCGATAATGCTTTGATGCGGCAAAGTGTCGAGCATCCTGATGGCTGGGGCTTAGCGTATTACACCCAGGGTGTGCCTCATGTGTTAAAAAGTTTAGGGCGGGCACAAGATAGTAAGGATTTTGAACGATTAAGTCGCAATATTGTTGCCGACACTATGCTTGCTCATATTCGCCGCCGGACCCAAGGGGATATTTCCTTGGTAAACTGTCACCCCTTTCAATATGGCTCTTGGGTGATGGCGCATAATGGTGATCTTCCTGGTTTTAGCCTTACGAAGGAAGAGCTTCTTAAAAACCTTGAACCGCAATTTTTAAGAAGTATTTTAGGGAGCACCGATAGCGAGGTTTATTTTGCTTTAATTTTGCAAGAACTCAAAAACTTAGGAATTTTAAACCTCACTCATCCTCCCGTACAGCAGGTTGCTAAGGCTCTCCGAGCGGCATTAAAAAAGATTGTTTCTACGGCTAAAAAGTATCAGGCGACCGAAGAGGAAGCTTCTTTAAATGTGATTCTCAGTAATGGCAGCTTTGTCTTGGCGTATCGCAAAGGGCGACAGCTAAATTACAGTGCGCATCATCTTACGGAGAGCAAAGGCTGTTTAAGCTCCTTATCGGTCCTTTCTTGTCATAATCAAAATTTGGCAGGCGGACCAAAAATTAACCATCTCCTTATTAGCTCTGAGCCTTTAAATGGCGAGAAAATTTGGCAGCCGCTGAGTGAAGACCAGATAATCGCGCTTGATCATAGCTGGACATTGTATTCAAAGCTCTAAATCGAAAGCGCCTCTAATTTATTTGAGAACTTAATCCCTACATTGTGCCCTGCAAGCTTCACCTGTACTGAGGCAATTGCTTTTGTCAAAGGCATGTTTATTTTATGCTTAAAGGTTTTTTATGAATGGGAAAAAAATGGTTTTATGTAAAAAATTAGGCAAAGAATTGCCTGCACTAGCTGAAGCGCCTTTGAAGGGGCCTATTGGTAAGCTTATCCTCGATAATGTTAGCGAAGAAGCATGGCAAGAATGGGTTGAAGCTGAGATTAAAATTATTAATGAAGAGCGTTTGGATTTAAGCGAAGAGCGAGCACAGCAACGGCTTTTTAATGAAATGCTTGAGTTTCTTCGTTTACGTGATTTAGTAGAGCTCGATTCCTAAGTGAGGGGGCGTTATTAGCGAAATCGTAGGCAATATTAAGGATTTGAAACATCATCAGCTGAAGCTGCTCAACGGGCTTTTGAGTGCCCACAGTGGCAGCGTTGATATTGTTTCGGTCACTCTCGCGCGAAAGCTCGCGCAAGCGGCTTTTATTACTCGGCGCATGACCGGTGTTTTGCTCGATCGAAAAGGTGAAGTGCAAACGGTTATGGTGGGCGATGCTGTTCGTCTTTATCTGCCCGACATCGGCCGCCTTCGTGGGACCCAAGATCGTTTGCGTGGATTACGCTTGATCGTTGCGCGCCCCACGCCGCCTCATCTCATTATTCATGATGATGGGAAGAAAACTTATAGCCTTACCAACGATTTTAAAACCGACTTAGAAAAACTGCGGCTCGATGCGGTCGTTGAAATTGATGCCAGCCGTGATGGGGTCGATGGGCTCGTTATTGTTGGCCATTTAGGGCTTGAAAATACGGAGCTTGGCCACACTACGGTGGTGCGAGAAAAAGTCTATCGCTCCGTTCATCAAATCGATGAGAATTTTAGTGATTTCATCAATGGCATCATCGATGATTTAGCGCGTTTTTCAGCGCCCAAGCCCGTGATTCCGAAAGAACAGTTCAAAGAGAGAGCCCTTTTGGTGGGTGTGTATAGCTGCAGCAAAAAAGAAGGTATGCAATCGATGAGCGAGCTCTCAGAGCTTGCTCGATCTGCCCGGGTGGAAGTGGTCGAGATCATCTATCAATGGCGCGCACGGGTGTATCCGAAAACTTTCATTGGCGAAGGGAAGCTTGAAGAAATTTGCCTAAGAGCACTTTCTTTGGGCGTGGAGATGTTGATCTTTGATCATGATTTGAGCCCGTCCCAACTTAATAATATTACCGATCTTACTGATCTTAAAATCCTTGATCGAAGTATGCTTATCCTCGATATTTTTGCCCAAAGAGCGGTCACGCGTGAGGGTAAGCTTCAAGTGGAAATGGCTCAGCTTAGTTATTCATTGCCGCGTCTTGCTAAAAAGCAAAGTGGTCTTTCGCGTTTAACGGGTGGCATTGGCGGCACAGGCCCGGGTGAGACTAAGCTTGAAATCGATCGGCGGCGCGTAAAAGATCGGCTGGCTAAACTCTCAGCGGAGCTTGAAGCGATCAAGAAGCAGCGGGAGCTTAGGCGTAAGTCTCGAAAATCACGCGAGATTCCTACTTTTGCCATTGTTGGTTATACCAATGCAGGCAAATCAACCTTGATGAATGCGCTTTGTAACGCGTCGATTTATGCCAAAGATGAGCTTTTTGCTACTTTGGACCCTCATTCGCGGCGTTTGCGCTTTCCTCATGAGCAAGAGGTGTTGATCACCGATACGGTGGGCTTTATCAATCACTTGCCAGAAAGCCTCATGAAAGCTTTTATGGCGACGCTTGAAGAGCTCAAAGATGCCGACGTGCTTCTTCATGTCGTTGATATCTCGGATGACAATTATCGCTTGCAAATGAAAGTGGTGGAAGAAGTTTTAGGCGATCTTGAGCTCCTAGATAAAAAACGCATCATCATTTTTAATAAAATCGATAAAATTCCTGAAGAAGTCTTGAAAGAACGCGCTAAAGATTTTGAGGGCGAGTTTATTTCAGCAATTAATAAGCAGGGTTTGAATGCCTTAATTTCGGCCTGCGTGAGCGCTCTTGAAGCGGTAAAAGGAATAAGGGCTGAAAAAAGCAAGAAAATTGCTTCCTCAAACGATAATGATGTGGAATTTGACGGTCGTTCCTAGCTTTTATCCGTGCTTTACAAGCGAATTTTAGCTTGTTATATCATTGGCTCTGGTACCGCCTAGAGTACGCGTACTCATGAAAGCCACTGAGCTTTCATGCAGTTATCCAAAGCATGCTTACATTATTTGGTTTTTAGGTACCGGCCAAGATGCTGAGAGTTCGCTTTCAAAATCATGGCCAGGGTGGCGAGAAATTTATCTTACGTGGGTTTTATGGAAAATTTTGTAATTGCATTAAGTCAAGAAGAAGAAGGCCTTAGAGCTATTGTTGAGCCTTTGCTCGAATCCGAAGGCTATGAACTTGTGCGTCTGTCACTGAAGAGAACACAATCCAAGTCGCTCCTTGCACTTTTTGTTGATACCGCCGATCGAAAAAACGGCATTGTCCTTGAAAACCTCACTTCTATTTCGCGCTTTTTGTCAGATGTGCTCGATACCAAAGCAGAAGAGAGTGATTTTTTACAGCATCGTTACGATTTAGAAGTGTCGACCCCAGGCGTCGATCGTCCTTTGACGAAGAGAAAGCACTTTGAAGACGCAAGCGGTGAGAGAATTAAAGTCCGTGTGAAATCGGGCGAAGTTTTTGGGGCCAGAAATTTAATAGGCCGCCTTAAAGAGCTTAGTGAAGAGGGAATCATCCTTGAAGAAGAAGGAAAGGGTGAGCTCAAGATTGCTTTTTCAGAGATGTCTGATGCCCATATCCTCTTTGATTTTAGCACGCTGACCAAGCCCAAAAAGAAGCTCAATTAACAAGATTTTTCGGAGAATAAAATGAAACTTGAACAACTCGATTTAGGTGCCGTTCTCGAACAAGTAGGCCGAGAAAAAAATATCGGTAAAGAAACATTGGTTTCTGCACTTGAAGACGCAATGCTGAGTGCTGCGCGCAAAAAGCTTGGTATTGATGCTGATCTTGAGGCCCGTTACAACGAAGAAGTCGGCGAAGTCGAAGTCTATGAATTCTTGCGCATCATCAAAGATGGCGAAGTAAAAAAAGCCGGCGAAATATTTTTTAAAGACGCTAAAAAGCTTGATCCTGAATTGACTGAGGAAGCCGTGGGCGAGGACTTAGGCGTAAAGCTTGAATCGCGCGAGTTTGGCCGTATTGCCGCGCAAAATGCGAAGCAAATCATTGTGCAGCGCGTTCGTGAAGCTGAACGCCTCATGATCTATAACGAGTATAAAGATCGTAAGGGCGAGCTTGCAGCGGGTGTAGTGCGACGCTTTGAGCGGGGCGATGTGATTGTTGACTTAGGTCGTGCTGAAGCCATTTTGCCTACATCTGAGCAAATCAACAAAGAAAATGTTCGCATTCACGATCGTATTGTTGCTTATGTTGTCGATGTTTTAGAAGTGGCTCGGGGCGCGCAGATTATTTTATCTCGTACGCATCCGAATCTCGTAGTCAAACTTTTTGAACAAGAAGTTCCTGAGATCGCCGAAGGCATCGTTACGATCGAAAGCGCTGCTCGTGAAGCAGGTTTTAGAACAAAAATTTCCGTGAAATCACGCGACCAAGATGTAGATCCTGTGGGTGCCTGCGTTGGTATGAAAGGCTCGCGCGTTCAGGCTGTGGTGCAAGAGCTTCGTGGCGAGAAAATCGACATTGTTCCTTATGACAGCGATGAAGCCCGCTTTGTCTGCAACGCCTTGGCGCCAGCAGAAGCGACACGCGTGCTGATCAATGAAGAAGAACGCTCGATGCAAATTGTTGTGCCTGATGAGCAGTTATCTTTGGCTATTGGGCGTCGTGGACAAAATGTGCGTCTTGCTTCGCAGTTAACAGGGTGGAAGATTGAGATTCAAGCAGAATCGAAAGCCGCTGCAGAAAAAGAAGAAGCATGGGTTTCTTTGTCTCAGATTAAATCTTTGTCCGAACTGCAGTTTCAAACGCTCTTTAACTATGGCATTAAAAGCGTCGATAGCTTTCTTGTGGCAGAGAATACCAATTTGGCGCACATGCCAGGCTTTGAATCAGCAGATCTTTTGAAGCTCAAACAAGATGCGGAAGATGTGAAAAAACTCGAAGCAGAGCGCCGCGCATTGCGACGGAAAGATGAGCGCGCCTATGCGAAGATTTTGCTTGCTGTCGATGAGTTGTGCGAAAAGCTGGTAGCTGAGGGCCGTGAAGGCGAGCTTTCGCTAGATAGCGTTGGTATTGAATCGAAAGAAAAACTTGAAGCAGCCGGCTATAGCGATCTTGTCGATGTGTTTTTAGACAAAGACGTCAAGCATTTGATCAATCGGGTAGGGCTTGAAGCTCAGACCGCGACGATGATTTTTGAATTGGCCAAAAAGAAATTAGCTGCTCTCGATGCTCGTATTGCACCGGTAGTTTTGTAGCTCTTAGGTAGTATTTTTTATGGAAAGTATACGTAGCTGCGCAGTGTGTCGATCTAAAGGCGAAAGAGGTCAACTGTTTCGCTTTGTTCGCGCGCTCGATGGTGAGATTGGTTTTGACGAAAAAGCGATGTTGCCCACTCGTGGTGCATGGCTTTGTCCCAAAAAATCTTGCATTGTGAAAGCTTTCGATAAGCGAATTCTTTTTCGTGGCGAAAAAATTATTCCAGTGAGCTCGTCCGAAATGCTGAGCCATATTATTTCTCGCCTAAAGACCAGCATACTTAGTAGGCTCGGCCTTTTGAGACGAGTGGGAAGTTGCGATGTCGGACGCGATGCAGTGAAGAATTTGATCTTGAGTAAAAAAGCAGTGGCAGTGTTGTGTGCTGGCGATTTTTCTGAGCGCTCAGTTCGTGAAGTCAAAGAAAATTTAGTCGTTGATGGCGAGGAGCTTCCGTTTATGCAAAGTCCTTTTTCCATGGAAGAGCTTGGGAATTGTTTGGGACGAAAAAAAACGGGTGTTGTAGCTCTGATGAAAAGCCGTATAACGGAAGAAATTTTAGTGCAAATGAACATGTTGGCACAGGTGAGCCAGTAAGAACGGCAATAATTTTAGGCCGTGTCTCGCGACTGCGAGTTTTTTGATTTGATGTGCAAATCAGTAAGGCGGCAACAGCAGTGTTTAAGGGGTTGTGGAATGGGTAAATTACGAGTGCATGAATTGGCAAAGAAATTAAATGTGTCTAATCAAGAAGTCATTGCCAAGCTTAATGCCAATGGTGTTGAGGTGCGCACCCATTCAAGCAGTGTCGACGAGCAAGCGGCATATCGTGCTTTGGGTTTATCGCCAAGTGGGGAATTTACTGCTACGACTAGCAGACCTCGTACGGTCCTCAGAAAACGAAGAGAGCAGGATGAGCCTGTTAGCGATGAAATTGAAGAAAGCTCTCAAGCAGTTGCCCCGGTACGGGAAGCTGAGGAGAGTGAAAAAAAAGCTCGCCTAATTACCCCTAATGCAGATATTTCTGTGGATACTGAGGCATCGGCAACGAGTACCAGTGTCAAAGCACCTGTTGCGGAAGAAGCGCATCAGAGCCCATCACCAAGCGAAAAGGAAAAAGACGTGACCCTGGCGCCTAAAGAACCACGATTTGAGGCATTTCGTTCAGAAGAGGGCAGCCCCCCCCCGACAGCTCCGGCTGTAGTTTCTCCAAGCAATGTCGTTCGCGTCATCGATGCAGATGCTATCAAGGCGCGACTTGCCTCGGAGGGCCGGTCTTTCCATCGACGTGGAGGGCCTGCACCAGGCGGTCCTCGTCCCCATGGTGGCCCGGGAGGACAGCGTACTACGTATTCTTCCCCACCACGCCCTTATAATGGTGGTGGCGGAGCGGATACGAATAATCTCGCTCCTCAAACTATGCCGCCTCCAAGCGGGCCCAGTGGCGGTGATGCACCGCGTCCTGGTGGCCGTCCTTCGAAGAAGAAAAAAGGCTCAACCAGCTATTCGCGTGAAATGCGTGATACTTCATCCGGTGGTCGCGAACTTTGGTTAGCGCCAGGCCGTAAGAAGAAAGGTGGCATGCAAAAAAATCGTGCCAAGGGAACCAATCTTACGCAAGCAGCAGCGCACAAGCGCGTTGTTGAAATGACCGACGCTATTACGGTCAATGATTTAGCTCATGCGATGTCGATCAAAGCCGGCCAAGTTATTAGTAAGTTGCTCGGTATGGGTATGATGGTTACGGTGAATGAGGCCATCGACTTTGATACGGCAACGATTATTGCGAGCGAATTTGGTTTTGAAACTAAGAACGTAAGTTTTGAAGAAGCGACGCTGATTAAAGAAGGCGAAGACTCAAGCGAAAGCCTGCTTCATCGTGCGCCCATCGTTACCGTTATGGGTCACGTGGATCATGGTAAAACCAGTGTGCTTGATGCCTTGCGACAAACATCCGTGGTAAAAGGCGAGGCTGGCGGTATTACGCAGCACATTGGTGCTTATTCCGTCATTACCGATCACGGGCCGGTTACCTTCCTTGATACACCGGGCCACGAAGCCTTTACTTCGATGCGAGCTCGTGGTGCTGATGTGACTGATATCGTGGTGTTGGTAGTAGCGGCTGACGATGGTGTGATGCCGCAAACCAAAGAAGCGATCGATCATGCTAAGGCCGCTAAGGTTCCGGTTGTGGTTGCCATTAATAAAATGGATTTGCCCGATGCCAAGCCTGAGCGCATCATGCAGCAATTATCTGAGCTTGGTTTACAACCTGAAGAGTGGGGCGGCGATACGCAATTCTTCAAGATCTCGGCTCTGAAAAAGACCGGTCTTGAGGATTTGGTTGCAGGTCTTGCGGCCTTGGCCGAAGTTTTGGACTTGCGCGCTAATCCTGATAAGCCTGCGACTGGTTGCGTAGTGGAAGCGAAACTCGATAAAGGCCGTGGTCCGGTCGCCACCGTGCTTACCCAAGCAGGTACCCTGAAGCAAGGTGATTATTTGGTAGCGGGTGAGGCGATGGGCCGTGTTCGTGCCATGTACGATTCAAATGGTGTTCAGCTAAAAACCGCAGGTCCTTCGGTGCCGGTGCAAGTATTGGGACTTTCAAGTGTTCCAACTGCTGGTGATCAAGTAAATGTGGTTGCCGATGATAAAACAGCGAAAACCATCGCTCATCACCGTGCACAAAAGAATCGTGAAAAAGAGCTCCTTAAAACCAAGAGCTTCTCGCTTGAAAACTTCTTGGCCTCAGCGCCTGGTGAAGAAGCGAAGGTCTTGCGCTTGATTGTGAAAGCTGACGTGTATGGTTCTCAAGAAGCGCTTACTGCCTCCTTGCAAAATCTTTCTACCAAAGAAGTTAAGGTGGAAATTGTGCACTCAGGCGTAGGTACGATTACTGAAAGTAACGTTAATCTTGCCATGGCTTCTCATGCGATTATTATCGGCTTTAATATCAAGGCCGATGGTAAAGCCCAGGCCTTGGCTGCTCAGGAAAAGATTGATGTTCGTTATTATTCAGTGATTTACGAAGCTCTTGATGAGGTCCGTAAGGCCATGTCAGGCTTACTATCCCCTCTTGTTGAAGAGCGCTATTTGGGTAAAGCTGAAGTTCGTATGGTTATTGCTGTTTCGAAACACGGTAACATCGCTGGTAGCTATGTGCTCGATGGGAAAATCGTTCGTTCAGCCAGAATCCGCGTTAAACGTAAAAATGATGAGCTTTTTGTTGGCAATATTGCAGGCCTCAAGCGCTTCAAAGATGACGTTAAAGAAGTCGGGGTTGGCTATGAGTGCGGTATTGTTCTCGAAGGCTTTAGCGACATTCAAGAAGGCGACGTTATCGAGTGCTTTGATTTGAAAGAAGTAGAAGCACAGCTTTCGGAATCGATTTCGAATTTGGAAAAGAAGAAGGAAGGACGTAACGATTCTACTCCTTCGGTTTAAATAATAGGGTGTTTGATGCCAACGTTTAGAAAAGAAAAAATGGGTGAAGCCATTAGAAAGGTTGTGTGCGAGAAAGTGGCTCGGCATCATTCCCTTATTCCCTCATGTGTGCTGACTATTAATCGGGTTGATGTAACGCCTGATTATGCCGTGGCAAAGATATTTTATTCGGTATTCGGAAAGGAAATCGCTGAAGCGGAAGCTCAAAAGCTCATGAAGCCGCATCAATCTGAGTTCCGTTTCGAAATTTCGCAAAAACTCAACATGCGCCGCACGCCACGTGTTGAATTTTGCTTCGATAAAAATACTGCTCACGCTTTCAAAATCGATGGCTTACTGAATAGTAGACCTGAATAATTTAAGCTTAAACATAAAAAACTCTCCGCTTATCTTTTGATACTCGGGGAGTTTTTTCAATTGATGAGCTATCCAATAGGAGAGGGATGTCATTCCCAGACTCCCGACTTTGCCTCTAGGACCCCCATCTTTGCCATCTCGGCTCCCCGTCTTTGCATCTAGAGCTCCCGCCTTGTCATCGCGGACTCGCATCTTTGCCACCTCGGCTCGCCGTCTTTGCCTCTAAGCTCCCGTCTTGTCATCGCGGACTCGCATCTTTGCCATCTCGGCTCCCGTCTTGTCATCGCGGACTCACATCTTTGTCATCTTCGGCTCGCCGTCTTTGCATCTAGAGCTCCCGCCTTGTCATCGCGGACTCGCATCTTTGTCATCCTCGGGCTTGACCCGAGGATCTTAAGGCAAAAGTGAAAGACCCTTAGGCCCAGCGCCCAAGGGATTTAGAACACCAGCGATTCTAAAATATAATTAAGGTAGCTTAATTCCTCACCTTCATAGATTTGGATAGAAATTACACCCGAAGGGACAATAAGGAATAAAAGCTGTCCTTTTTTGGTGTCAGTTTGAAAGCCATGAGAACTATTGAGTTCAGCCAACTGCCACTCTGCCTGCGGATATTTTTCTTTGAGCAGAGGGAAGAGCTCATCAAGACTGCCTACCTTAAATTCTTCTTTAGCAATTTTAATGGAGCTACGATTCCTGGCCTCATTGCTATTAATGCTAATAAAATTATTCAAATCATAGCTCTGCCATGACTCCGGCATTTTTCCTTTCACTCCGATGAGAGAGCTTCTAAAGTCAACAAAGCGCGCATTGCCAACGAGACCGCCATCTCTTTCGGTAGGGTCTTTAGAGTAGGAAAACAGGGTGAGCGAAAAAATAGACAGAAAAATAAAGGTCTTCATAGCGAGGTCTCCGTGCTAAGCGGAAAGAAATTAACGACGAGATGAAATACTTGATCGTTTTGGTAATTTTCATCGAACATTTCGCTGATTTCTTTACACAGCGTTTTAATCTTGTTTTTTACGGTAGCAATTTTTTCTTGAGGAAGAGCAATGGTCACGCCTTGGACCATGCGTTTTTGCACGGGAAGGCGAATGAGCGCGTTTAAAGCGAGCTGCATAAACTGAATGTGTAAATCGCGAATCAATTTTGAGCTAATGTCGTCAGTTGTCGAGATGAGGGGCTCTGTAAGACGATATTTGCCTGCCTCATCTTTTTTGTAAAACTCTAAACTTTCTAAGAGTGATAAACTTGCTTTAGCCTCCTCACTGGTAATGAGAAAACTGAGTTTTTTAGCGATGAACGCTGGATCGGCGGCAAAATCTTTGAGAAGAATCATTTCGCGAATGGCCCAATGATGCCAGCGACGCAAAATTTCATATTTATCTTCCTGTAACTCGGTAGTAGCTGTTGCTCTTCTTTTGAGCCGCAGGATTTCATCCAGGAAAATATTTTGCTGTTCGCTAGTAGTACTTTCTTTATAAGCAACTAAGGCTCTGAAGTAGTTAGCTTCTGCTTGGTTTAAAGTGAGGCCTTTAATAAAAGCGTCCATAGTTTTTTCGGTAATGCGACGTTTTTTATCAATAACGAGTTTTAAATAATTGGGAGAAGCAAGCTTGGCCTTTTGCGCAAAAACTCTATAAGAATAACCTTTATTTCGAGATTTTTGTGCAAGATAGAAATCTCTTAAAAATTCTCGATAATCAAGATAAGCATAAAGGCACATTATTTTTGCTTCCCTTAAATATACTATTATTCGACTTCAGCGATGAGAGCTTTATAAGCATTAAGGCGTCCGCCGCTGCTTAATTTTAGCTCTAATTCTTCGGTGGTATCGACGCCTTGTTTTAGGGCTGAGATAATTTGTTCCGTAGAATATTCAGGATGAAGGCTTGCAACCAACGCTGCCACAGCTGCTGCAAAGCCAGCAGCAACAGAGGTGCCAGAATAACTGACTTCTTTTCCATTTTTTCCTAATCCGGGGATTTCGTGCGCTGGAGCGGCAAGATCAATGTAGCTTCGACCATAATTGCTATAATAGGTGAGAGCGTCATTGCTATCAGATCCTGCAACGGTAAGGATGTTGTCGCCGTCACATGTGGCTGGAAAGAATTCAAGGTTTGCATCATCTAAATTATAGGCAGAGTTGCCTGCAGTTGCGATCACGGGAAGCCCTGTCTCTTTTAAGGCATCGCATAAAAGTGCATTTTTGCTGCCGCCAACGCCAACATAGATAATGGTTGCGCCGCGATTTTTAGCATAGTGAATGGCTTCGAGGATTGCCTCTGTAGTACTTGTGCCATATTCGCTGGTAACCACGATAGGAAGGATTTTTACTTCGGGTGCAATGCCATAGTGTTCCGAAGCAATTAGGCTTGCCACATGAGTACCGATACCGTGGAGGTCCTTTGGTGCAGTCCTACTGTAAGTATCAATGCCTAAGTCATCGTCGATGTAGCCATTATTATCGTCATCTTTCCCATTGCCAGGAATTTCACCTTCATTTTTAGCAAGGTTTTTTTCGTTGAAAAATTCAACGCTCGCCCCGGTACTGATAGTAGCAACCGTGACATTGCTGCTCCCCTTTGTTAGGCCCCAGGCGGCATCTATTTGAAGTTTGTCTCTGGCGTAGGGAGGCAATGCGCCTTCCGCATGACTAAGTGTGCTCAAAAGTGCAAATATCTTGCTGATAACAAGGACTCTCTTCATACCTTCCCCCGAAAGTAGGCCGATCTGATGGCCTTTAAAAATAGTGACACTTATTGCTTAGGCCTCAAAACATTTCGTTGAGCAAGAAAGAAAAAGCGTTAACATTTGTTAACGCTCGCCGCAAAAGATTAAAGTTCATCGAGATTATCTTCGAAAAATAGCCTCTTTGCATCGCTGCCAAAGAGATTTGTTCATCAGTGTATGAACTTCTTCAGAAAATTCGTCGGATCCTTCAACAAGGGTAACGGCTTCGAGGAATTGAATGGTGTCACTTAAAATTGCTACCTTTGTTTTGATGGCCAAAGAAAGGGGAGCAGGACTTTGGTACCGGCCCAATTGTCTTTCTTTATAATTTGTCCAAGCCATAACACCTAAATCGACAATCAGCACTCCGCCAACTGTGCAGAGCACAGCAGCTGCAGGAATTTCAAAAGCTAAAGGAAGCAGTGCCTCACACACTACATTACGCGTCGTATTAACAGCTACTTGGGGAATGAGTTCACCTACCAAGGAAGAGACATTAGCGTAGCATTCTGCCGTATACGCATAAGCATCACAGGGGCGGGGCCTAACATTTCTATAAAAGGCCTCGGCGCATTCATAATCACGTCCCTCATAAAAACAAGTTTGGCAGCCCACACCAAAATACTGGGCTCCTTCTTCCACACACGTATGATTGACACACGCAGGTTGGACAGACTGAAGCAGTCCACCAACAACAATGCCAAAACCCTCAACAATTAAAAGCACGAGAGTGCCGTGCGCGCTAAGTCTAATTATGGTGTCTTGTCGCGCATTAGCATTGAACACTGCTCGCTGTTTTGTCATGAGCTCAAAGCCAGTCAAAAGAAAGTTATAAAGTTCTCCTCGCTCTTCCTCATTAAGCTCAGCAAGCTGGCTACTAAGCGCGTCACCGTAGTGGATAGAAAAATAATTTTGACCAATTTTCATGGCTCGGTTCTTTCGTTCACCCTCGATATCCTTAACTAAAATTGAAATGTCATCTTTGGGCTCCCAGTTTAAAGAAGAAGCCATAGGGATAGCCGCTTCGTCTGGCAACGAAGGGTCCTCTACGACGGCAAGCATTGGCGTGCTGAGTAGGAGTAAATAAAAAACTATTATATTTTTCATCATTTTTTTTGAACTGCCTAAAAATGCGATAGATGCGAAATCGCTCATGGATTAGCAGGAGTCTTTGCCCTCGTCGACGGAGTGATGGTGGGGCCGTTCG
>JBPOIV010000001.1:0-3493 GCA_052034245.1 Myxococcota bacterium
AATGGCCTCATAGCGATGAGGCCAATTCTTTATATCATAAAGCTACTATTGCTTTTCTTCATCAGATGAATTTTCTCTTTCTTCTTTGGGGCCTTGATCAGTGGACTCTTCCCAAACTCGTATAAACTTCCTTTGGTCGCCATTCTTAATCCCTGCACGAACAGCAGTAATTGAACTGTTAATATTTTGAAGGCTCCCCAAAATAGCACTTAATGAATCGATCAAGCTATCAGCAAACTGATTGCCATCAACTTGGGACGGCCCTTCTTTATTCATTGCAAAAGCTGAAAAAGCTAAATGAAAGACAATAACACTTAATAATCTCATAAAGACTCCAAATAAAGATTATTCAGTATGTATTTTCATTTATGACGCGCAATAGGGGCTTTTGGCTTTGTTCTAAAGCCTTCTATTGTCTTTACAGCAGCCTGATTTTTTAATATTCAATTTTACTAAGTTTAGAAATGCCACTTCTAAGTATAAATAATGGGCAAGCCTAGCATGGTAGCTGACATAGGCGGCCTATTTATTTGGCCTAAGTTAGGAGCACGCCCTATTCTGGTAAGCGTACGAATCCTAAAACTTCAATATTTGGGTGCATTCTTTTCATAAGTTGAACTAAAAATGTTACTTGCCAAGGAGTGTCATCCACATACACTACTCGTTTTACTTTATTTTCGAACTCTTTAAGAAGTTTAGGTAATGCTTGATGAACAAAAAGAAGTCCTTTAAAATTGTATCCTCTAATGGGTGAATAAAAAATTCCTTTATGATAATAGCCGTGTATATCAATAGGAAAATCCTCTTTCAATTGGTTTAAAGTAATACCTAATTCACTCAACTGATTAAAAGTATAATCTGGATTTAAAGTACTATAAGAACGCATAGTAAGAGCAAATTTAGTTTTCATTTGCCCAAGAGTATCTAAAGTATTTTGACCTCCAACAACTTGTGTTGAATCTTCTTTATCCGCTACTAATGTGTCATCAATATCTAAAACAACAAGTGTATTATTATCACAATATGGAAGCACAGAGCTAAGCTGCGTAATATAAAAAGCATATGCCGATGAATTTGGAATAAACTTAGAACCACTAAACATCATACTATTTCTCATAGAAAGATTTACTTTATTCATTTCTTCTATGATATAATAGATCCCCATACCTTCAAGCTTATTTTTCAGTGTTTGGAAAAGATCTTGGCTTACAAGAAGTTGGTATAATTTTAAACGCAAAACAGGATATTTTTCCACTGCTTGTTTACAAAACAAAAGCAGCTCTTGCTCATTTTCTTCATTTGTTTTGTAGTTCTTCAAAAAAACTTCCAATCGATATCTTTCATTTTCTAAATCATTCGAAAGAAGCTTTTTTATTAAATCTATATCACCAACAAGACTTTGTAAGCAGTATTTAATCTCTTCATTATCAGCACACAATGATACGTTAATAATTTCATTTAACCTATCAGTATTAAATTCTCTAGCATTACCATCATAGTAAGATTTCTTAAAATTATTAATTTGTTCTTTAAATTCAACCAATTGCTGATTATTTTCTTTTTCTATCTGGCCTAATTCTATATCCATATGACTGAAGATTTCCGCAAAAAAATCCTGCTGGACATCCTTTTTTAAACTCACATTGCCAGCGTAAATAAAAGGACAAAAATTCAACAAAAAACAACCAACATATGAAAAAAATCTTAGTGCTCTCATTTCTAAATCCCTAAAAAATTTTCCAATTACCTAACAGCTTTTGGCAAATATACAAATCTTAAGACTTCAATTTTAAGAAAAAATCTTTTTAAAGTTTCGACAACAAAAGCAACTTGCTCAGGCAAATCATCAACAAATATGACCCTTGCTATGTCGGTAAATCACGTAAAATTAAATCCAAACACCAAATTTGCGATCACTCCTTTTGTTGCATGACCAGCTCCACAATGAAAAATTCCTTTATAATGATCTGATGTGAAAATATCTAAAAAAAGATATTAGAATCGATGTTAGGCCTGACTATAGAATAAAAAAAACTTGAACTGCTTCATCCCAAGTTTCAAGGAAAGGCCTTCATGCCTCTCACAAAATAACGGCTTTTAAAGAGACGTAAAAATAGGGATTTGACATATAGATGGAAAGAAGTTCTTTGAATAAAAAGAACTTTTTTTTGCTATTTGGCGATTTTATTCGAACCCCATCCGCACTCTCAGATAGGGTTATTTAGTATTAATTTTTACGTATATCCAAGAGACTTCCACCATCCTCAGAAATTCTCCAGGTATAGCCATTATTATGAAGAAAATTCTGGACAGTTTGGGAGAGTACTTGTCTTCCGCGACCGGTGATAATTTTGTTAGGCATTTCTTGATTTTGATTTCTTTCGATCAAAGTGAACAAGGCCAAAGAAGGCGCGATTCCATAAGGATGCTTGGGATTAATACTTTTGGCCGCTACTTCTGCCTTATATGTTTTTGCAGAGAAGAACTTGTTGGTATGAAAATCTAAGCCGGTTCTCTCTTCAAATTGCCTTGAAAACATTCGTCTTGTTTTCATTAATTTGTAAATTTCGGTGCCTTTTTCTATTTCGTCAAACTTAAAACAAAGAGATAAAAGTCCATTGTAAGCAAAGACGGGCAAAGAATCGTCGGATTGAATTATCTCCTTTAGCCAGCGGATGGCGGCCTTGATAGTGTAGGAATTAGCCATCGCGATTTTCTTTATGGTAGTAATAAAATTCATCATATCAAAATTAATTCCTTGATCCTGCATATCTCTAAGGAGTCTTAATGCTGAATCAAGATCATCCAGATTTAAATAGGCATGCATCATGGCTTTCGATGCTTTTATGCTTGGAAGGAGATTTCTTCCTTTCATCTTTGCAAGCACATTTTCCATGCGTGATATTTCGCTATTCTTCGCATAAGCAATAATAAATTCTTCGAAAATCTCTCGCTTTGGTCCCGTTATCTTTGACAATTTGCAAAAATAGCGACTAGCTTCTTTAAACTGCTTATGGGCTAAAGAAGTAATTATTTTGCCTTCATATCTTTCCGATTTTTGCTCCAATGAATAGTTGGAATTCGCTCCTTTACAGGCATCTTGAACGGCCCTTCTCAATAATATTATCCCACAAGAATTTTCTCCACGTTCTAAGTCCTTGGAAAATTTACCGAATTTGGCCTTTCGCCCTTCTGTTTCAGCAGTTTCAAAGCTTCTTCTTTTCCCTAGAGCATTCATTGTTAAAGCGGGAAAAGATAAAAACAAAAAAACTATAAAATAATTAACTAATTTCACTATTTAATCCTATTAAAAACAATCATAATAAGCTATATATTAATACAACAATTTAGCAGGTAAATAAGGGTGCTGTAGTTTATTTTTGGCATTCATAATAGGCGGAGTATAACGATATTTTATGAATTTTAGTGAATTCTATGATTTTCTTTTAAATCATAGAATTGATAGCTTCTTATTGGGGCTTCATATTGTTTT
>JBPOIV010000165.1:0-16764 GCA_052034245.1 Myxococcota bacterium
CGCTCGCCATTTTGCGCTGAGCTTGCGGCTGGAGAAAAGATCGGATACACATCCTGTGAGGGTGTACATTCAACACCAGCAGGAAGCCTTAGAAAAATGTCTTAAAAAAATTAACAAAGGATTTTTAGGGGCCCTAAAATTCATCGTTCGCGCCTGGATCTGTATAGTCATGGTTGCCTATGTGGCGATTTTTGCTTTGATTTTGATTGCTCTTACTTTCAGTAAAAGTAATGATCGCGAAGAAAGCTCCTTTTCAGGCACCTTGATGCTGCATGCGCTGATGCGCTTAGTGCTTGATTCTTTGTTTTGGACCTTCCATCCATTTTCGCCCTTCAATGTGATGCGCGATGATAGCTATGATCGACATCGGCTGAGAAAGAAAAAGATGCCTTTTTACGAGAGGGTAAATCGTTTCTTTTTTGGGCCCGAAGAGAAAGTTTTTGATCAGGAAGAAGCGACTAAACTTGTATTGCAAGAAATTCGCGCACAAAAAGGCCGTATTGGCATTCTCGATGTGATGAGAGTGACCGGCTATAGCAAAGATGAAGCGGACCCGTTTATGGCGAAGCTCATGCTTGATTACGAGGGTGATGTTTTGGTAAGCGAGCAGGGCGGCATTTATTACGAATTTGTTGCCATGCGCAAAAGTGCAGAGCGCGAGCTCTCTCAGCCTGTGGCGCCTATTTGGTATAATCGCGAAGTATTGCCAGAGTTTACTGGCAATCCGGCTGGCTCTAATATGTTGATAGCTTTTTTAAACGGCTTTAATTTATTGATGAGCTCCGTCGCTATTGCCAATGGATGGACTATAGAGAAGTTTCAATATTTCTTTGCAGCAGCAAGCAATAAAGTTCCGATTGAAAGTCTCACCCCACCTCCTGAAGGCACGCCTTTGTTGCTCGGGTGGATCCCTTTCATTTTTTCCATTGTGCTTTTTATGATTCCGATAGGGCGCGCTTTGATGCGGCCCAAAAAGCGGCGTGAGATCGAAAATAAAAACGGCAAGCGTGGTCTTTTGCGCGTGATTTTGAGCAAAATTAATCCGCGTGGTATTAAAGAAGATGTCCTTAAGCAAGGATGGGTGGAACAAGCAAAGGCACCCGTAGATGAAAAAGAATTTATGAGGGAAATCATTCGATTTGGTGGCGATATCCAAATGACCGACGAAAATCCGACCTATCGTTTTGAAGCCTTGGAAGCTGAAATTAAGGCACTGGAAAGTGCTCGTGAAAAAGCATCGAATAAGGAAGTCTCCGTAGGCGATGTCATATTTAGTTCACAAAAATAAAGAGGATAAGCCTTGAGAAGAAGTGAAGTTCGCGTTCTAGCCGATGAGGCCTATGCTATTCTTGACGATGGTGATGGAGATGTCGCGGTAACTCGCGCTTTGGAAGTGCTCAAAAATGCTCCGCAAGATGCAGAATCATTTTTGTTGCTTTCAGAAGTTTTTGAAGAAAAAGGCCATTTCGATCAGGCTTTAAATTGGATTGATCAGGGTCTTGTTTTTCATCCTACCAACGAAGCTTTGTTACTGAAAAAGGCTTCTATTTTACTCGATGGTTTTGATGATCTTGACGAGGCTTTTAAAATTCTCATCAGCATTAAAGAAGCTTTCCCGCATCAAAACCTTTCCGAACTGAAAAAGGAATATGACGAAGAGCTCCTTCTTGATGTCTTTCTTTTGCTCACCGATTGCTATCGTTTGAAAGAGGATTTTAAGGCTGCTTTTGCTCATGCGTCTTTAGCCTTTGAACTTAGCCCTAAGGATGAAGCGACTATTTTGGCCATGGCCACAGCACATTTTGAATTGGGCGATTATCAAAAAGGGCTCGATTTAATTCATGTTGAATCGATGGCTGAGCCTAGCGATTTTTATTGGCTTTTAGGACAAATCCATTGTGCCATGGGCGCATTTTCGGAAGCGGATCAGGCTTTCATTGAGGCCAATAAGCTTGACCGTAGTCGCTATCATCGTCCTATTCGCGTTAGTCAAAGTGGTTTTTTCAGTTGCTTTGAGCAGGCTACCTTAGCTCTGCCTAAAGAAATACGCGATTTCATGAATAAAAGCGCGATCGAAATCACGCCCGTTATTCCGCTAGAAATCGTTAAAGAGAGTAATGGCACGCTTTCGCCGCTGGCATGTATCTTTATTGGCGAGCAGTCCAATAAGCATAAGCTGATTTATCTTTTTCAAAAAAATATCGAAAATCTGGCCCATAAAAAAAGCGAGCTGCGCGATCTTATCGCCAGCGCCTTGCTTCATGAGCTGGCAAAGATTGTAAGCGTGAGCTAATTACTCGTTGCTATGTTCTTTGGATACCTCATCAAGACGCTTTTGAGCCTGGGCTGCATAGCGAGAACTGGCCTTCTCAGTAACTATTTCTTGATAAAGAGAAAGGGCTCGCTCTTTGTCATTCATTTTTTTTTCAAGCAGCAAAGCTGCCAACCAAAGCGCTTCAGCGGATTCTTCAGTCGCAGGATATTCTTCTTCTACGCTCAATAAACGAGTTAAGGCCGGCTCATATTTGCCGCGGCGTTGATAATAATCGGCAATATGAAGGCTATGTTTGGCCAAATAAGAAAAGAGAATTTTTTGTTTTTCGACCGCCTCATTTACATAAGGTGAGTGCGGAAACTGAAGTAAAAAGCGATCAAGGGCCGCAAGAGCCTCTTTTGTGGAGCTTTGATCGCGAGAGGTCGAGCTTGGCAAAATAAAAAAATCCGAAGGTACGGCGTGAAAATAGCTGATCCCAATACGATAGCTTGCATAGGGTACTTCTTCATGACGTGGATGCAGGCGCACAAAGATTTCATAAGCTGAAGCTGCATCAAGCCATTTTTTTTGACTGAATTTGGTATCGGCGATTTTTAGATCGCTCAAGGCTGCGTATTTTGAAAAAGGATATTTACTGCGAACGAACTGAAAATAGCTCATTGCCTTGTCATATTCTTCATTTTTTAAAGCCGCTTCTCCGGCATCAAAGTTTAGCTTTACGCTTTCAAGATAGGAGCCTTTATGTCCGCGCAAAGAGTTCTTCGAAGCGCAGGAAGAAAAGAAACCAGAAAGAAGGACGAGGATAAAAAGTTGTTTGAAATTCATAAGACCTCTAAAGCTCAGATACGAGGGTGGTAGTCAATTCCTCATCGATAAAGCTTGGCGCCACACTTAAAAATCTTTCCGGATTATCACTCACAAAGACACGAATGGGTTTTGTATCGGTGCTGGTTGAAAGTGTGTTTGCTTGGGCCAAATTATGAGACAATTTTTCCGCTACAAAATGCGCCGCATCAATAATGACACAGTTTTTCTTCAGAATCTTCCTTAAAACAGGCACCAAAGCACTAAAGTGCGTGCATCCAAGCATGAGGGCATCGGCTTTTTTTATCTTGGCACTCAAAAGATGCTCGACGATGAGAGCCAAATCTTTGGAGTTCATACTTTCTTCAATCAAATTAACCAAGGGCCCGCAGGCTTGCTCTAAAAGCTTAGTTTTGGACGCGGGATCGATTGTTGTCCATGCATTGCGGTAGGCGCCTGACTGAAGAGTAGCTTTGGTCGAAATAATGCCGAAGTTTTCTACCTTATGCCTAGCTAAAAAATCTCGCAAGCCAAGAATAGCAGGCTCAAGCATGCCGATTATAGGAATTGAAAAACGTGCCTGCAAATCGCTGAGGCACCACACAGAGACCGTGTGGCACGCAATGATCAGAGTTTTTGGCGCGGAGAGTTGATGTAGCTTATCTATGGCTTTATTGGCCAAATGCTTGATGAGTTCAGGACTTTTGAGACCATAGGGCAAATGGGCATAATCGGCATAATAATGAATTTCTTCATGGGGCATTTTGGCACGCAAGGCTTTGACCACGCTTAAGCCCCCAGCCCCCGTGTCGAATACTGCAATGGGTCGATTGTCAGACACCAATAAACTCCCTAATTTATACACTAAAATGAGCTCATAAGTGGCTTTAAAGGCTACAGCAACCAAGGTAGCCAATAATTCTTTGGGATTTTGGTATTTTTAGTATTCTGAGCTTTTGATGGATAAAAACGCCTTTAACTCGCCCTCCCGCCCTTGCGGGGGCGTACACAATACAGTAAGGGCTCAGGGTCAAAGAAAGCTTTTATGGGAGTAAGCTATGGCAGTATGTGCATTAACCGGCAAAAAGAGAATGACGGGACACCGCGTTTCCCACTCCAACATTAAGACAAAACGTGCGACTAAGCCGAACATCAAAAAGAAACGTATTTTTGATCTTGAAAGTGGTCGCTTCGTTAAAATCGCTCTTTCGACGAGAGCATTGCGTACGCTTAACCGTCAATCACTTTCCAGTATGGTAAGAAAAGTTTTGAGCTCGTTCTAAAACAAGCTCTGGATCTTACGGTAGTAATAAAAACGCGATCTACTTATGGGATCGCGTTTTTATTTGGGATTGTGCGGGATCTTTTTCGTCATAAAAAAGATCTCACGTATAATTCCCGCCATAATATAGCTGCCAATCATTATCACTAAAAGCAGACTCACAGGGTATTTTAATCCTGCTACAAAGAAACAAATAGCTGCAACAAATAAAATATAGATAGTTTTACGGCCAAATTTAACGTTTTTAAATGTCCAAAATGACACGCTACTTACCATTAAAAGTGCCAGGCTTAGAACCAAGCCCACCACGAGGGTATTACGCGTAACGGGCATGCCTTCAAATAGTCTTAAATGTGCAATAACTAGGGCAACCACCATGCTGGCAGCAATGGGGATAGGCAGGCCCATGAAAAAGTCGCTTGAAGTGCTTTCGCGACGTGCCAGGACATTGAAACGAGCTAATCGAATGGCGCCACAGGCAGCAAAACAGATGGCAGCTAAAATCCCTATGGGGCCAATGGGCCACAAAGCCCAGCGATAGACAATCACCGCAGGGGCAACGCCAAAACTAATAATGTCGGCGAGAGAATCAAACTCAATACCAAACTCACTCTGTGTTTTGGTAAGGCGCGCAACGCGGCCATCGCACATGTCAAAAAAACCGGCAAAAAATACTGCCATCGCGGCATGATAGAGAGCCTCTGGGTCGGAGTAGCTCACGGTATATAAAATCGCATACATGCCACAAAAAATACTGGCCGCAGTAAAAGCATTGGGCAAAATAAAGAGTGCACGTCGCAATTCAAATTTGCGAAATCGTCTCAATACGCCCTTTTTGGGAACTTGAGTCATAGTATTTTCCTCTAGCCACCGCGCGCGTTTCGATACAAAGCGCACTTTTCGAATTTTCCATCTCTAATATCTTTGCAGGTGCATTCGTTCGGCTCTAAAGCTTTTTCGCAGCGCTTTGGTTCGCGAGCAATTGAAAATGCACCATGAGTTTTTGCTTGATTAAGCTGTGATACACACTCTCTTTTTTCCTCTTCATTATCTTTGCATGCACAAATTCTCTCGCTAAGTTCGTAACAGGGGTCGCATGCTAAGAACGTCGTCGCTAATAATAAAGAGCACGTCTTTAAGGCAAGTCGCATTAAAAACATTGTTATTGACATATTCGCTTCTTCCAAGATGTTTTAAAAATAACCAGCCACCGTATATATTCACCTTGGGTGCTAAGCAATAAGGCGAAAATCATGGATCAGACCTTCTCTTCACCAGTATCACATATCCGAGACCAGTTAGAAAAAATGGGTTATCAGGCAATACTCATTCGTTCAACCGACCGCTATTTTAACGAGTATATTCCTAAAGCCGAGAGTCCTCGTGCCTTGATAAGCGGTTTTGATGGTTCGGTTGGCGATTGCATTATCACGAAAAACGAAGCGCATCTCTTCGTGGACGGCCGTTACACTTTGCAAGCGAAAAAGCAAGCGCCCGATTTCGAGATTCATGTTTGCGGACACAATCAAAGCATCGAACAAAATTGGCTTGATACTTTGAGTGAGCTTTTAGTTTCTGGACAATGCCTTGCTTATGATCCCCATACACTCGATTTAAAATTATTTGCGCGTCTCGCCGATAAAGCACGGAATTTAGATGTTCGTTTGGATGCTTTTGGGCATGAAATAATTGTTGCATCGTTGCCCCATCTTAAAAAACCTCAATGGAAGTTAAAAAAAATAGGGACGGAAATTACTGGCCTAAGTTTGGAAGAAAAACTTTCAGCGCTGCATGAAGATCTAAAGAAAGCAGCTATCGCAGGTTTTCTTTTTACTAAACTTGACGATATCGCATGGCTCCTCAATGCACGAAGTGATCGCTTTCCTTTTCAAGCTTCAGTGCCTGCTATTGCTGCGGTCATCGGAAAAAAAATTCTTTTGGGTCTTTCCGAAGGCTATCAGGGCGATTTTTCTTGGCCTGATTTTGTAAAAGTTGTACAAGAAAAAGAGTTTTTTCAACGGCTTAAGTCGGAATGGAGCAATCAAGAGCTCTTAGGGATCGACGAAAATGAAACCTCAAAGGCTCATGAACATGGATTGCAAGAGCTTAAAATAAGCCTTAAGACCTTGCCAAATCCCATCGCCTTCAAAAAGGCATTGAAAAATGAACAAGAACTCGTACATATGCACCAGGCCTTTTACAAGGCCGACCAAGTTGTCTATCAAACGCAGCGTTTCGTCGTCGAAGCCATTGAAAAAGGCCACTCGCTTTCGGAAGCTCAAGTTGACGATTACGTTAAAAAATCATTCTTTGCCTCCGGCGCCACTGAACTGTCCTTTCGTCCGATCTGTGCCAGCGGCAAAAATGGCGCGATCATCCACTACGGAACTCCCGATCATACGACTCCTATTGAAAGGGGCTCGCTATTCTTGCTCGATACCGGCGCCTACTACGAAGGTGGCTACGCCACCGACCTGACGCGAACTTTTTTGGCCGCGCCTGCTCATGAAAAAGCGAAAGATTGGCAAAAAGAAATGTTTACTTTGGTGCTTATTGCAAGCATCAGGGGCCTTTCGGCTCGCATACGCAAAGGATCGATTGGCATGCAGCTCGACGCCATTGTTAGAGATCCGCTATGGCGCCGTGGTTTAGACTTTGGTCATGGCACCGGGCATGGCATCGGCATTAATGTTCATGAATTTCCTCCCCGCATTGGTCCAAGCTCAACGACGCTGTTAGCAGCAGGTCAAGTATTTTCTATCGAGCCGGGGCTTTATTTCGAAGGTCTCGGTGGTGTGCGCATTGAAAATCTTGCCACCCTTGTGCCTGATTCCGATGAGCGTTTTTTACGTGTGCTACCGCTCACTTTTTCGCCCTTTGATGAACGCCTGATTGAGGAAAAACTTTTAAGCGAAAGCGATAAAAGCTTTCTTCGTTACTTTAGTGCCCAGTGGCAAAAAGGCGGCCTATGGCCTGAGCTTCCGCCACAAAGCAAAGTCGATTGGGTCCCCTAAGTCTGATTTGGCAGGGCTTAGATCCTGCCTCCCGAAAATTTAAGATGTTTATTAGACTCTCTTCATTATAGTTTTTAAAGGATCCATGACAACGCTGAAAAACTTCTTGATGCCATCAGTGAAATTACCAAAGATGTCCATATGAAGAAAACACCAAGTTTTTATCAACTAAACATTTCGAAGAAAACGGCAGTTCTTATTTGTGCATCGAAATCTTATTGATAGACCAAACGCCCATTTTCTATCGAGCCTGCTTTGGTGGATCGGTATGGATTGATATCGATGCCACCACGTCGGCTAAATCGTCCAAACACTTCCAAAAAGCGGGGCTTCGCAATGCTTAGAATATCGGAGAAAATTTGCTCAATACAGTTTTCGCTAAAACCGGAATGATTGTGATAGGAAATAAGATAGCGCAGCAGACTTTCTCGGTTTATTTCTTGGCCTTCATAATGCACATAAACAGAGCCCCAATCAGGCTGGCCTGTGACCAAGCAGTGGGCCTTAAATACATGAGTGAGAATTTTATCGGAGCGGTGTTCGGAACCGAGGCTTAAAAGGGCCGGATTTCTTTGGTATTCAGTGATTTTTATCGGAAGTTCATCCAAGCAATAAAAATCACCCCATGGAGTATCAAAACTCATCAAGCTGGGCGGGTTTATTTCTACTTCAATCGGAGCGCCGCAGACCCCACTCAGATCATTTTCAATGAGCGCCTTAAGTTCAGCAAAATCGGTGAAAACTTTTTGATTAAGTGAATTGAGATAAAGTTTTACTGATTTTGACTCCGCTAAAAAAGGTGAATTGGCAGGTACTCTGAAAGTGGCGCAGGCACGTAAGGGCTTACCAAATTCATCAAAGCAAGAAAGCTCATAGGCATTCCAAAGATCGCATCCGATCCACTCGATGTCCAAAAGTCCCATTGCTTTTCGCTGATCGGCACGGGGGACCGGAAAAAGTAGATTTTTATCATAATTTTTGGGGTAAGGACTTTTTTGCCCTAAAGGCGCCAGATCTCTAACTGTGCGCTGAAGATCACTTTTCATACTATTTTTCGCTCGCATAAAAATCATTTATAACCAAGAAAAGCTAGCGAGACCGCCCAAACTTCGCAACAGGGCTAAAAAGAGCTCCTAGGGCGCTTAAAAGATGAATAAAACCAAAGATTTTTTGTTATAGCTATGCCTAGAAATAGTTTTGCTTGAGGATCACATGGCCAACTTCTATCTCGACAATGATGATTTGCGTTTCAATATTGAGAATCAAGAGTGGGAAAAGCTTTTCCCCCTGATTGAGCCAGATCCATCAGATCCTGATGCGCCGCGAAATGTTGCCGAAGCAAAAGTGCTCTACCATGAGTTTTTGCGTTCTTTGGGCGAATATATTGCTGAACAAATCGATCCTAAGACTCATTTGATGGATGAAGAGCATCCGACCCTAAAAGATGGTGAGATGATCGATGCCCCCACCATGCGCGGATTTATCAAGGGGCTAGCCGAAATGGGCGCTATGGCTATGCCATTTTCCCGTCATGTGGGTGGCTATAATCTGCCTTGGGTAATAGCAAACGGCGTGTGCGAAATGACCGCGCGTGCAGATGTTTCTTTGATGACCTATTATGGATTTTTTTCAGGTATTGGCCTCGCATTTCAATTCTTCGCCATCGAAGAAGGAAGCTTCACGGCTAAAAACAAAAAAATTATCAACACGCGTTTTGATCATGCGATCCGGGATTTAGTCGCAGGCAAAACCTGCGGCGCCATGTGTTTGACGGAGCCGCAAGCAGGATCAGATCTAGGCCAAATCCGCACTACCGCAACACTAAAAGAAGATGGTTATTGGTATCTCAATGGGCAAAAGATCTGGATTACCTGCGGCCATGGCGAACATCATTTGGTCTTGGCCCGCTCTGAGGATCAAAAAACTGCACCTGGCCTCAAGGGATTATCGCTCTTTTATGTGCCTGCACACATAGAAAAAAATGGCACTATGGTGCGCAATTTTGAGATTGGCGGTCAAGAAAAAAAGATGGGCCAACACTCTTCGGTTACGGTCACCCTCAACTACGATGATGCTCGTGGCGAGCTGGTTGGACAAAGGGGCCACGGCTTTCGCAATATGTTGCTCGTAATGAACGACGCGCGACTTTTGGTCGGTTACGAGGGCATTGGCCTTAGCGAAAAGGCCTACCGCATGGCTAAGGCCTTCGCCGAAGAGCGAGTGGCCATGGGCAAAAAAATCAGCGATCATGAAATGATAGCCGATTATCTCGACGAAATGGATGTTGAAATCAAAGGACTTCGATGCCTCGCTTTCAATGCTGGTTTTCATGAAGAACTTTCGAATCGTCTGAAAGCACATTTACGCATCGATACGGAAATGTCCGAAGAAGAACTTAAAGTAAGAGAAGCAGAATACAAAGATAACAAATGGCAAGCGCGTCTATCGACGCCACTCGTTAAATTTTACGCTTCGGAATATGCAGTGCGGGCAGCTAGACTTTGCATGCAAATCATGGGTGGCGTGGGCTACATGAAGGAATATCACGCCGAGCGACTCATGCGTGATGCGCTTATTTTGCCAATATATGAGGGCACGAGCCAAATCCAAGCGCTTATGGTCTTAAAAGATCATTTGCAGCATGCCATGAGAAATCCGGCGAAATTCATTTCGAAAATGGCCTCATCCAAGTTTGAGACTTTGAGTGCGCGAAGCCCCGAAGAAAGACAATTAGCACGCCTAAAATCGCTCTATTATTCCGCTATGCAAACGATCATGACACGCATGGTAGCTGATAAATTTGGTGATCTTAAAGATAAGGCCTTGACCGATTGGAAGGCGGCCTTCCTTAAAACCTGGAATCCGAAAACGGATTTTTCTTTCGGACTTTTGCATGCGGAACGTTTTTGTCAGATCACTTCGAAGCTTTGGATTGCAAAAGCCTTGGTAAAACAAGCCCTTCGCGTAACGGATGTCGCAGTTCAAAAAGAGCGTCTCTTATTGGCCACGCGTTTTATGGAGCGCGCAGAACCGAAAATGCGTGGGCTACTTTATGAAATCGAAGCGAGCAAACATTCGGTATTTCGCGAGCAATTCAACGCCCAGCATGAAAAAAAAATTCAAAAGCGTAAAAGTAAAGCAAAGGTCTAGAATTTGGCGAATAGCGAGGTAAAAAAAATATAAGGGGAGCATTTTCTCGAAATATTTAACGGCGACTCAAGGGTTTTATAAAAAGTCGCCGTGAGTAAAAACTACCATTCGAGGTGCACCATATGGCTCAGACTTCGCGTTTTGCTAGTTGTGACGCCAATTTGTTGTTTGCTGAAACCCCATTTGAACAAGAGGTAATGCCCCACATTCATACTCTGTTTGGCGCAGCTTTGCGCCTCACGCGTTCTTCTTCCGAAGCTGAAGATCTTGTTCAGGAAACCTATCTCAAGGCTTTCAGATCATTTTCGCAATTTGAGATGGGTACCAATTGCAAGGCCTGGCTATTTCGCATTCTCACCAACACTTTTATCAATCGTTACCGCCGGAAAGTCAAAGAAAGAGAGATTCTCGATAATGAATTCCGGGTCGTGAGCCAAAAGGCAAGCGATGTGACGGAGCATTTTGGTAAAGGACACACTCCCGAAAGTGATCTTGCCGATCGCTTTCTCTCCGATGAAGTCTTAAAAGCTTTAGAAAAAGTCCCCACCGACTTTCGTCTGGTGGTCGTCCTTAGCGATATTTACGGCTATTCTTACAAAGAAATAGCGCGTCGCGTGGAAATTCCCATCGGCACCGTGATGAGCCGACTTTTTCGAGGACGTAGACTTTTGCAAGATCAGCTTTTTGATTACGCCGTCAAAGAAGGCGTGATCAAGCTGCCATCGCGTGTTTATGGTGAAGGACCCAAAGATTTAGCCGCCTACAGGCGCCTAAGTCCTGAGCTCCAGGCAGTTGCATAATTAACCTTAGAAGGTTAAATCCAATAACCGGGCGGTCCTAGGCTGTCTGGTTATTATAGTTTTTAAGGCCCGATTTGGCTAAGTATTTAGTATGTTTTGATAAAATAATTCTTAACACTGTGTTGACAGCCAAGCAGAACGCCATAGAATAGACAACGATTGCGCATGGGTCTGCAGGTAAGTAGTCTCATAAGAACAAAGAAACGCTCTACGCCGATAGACAAAAAATACGCGCTGTTTATACTGGATATGACGTTTCCGTAGTTGAATTTCTAAAATGGAGAACAGGAATGACAAACAATAAGAAAAACCTTTTGGTTAAAGCAGCAGCCTGCCTCATCGCGATGATGACGGTAGTAGCTTGCGGCAACGATAAGAAAACCACTACACCTACTGACGGACCTGCTAAAGTAGATCCTAATGCTAATAAAGGTACTGGTGATGTGGCTGCCCCTATCGATCCAGCTACAACTGGTAATAAATTAACTTTTCAAAACTTAGACACCGCTAAAGATGTTAAGCATCTTGCAGTAACCGAAAATGGCGATGTGTATGCTGCGAATGCTTCTTCCTTGTTTTTTGGTTCAAAGGGAGCAGCGTTGACATCTGTATCTTTGGAAGCAACTGGTTTGGATAACACTCCTGGTAAAGCTGATTTGAAAGGCAAAGGTCCCATTAAAAGCCTTCAAGCTTTCGGAGATGGCGTATACATTACGTTGGAGAAAGGCGCAGTAGGCCATCTAAAAAATGGTGCATTTGATGCGGGTTGGGATAATAGCAAAGCTGGCCAACACGTAGCTTTTGCTGGTATTGCATCTCCTAGTGATAAGTATGATGCTCCGCTTTCATTTGCTGGTGCTCTTGTCAAAGATAAGGTAGAACATACCTTTCTTATGAAAGATAACTATAAGTACATTGCAAATGGCCCGATAACTGGAGCCTTGACTAACTGGCTTCAATCCAAAACTGGTGTAGCAGCTACGGTACCTGGCAATATTGTAACTACTTACTTTACTTCCGCAAACGTTAAAATCGTTCCAACACTTGATGGTGCCTTGGTTATCGATCCAGGCTATGAAATCCGTTTCTTGAGTGCTGCTGATGTTGGAAGTGCTAAAGCTGGAACCGAAAAACTCGGTGCTCCTGCTAGTGCTTGGAAATATAATGAAGGTTCGTGGAAAGGTGTTTTGCCTGGCAACAGATTCTTTAGCGTAAACAATGACAAACTTAGTGCTGCTTTGTTCCTTAACAATAAACTCTATGTTGGTCTTGCTACTCGTGATGAAGAAGGTGCTAGTAAAGCTCGTTTCTCCGGTGGTGTAGTTGTTTATGATTACAAATATGAAAATGATAAAGCTACTCTTACTCGTGTTGACTTGGATGACCGTTGGGCTGGCCACTCTGTCATCAATCTCTTTGAGTTGAATGGTAAAGTACACGCAGCGACTAAAGCTACTAAAGTTGAAAATGGCGAAACATCTGTTGATTACAGCGTAATCAGTGTTAACGAAGACGGTACTCTGGGAACTCAGCTTGATATCCCAGCCGGTACAGTTATCAATGCTGCTGCAGCGATTGAGACGAAGAAACTTGTTATCGCTAACAATAATGGCGTACTTGTTCAGCAATAATTTAGGCTTTACTGCTTAAAATGAAAAGCACCGGCCTTTGGTCGGTGTTTTTTTTTGGGTTTGGAATTTTAAATAGAACAAATTTATAGTTATTTTTCTATTGGCTTAATAGAAACTCAATCTAAGAGGCTAAATATGAGCTTAATAAAAGCAAGTGCGCAAATATCATTATTCTTGTGGGCCTTTTCTCTTAGTGCCTATGAGCAACCCGTCGAGGACTATGCTCAGGAGCTTTGTGTGGTTTTTGATACTATGGGGATGGGAAGTTATGGCAGGGCGGATTGTAATCAGTACGTCAGTAGAATGAATTTTAAGAAGCTTAATACCCAAGAGAAGGTCTTAAAAAATATGTGTCGTGCTGCCGTGAAAGAGATTTTTATGGGTCTTTCGTTTCCTAATGTTAAAGAGTGCCAAGAATGGGTTGAATCGCTTATGGCTGTAAGAGAAGATTAGGGCGAGATTTTAGCGCTGAAACTATATTGAAAGCATTCGTCTTTTTATTCCTGGCTTGCGGAGCTTGTTCGTGAGTCCAGGAATTTTTTTATATGCGTCCCTCTGTTTCTTGGCAAAAAAAGAATACCCATAGCGCAATAAGAAACCCACTTTGCAGGTGGGAATCTAAAGCTTATCTAACTATTTCCCATCGAGAAAAACAGTGTTTCTTTTTATATGAAATGCCCGCTAGGCTCTGAAATAGTGAAGAATATGGTTAATAAAAAAATAAATACGATATTGAGTTGTTTAATCCTCTTTGTTTTAAACGCTTGTATTGAGCATAAACCAGCGCCATTGGTTCAAGATAAAATAATTGAAATTCAGCATAAAAAAGTAAGTGTTTATAACTTTAAAAAAATAGAAGCTCATTCGTTTAATTTTAATATTGCCTTGCCAACGATGCTGCATAGTAGCGACGGCATTCTTTATATGAGTAATAAAGATCCCAAGAGTCTTTACGCGTGGGATGTCGAAAATGGAAATGATAAGGCTGCGTGGATTAGACTGCAGGATTTTCGCGGAAAAGATGTGCATGCATCATATGATTTAAATACTGCTAAAAGAAAAATTAAAAGGCTCGGGGCGGCTCCTAATGGTGTATTGGTGGCCCTTAGTAGCTCTGTTGCGCGAGGTACAAGTTTATTGGCGGGAGTTGCTCGTTTTTACGGCCAAGATCCCAAGGCTTTGTGGTCGCGGACATTTATTGCAGATGAAGCTCATCAGAATTGGCCCATTAAAATATATGATTTGGCTGAGATGAAGAATAAAGATGGCACCATGCTTAGTTTTGCCCTCATTGAAGTTGCGCCTCCGCGCTTTGCTCCTCGTCGCTATTTTGTATGGGCCAATAATTTAATGGCGAGTTCTAGCTTTATTGGGGCAGGCGCAGAAGCTTCTGCTTTAACCACTATTGATTCCAGTCCCTTGCCAGAAAATTCCCCTATCAGCGCATTCTCGGTGCTCCCTGACGAAAACCTAATACTTGCCCATAGGCAAGGGCTTCGAAGTATTGCTTCAGAAAGCCTAAGAGTTGCTAGGCCTCTTAAACTCATGGTCCAACAGAAAGAGCCGAAAGAAGTACTTGATAAGATGCATCGCAAACAATGGCAAAAAGGTTTTTCCGATGATGCCAAAGTGAAAGAAATCATTGCCATGGCTGTAGTCGCTCATCGTTATTTGCTTGTGCTTGCAAGTGATGGAGGGGGACAGCAAAGCCTAAGTTATGCCGATACGAGTGTTCAGCCTCTTAATTTTGAGTCTGCGGGCACACTCCTTAGGGGCGCCAAGAAGATAGTAGTGAATGGCCCTGAGGCAAAAATAATAAGTCCTTCAGCGATTTATAGTTTTAAAAATGGGAAACTAAAACGAGAACTCAGCAATAAATTCTCGAGAAATAAGGCTGTGCTTGAAAAAATGGGAATAGAGCTTAGGCCCGAAGAATTTGTTGGAGGCAGCAGTGGCAATATTCCCCCTGATGGCACCAAGTTCTATGATGCAGCACCTCATTTGGGTGATTGGTTTTATGCCACAAATAAAGGTCTTTATCGTGTAAGAAAAAGCAAAGAAGTTAAGATGTTTAATAAGAAAAAATAAGGAGTTTTGATGCCAACAAAAAAAATAATTGCTCTTTCAGGCAGTAGCGGTCTCGTTGGCTCAAAACTTTCTTTAGCTTTGAAAAAGGCAGGCTATGAAATATGGCCTCTGGTGCGCACTAATTATCCCCTTGGCCCCGGACAAATAGCCTATGATTATCGCCATAATTTTATCGAAAGCGATAAGCTTAAAAAATGTCATGCGGTAATTCATCTTGCCGGCAAAAATATTATGTCGGGTCTATGGACCAAAAAAGTCAAGCAAGAGCTTTACGACAGTCGAGTTTTATCGACCAGATTGATTGCCAAGGCCATGGCGGAAAGTGGGCCTAAAATTTTGCTTTGTGCTTCTGCCGTAGGAATTTACGGAGACCAGGACGCAAAAGTGCTTGATGAGAATGCGCCGCATGGCGATGATTTTTTAGCAGAGCTCTGCCAAGACTGGGAACTTGCTACGAAAGATGCTGAACTTGCAGGGGCGCGCGTGGTGAATATGCGCTTTGGTATCATCATCAGCAAAGATGGTGGCATGCTGAAAGGGCTTCTGCCTTTATTTAAAAGGGGCATGGGAGCATATTTGGGTACGGGTAAGCAATTTATCTCAGTAGTGGCAATTGATGACGTGATAGCGGCGATTTTATTTGCTCTAGCTAACGACGACCTTCAAGGTCCGATAAATGTCTGTGCCCCAGCATCAATAACCAATGAAGATTTTACTAAGGCGCTCAGCGACAAATATAAACGCCGAAGTTTTTTGCGCGCGCCAGTAAGTATATTGAAACTTTTGGGAGAGCAATCTTCTCTTTTTCTAAGCTCAACGCGTGCGATTCCGAAAGCACTTTTAGAAAAGAATTTTACGTTCAAAAAAATCAATTTTTCTCAGATGATTGAAGACATTTAGCCTCGTCGACATTCTCGCGCGATTGCGCTTTTTATCTCAATATTTTACTCCTGGGCCGAAACATTCAAGGAGTTAAAATATGCGTTCTATAATATATGCCGCAGCGATTTTTCTTTCGTCGTTTTTGGGCGCTCAGGGAACTACTGACTTGGTTTTTAATATAGACCCGTTTCTTGTTTCAATGGAGTACGAGCCAGGAACTTATCAATTCATTAATTTTAGTCCACAAGCGATTGCAGAGGATGAAAGGCTAAAATGTTTCGAAGGGACAAGGATAGGAAGTTTTTTATCGTTTGAGTTTAAAAAAGTTTTATAAAATGCGCGCGATCAAGGCAAACAATTGCTCTTTAATCCTCGTGAACTTTTAAAAGCTGGAGATGCTTATAAAATACCTTGCAATCTTCTCGACCAAGTTTGGAAGCTAAGCGACCAGGATATTGACCAGGAGATTGAATATTTGACGCAAGCAGAGTTTCTTACGAAATATAGCCTCGGCGGGCCTAAGATCGGGGATCCTGCCTTGCGATATTGGCAATTTAAAGGACGTATATGGGCCCATGTCCATTTGCCTCCTGTTTGGTCTAAGATGATGACTAATATTTTAAGTCTGCCTACGACAAAAATAATTGGCGTAACTAAATATTTTAGATGGTTGGAAGGGAATCCTCTTCCCGAAGAAGCGCTTTTTGAGCACTTTTTTATCGTTGAGGAACAAGAGTCGAATGCAACTGCTGACTTGACGGAAGGAATATCTGCCTGAGTCTTGCCCGGCATGACGGCGGGCGAATGGAATATCTGTTGGATCAAGCCAGAATAACGA
>JBPOIV010000088.1:0-1948 GCA_052034245.1 Myxococcota bacterium
ATAAGTATTTCTAAAGGCATTGCCCCCAATCGATTTATTTGGGGCCACTTTAGAAAGATTGCATCGCTCTTTGGCCTTCTTACAAAATCGACTCAACCAATTAAGGTCGCATGCTTTTTCTTTTGTAATATATTTCGATGGTAATTTTTTATACTGATCAAAAGAATATAAAATATTTTTTATATCTTCTAATACCTTTTTAGGAAGGTGGGCATAGAATTTTTGGAGTTTAAGAACTTCGGGATAATCAATTTGCGGACTAGAAAATAATTCTAAAGATAGCAGGCCACATAGGATTAAAAGCTTGCTCATAGGCACAGTCCCTCATTATCAATAGCATTTCGGCATTTCTTAAAAAGCGTTGCTAGAAATGAGGGCAGTTATGCCTATTTTTTACGAGCTCTTAGGGGAGCTGATCTTTTTTAAGTCCCGTACATTTTACTAAGCTAAAAGAAGCCTCTTTGCTCTCATCGCCGCAATGTTTATTGACACATTTTCTACATGCTTCACTTTTATCATTTGACATACACTGAAATTTGCAGTGTGATGCAGAACAAGCAGTCATTTTAGCAAAGCATGACCGACAACCATCACTGACTTTTGGAAAGTGTTTGCTCAAACATTTATAGGTGTCTTTTTCATCGCCCCAGGCATCGCGACCGCATTTATTGAGGGTTTTGGAAAACTTGGTGTTCTTAGGATAAATAGCTTCTTTTATATCATTTTCTTTGCATTGATTTACCGACTGATCTCTCTCAAATTCAGGAATTTTTTTCTGACAGGCGGAGAGAAAAAAGAGCATTCCAAAAACAAGAATTTTATGACCCATGTTCATCTTTGCACTCCAATTTGAACGGTAATTATTTTTAAAATCATAACACCAAAAAATATAATAAAAATCCTTTTAAGCCTCTTCTGGGGAATATCCTTCTCAGTGCTCGTCATGCGCTCATTCATATCCCGCCATTTCGGTAAAACCTTGTCCTTTTACGGGCCGACCTAAATAGGTGCCCTCAGTAAAACATGATCCTTCCCAATAAACAGGTGTCACTTGTCCAATGGTTTTAAAAAGTTGATCAGCAAAGCGCGCCTTAATCAATAAATCCATCGAATAAGGAGCAGGAACCGTGATATTCCAGGCAATAGGATAGACTACCGAGCCTAAGTTAGTGCTTTCTGTGGCCTCGATACTAATGAGCTCTTCGGGGATAGAGCGCACCTTGGCCTTCTCATCAACCTCGAAAGCCGCGGTTTTAATAATCTCCTTGGTTTTTTGATCCCGCACCTGAAACATCATTAAATCAAGGTTATTTTCAAGTTGCACACTAAACCAATCCCAGCCCATCAAGGTGGGATTTCCGGCATCTCCCCATTGATGATCCATCCACGCTGAGCCTCTCACGCGATATTTTCGGTTGTGTCCTATTCCATCGGGCAAGGTGATCGTACCTGTCGTATTCATGCGCGTACGGCTATAATATGCCATCTTTCCGGCGATGCCATAATCAACAATTCCCTGATCACCGAAAAATGCAGGATCCTTCTCGGCCCTTAAGGTCAAATCGATGGAGTGCTGAGGGGTGATGGCAAGCAAATTATCGAGCCCATTTTTGCCTTTCACCACCCATTTGCCGCGGTCAAAAGTAAACTCAAACCCATCTTTAGTTGGCGCTGGCGGCCGTTGAGAGGCCACGAGGTTTATACGTTGATAAGGGTAATGTTTTTTCTCCTTCAGATCGATCAAAGCAAAATGTGCCACATATGCCGGCAAAGATTTCACAAAGGCCCCACGAAAGACCACCATTTCAAAGCCGAAACGGCGCGGCTCTGCGCTATCTAAAGTCTCGACATGGCCCGTATAATACCACCACTCAATGGCAAAATTATGCTCGCCCTCATCGTTGGGGAGCACCAAAGGTTTTAGCTCTTCGGCTCTAGCGGAAGTGCT
>JBPOIV010000254.1:0-1749 GCA_052034245.1 Myxococcota bacterium
ACATAATAAGGCTTTATCATAGCCAACCGCCTTTTCTCTTGTTTAATTATCTAAATATTCTCTTACTCATATCTTATTTACTGCCTTAAATTACCACCAGCAAGAAAATAAAAAAAGATCTGCAACGCGATTATTCATGTTGTTTTTCAATGACTTTAACAAATGAATAACCCCAAAATTTATAAAAATACAAAACATTAAAAATAGATAAATATAAATAAGCATTTCATCTAGGTAGTTCATGACTTATCATAAAAACAAAATAGTCATCGCTTTACCTCCCACATCACCGATGCTTTTCCCATCCCTGTCACATAGTGTCAATATTTTCTGGACACTAGCGAAAATCTTCGAGCCCACTTCAGGCATGCCGGATATGACTAAGAAGTCAGGATGCGCTGTAGCAAAATTTATATCTATATAAAATATTTTTATGCTTTCTTCTTTTTAAGAGAGTAATCTGGTGGTGACATATTATTTTATTAGCAGGCTTGAGATAGTTTACATAAGCCTATTATGGCATTAGCTTCGCGAGTAAAACCAAGACCAAATTCGTTTTAAGGGCACATTAGCTAAGAAATCATGATTTCTAGCAAATTACCACAAGGACTGGCCCTCTAAGAAGATTCTTTTTGCGAACAATACTTATTAAATTCTTCTTGAGTGTCGCGGTCTGGAAGGATGTCTTGCAAGTGAACTGAATCTAGCGTGTTTGGAATAGACACATAGCCTGCATCATTAACCACGCCATGTTCAATCAATGATAATAAACAAAATCGCTGTCCTACCACACTTCGATTGACCGGAACAACTACAGGGATTTGCATAACATCCAAGCTAATGGGATCAAAAAAAGAGAGTTCCTCTTCTGACTCGAAGGCAAGGTTTCCATATCTTGTGCGATTGTCATATCCTTTGCTGATCTCCATCACAAACTCTTTTAGATCTTCATGGAGTTTCGCAAACAATTGCTCATGAATTTGGAAGGGAATGCTGTTAGAATTCTCGAGACTTTCATCAATCGAGCGGGAGCTCGCAATCGAATGCAATTTATTAATAGGCTCACGGGGGTTATCGCTATTCTTGGTGGGTGTCATGAGTTCCTGATATTTTGTGAGCAAATATTTTCCTTCAAAAAGAGCGGGCGCCTCGACATTGGGACTATTGCCTCCTTTTTCTAAGATATAAGACTCGATAATCATCGGGAGAAAATCACTTAAAGATGGAAGAAGCCGTACTTGTACACTAAATAAATATTGGTCGTTAGCGCTCCAGGAACTAACTAATCTGGTCAAATTTATTACTACACTATAGGCATATTCCCATGCTGTGACGCCCTTTCTAAGAAAAGAACGATCTATACCATAGCGAGTGCTTTTCCCTATTAAATATGCATTCAATTTAACCTCAGGATATTTATTTAAAAGTTGCATGATGTTCAAAACAGCGCTCATATTTTGTTTTGTAAATTCTCCATGAGCAAGAAGAGCATTGAGTGCGGCATTCATATAAATGGGAGAAAGTGAATTAATCCATTCTAGGATAAGGGGCGGCGAACCATCTTTGAATCGCTTGGATCGTATTTCACCTAAAGCGTTGGCAACTTCATTGGCATGCTGAGGATATTTTAGGCAATGTTTAATATTTGTTGAGTTTAAAATATCATTTTTTTTAAGGTTTTGAAATGCGGATTCAATCGATAAATTATGGGCCTTGAAAAAAGCTATATTTGCAAGAACTTTCTGGAAC
>JBPOIV010000036.1:0-1905 GCA_052034245.1 Myxococcota bacterium
ACTGATTACGAATCAGTTGCTCTACCAACTGAGCTATGCCGGCAAAAGGCTCTTAAGGATGCCAAAAGGTCGGCGTTTGTCAAGCCGATGTTGGAAAGGAGCAAAATCGTCGTTCTTCTTTTTTCTGAACAAAAAACCATGAGCTTGTTTCTTCTTATTAATATTTTTTGGGTATGAATAAAGCCCTAGCCAAAAACCGTTAGATAAAGATAATTTCTGGGAAAGCGGCGCAGGAGATTTTTTTATGATTTCAGATCGACCTCATGTTTTTACGAGCGAATCAGTGACTGAAGGCCATCCGGATAAAATGGCTGATCAAATTTCCGATGCAGTGCTTGATGCTATTTTAGCGCTCGATCCGAAAGCTCGCGTTGCGGTGGAATGTTTGCTTAAAAGTAATCTATGTTTGATCGCAGGCGAAATCACTACTTCTGCGCAGGTCAATTTTAGTGCCATTGCGCGGCAAACCATTGAACGCATCGGCTATCGAGGCTTGGAGCATGGTTTTGATGCTGAGCTGTGTTCTATTTTGAGCACTATCGATGAGCAATCCAAAGACATCGCAATGGGCGTTGATGCCCATGATGGCAAAGAACAAGGTGCAGGCGATCAAGGCATGATGTTTGGTTTTGCGTGCAATGAAACCGACGAGTTAATGCCTTTGCCCATCAGTTATGCACATGCTTTATCCGCAAAATTAGCCGAAGTGCGCAAAGAAAAAATCGTGCCTTTTTTAGGCCCGGATGGAAAAACTCAAGTGACCGTTCGCTATGAGCAAGGGCGCCCTGTGGGGGTTACTGAGATTGTTGTATCTTCCCAACATCGTGCTGGCATTTCTTTGTCCACAATAAAAGAAGCGATTGTGGAAGAAGTAATTAAAAAAGTCATAAAGCCTGAGCATTTTCTGCCGCAGCTTAAATTTCATATTAATCCCACCGGTGCCTTCGTTATCGGCGGTCCGAAAGGAGATTGTGGGCTTACAGGCAGAAAAATCATCGTTGATACTTACGGCGGCATGGGCCGTCACGGCGGCGGCGCTTTCTCAGGGAAGGATCCCTCGAAAGTTGACCGATCGGCTGCTTATTTGGCGCGTTATGTGGCAAAAAACGTCGTTGCGGCAGGGCTTGCTACGCAATGCGAAGTACAGATCGCCTACGCAATCGGAGAAAGCGAGCCAATAAGTGTGATGGTCAATACTTTTGGGACTGCAAGTGTCAGTGAAGAGCGCATAGAAAATGCGATCAAACAAACAGTGCCTCTGAAGCCTGCACATCTCATCGAACACCTGAAACTACGTCGACCAATTTACCAAAAGACCGCAAGCTATGGACACTTTGGTCGAACCGATCCTGATTTTACGTGGGAAAAATTAGATTTTGTCGATGAGCTGAAGCGAAAGATATTGTAGGCATATTGTCCTACTTTGCTAAACTGTTGGTAGTTGTGATCCTATGGCATTAAGTTGTCATCCTCGGGCTTGACCCGAGGATCCACATACCATGAACACGGCCGACAGCATAGCGCATTTGTTATAAGTAATAAAAAATGGGTATAAAGTGTTAATGGCGACTTTGTTGGGTCATGTGTAGATTTTTTTTGATGGATCCTCGGGTCAAGCCCGAGGATGACAATTTAGGTGCCGGGTAATGAAGACTAGGGACGAATAACGACTAGGCGCGGAACGAATAACGACTAGGCGCGGGACGAATAACGACTAAGTGCGGGGCGCATAACGACTGAGTGTGTGGGTGAATAACGATTAAGTGCGCGGGCGAATGACGACCTTTTCCGATTGAATGCCAATAAAGCAAAAGTACTCAACAAAAATCAAGCATTTTTCAGCGAGTTGTCTTCCTGTGGCATTGAGTTGTCATCCTCGGGCTTGACCCGAGGATCCACATACCA
>JBPOIV010000109.1:0-21526 GCA_052034245.1 Myxococcota bacterium
CGCTTAATGTTTTCAATTTTATTCAATATCCTTTTGATGCGCAGCTTTTAAATTTAAATTTTTATCATCCTGATTTGCAGAAAAATATCATTCTCTCCCCGGATTTTGCTTCTTATGAGCGCTCTGAAAACTTGAAGGGGCTTAAGCATAATGTGCAAATCACGTCTTGGAAATTTAACGACACCTTCTTTTATTATTATATGCCGAATTTTCGTACGAATATGGGATTAAATGATAAAAGCGCTATAGCAATGCATCCTGATTTCTATTTTGCAGTCGCTATCTCTCGCGAAATTATCTCGGCAATGGCTATGGCTATTTTGCCGCTTGCCATTATCGCGATTATTATTTTCTTTGTCCTTTTGCAAAGCAGCGAAGTAGAGAGAGTAGCATCGAATACTTTGCTCATTTTGCCACAGCTTTCAGCCGTATTTTTTGCAGCAATTATTTCGCATCAATCGTTACGCCGAGTAATTAGCGATGTTAATGCTATAATTTATATCGAATATTATTATTTTCTGCTGTATGCATTACTCATGCTTGTGGCTATTAATGGTGTCTTATATTTATCGAGTAAAAGTGAAACAGGTTTATTATTTTACCGCCGAAATATTTGTATAAAGCTTCTCTACTGGCCCGCATTATTTATTTTTGCGACGGTAGTGACCTTGAAATTTTTCTACTAATCCGTCGTGATAACGCAAAGAATCTAGCAATTCCAAGTTTTTAGCCTATTCTTAGGGTACCAAATATTTCGAGGATTACTATGAAACTCGATCATCCTGTGCGCGTTGTAAGTGCTGCCTCTTTATTCGATGGACATGACGCCGCCATTCATATTATGCGACGTATTTTACAATCGGAAGGCGCTGAAGTTATTCATCTTGGCCATAATCGTTCAGTGCAGAGTGTCGTAAAGGCGGCAATCGAAGAGGATGTGCAAGCGATTGCGCTCTCCAGTTATCAGGGCGGGCATATCGAATATTTTACCTACATGCTCGAATTATTAAAGAATAACCAGGCATCGCATATTCAGATTTTCGGCGGTGGCGGTGGGGTGATTGTTCATGAAGAAATTGAGCTCTTAGAAGGGCGCGGCATCAAGAAAATTTTTTCGCCCCTAGATGGCCAAAAAATGGGCTTGGTGGGCATGATTCAGCACATGCTTTCGGAAAGTGACCATTATGCTAGCGCGCCGGTGAATTCTTTATCATTTAAGGCCCCACATAGAATTGAAATTGCCCGCGCTATTAGTACGCTCGAACTTGGTGCTTATCCGGATAAGCATCCAAGCTATGCTGGGCCAAAGAAAGAGCTGATGGCGATCATTGCCAAAGCACAAAGGGAAAATAAACGTGCGCCGATAATCGGTATTACAGGCACGGGAGGCGCTGGAAAAAGCTCACTTATTGACGAATTGCTGTTGCGTTTTTTGACGGCCTTTCCTGATAAAAAAGTGGCGATCTTAAGCATTGATCCCACCAAAATAAAAAGTGGCGGTGCATTGCTTGGCGATCGAATACGCTTAAATAGCGCCGATAACGAGCGAGTTTTTGTACGCTCTATGGCAACGCGTGAGGCAAATATTTCTATCGCGCGCACTGCCAAAGACGTGCTTGATTATTTGTCTTTACTTGATTTTGACATTGTGGTTCTCGAAAGCGCAGGCATTGGTCAAAGTGACAGCAGTATCAACGCCATAGTCGATGCATCGATTTATGTGATGACGCCCGAGTATGGGGCTCAAAGTCAGCTTGAAAAAATCGATATGCTCGATTTTGCTCGCCTCGTTGTCATTAATAAATTTGACAAAGTAGGAAGCCATGATGCTTTGCGTGATGTAGCTAAGACTTATCAACGTAACCACCGGCTTTTTGATGTCCCTTTAGAAAAGATGCCCGTTTTCGGAACGAGCGCGCATGTTTTTGGTGACCTGGGCACTAATCGATTTTTCAATAATTTCATAAGCCTTCTAAAAGATCTGCGACCCAATCAAAAATGGGATTATTCATTACTGCCTGAAGGCGAGCCGGCAAGTTTAGCGCTTATCCCTAAAAAACGTTTACGCTATTTATCTCAGGTGGCCGAAGTTGTGCGTGAGCACCACCAGCATATTAAGGAGCAATCAGCTCTTTTTGATCGCATCGATGCGCTCGAAGTGGCAAGCAAAGAGTTCAGTGACGTTAGCGTATTTAGCGATAAAAAAGCTGATTTAATGGCAAAAACCGATGCAGATTTAGGCGCTCAAATAGAAGAATTTCAGCTTCGCCAAAAACGTTATGAAGCTCCTGAATTAAGCTATGATGTGCGCGGCAAAGAAGTGAAGGTCAAAAATAGTTATGAGTCTTTGTCGCATCTTTTGATTCACAAAGTTCAAGCGCCGAAGTTCAAAAAGCGAGGAGAAATTGCGCGCTTTGTCGGCTTAGAAAATCTTCCAGGTTATTTTCCCTTCACTGCGGGGGTGTTTCCTTTTAAGCGTCAAGATGAAGATCCCACCCGCATGTTTGCAGGCGAGGGCTCGCCAGAGCGTACCAATAAACGCTTTCACTATCTAAGCCAAGGGCATGAGGCCACGCGCCTTTCCACCGCTTTTGATTCAGTGACGCTTTATGGTGAAGACCCTGCCATGCGCCCAGATATCTTTGGCAAAGTGGGTAATGCCGGTGTTTCAGTATGTTCTTTGGATGATGCCAAAAGACTTTATTCGGGTTTTAATTTAGTGGACCCAAAAACTTCGGTTTCCATGACCATCAATGGCCCCGCACCCACCATGTTGGCCTTTTTCTTTAACGCCGCCATCGATTTCGAAGTGGAGGCTGAACTTAAAAGGCGAGGGCAATGGGAAGAAACAAAAAAACGCATTGATGATTGGTTTACAACACAAAATCTGAGCCGCCCTGTTTATCGCACTGAAAGCCTACCGGATGGTCATAACGGCCAAGGATTGGGCTTTTTGGGACTGCCCTCACATAAAGTGGTTGAGCAGGCATTTTATGAGGAAATCAAAGCGCGCGTACTCAACACTGTGCGGGGCACCATTCAAGCCGATATTTTAAAGGAAGAGCAGGCGCAAAATACCTGTATTTATTCGGTCGATTTTTCTTTGCGCATGATGGGTGATTGCCAAGAATATTTCATAAAAAACCATATCAAGAATTTCTACAGCGTGAGTGTGAGCGGCTATCACATTGCCGAAGCAGGGGCCAATCCTATTTCGCAGTTAGCTTTCACTTTGGCCAATGGTTTCACGCTGCTCGAATATTATCGAGCACGTGGGATGTCTGTAGACGACATTGCACAAAATTTTAGTTTCTTTTTCTCCAACGGAATCGACCCGGAATATGCAGTGATTGGCAGAGTCGCCCGGCGAATTTGGGCCTTGGCGATTAAAAAAATCTATGGCGGTAATGAACGCAGCCAAAAGCTGAAATACCACATCCAAACCTCGGGCCGATCGCTTCATGCGCAGGAGATGGCTTTTAACGATATTCGTACGACTCTGCTTGCTCTCTATGCCATTGCCGATCACTGCAATTCTTTGCATACCAACGCTTACGATGAAGCAGTGACAACGCCAACTGAAGAATCAGTACGGCGAGCCATGGCTATTCAAATGATTATAAATCGCGAACTGGGCCTCACCAAAAATGAGAATCCGTGGCAAGGATCGTATTTTATCGAGGATCTGACCGAAAAAGTCGAAGAGGCGGTGCTTAAAGTATTTGAACAACTTGATCTTCGTGGCGGAGTTTTAGGCGCCATGGAAACGATGTTTCAGCGCTCAGCAATCCAAGAAGAAAGCCTCTATTACGAACAACAAAAATACACCGGCGCTTTGCCCATAGTCGGCATCAATACATTTTTGCCGAAGAGCTTTGAGCACCCACCCAAAGTCGAGCTCATGCGCTCAAGCGAACAAGAAAAAATCATGCAAGTAGAGCAAATAGCCCTCATGCGCAAAGCCTTTGAGAAAGAGCGCAAACAATGCCTCGACGCCCTAAAAAAGGCCGCCATGGCGCAAGAAAATACCTTCGAGCATCTAATGGAAGCTGCCAAATACTGCTCCATGGGCGAAATCAGCGAGAGCTTCTTCGAGGTCGGCGGGGCCTATCGGCGAAGTATGTAGTGCCTACTTAGACTCTAAGGCTTTACAGCTGCTCAAGCCGGCAGCTATTCAAAGGCGCAAGATTGTTAGCTCTTTAGCTTTCTCAAATATATTTTTTGCTCTAGGCATGATGACAAATGCGGGTAGTTAATACCTGCCTTGCTCATTCGGCCAAATTTATCTATTACTGCATATTTAGCTTGTCTATTTGGAGTAAAAAATGTCGCAGCACAAGAAACTAGTAATAGCATTATTATCCGCCGTTATTCTTGGGGTTGTGCTGCATCCTTTTTCGGATATTACGTGGCTTAAAGACGCCAATACTCATATTCTACAGCCCATCGGTCAGATTTTTTTACGTCTGATTTTCATGGTGGTAGTGCCCCTTATTTTTTCGGCGTTGGTCATTGCCACTAACGAACTGGCAATGAGCCATGGCATAGGCAAAGTGGTGCGGAAAACCTTGGCCTACACTGTGGTAATTTCAACGCTCTCGGTGTTGATTGGCATTAGTTTGGTGAACATTATTCGTCCTGGCGATGGTTTCGTCATCACCGAAAGCCAGCAGCAGAATTTTTCCCAAAACACCAAAACCATTGCCAAAATTAGCGAAAACGTAGCCAATACCAAGCCGATATCGCAAATAATTGTGGAGCTTATTCCTAAAAATCCCCTCGACAGCGCGGTGCGCGCGCTTGATGGCGAGATGATTCCTCTGATGGTTTTTGCTCTGATTTTTGGCATTGGTTTGAGTTTAGTAAATCGCCAAAAAGCCCAACATCAGTGTGTGTTGATTCCTATTTTCGAACAAGTATTCGCCGCCTGCATGAAAATCCTAGGCTTCGCCATGGCCTTAGCTCCTTTTGGCGTGTTTGCCCTCGTTTTCAACACTATTTTTATTGCCGGCTACGGTATTCTTTTGTCTTTATTGTTATACGTAATAACGGTAGTTGTAGCTCTTCTTATTCAGCAGTTTTTCGTTTATAGCGCAGCCATTAAATTTGTAGCAAAAAGAAATCCCTGGACCTTTTTTAAGCATTGCCAAGATGTTTATCTTTATGCCTTCAGTACTTCGTCATCTAATGCCACTTTGCCAAAATCGCTTGAGGTTGCTGAGACTAAGCTAGGTATTCCCAGCAATATTTCACGCTTTGTGCTCACCGTGGGCGCCACTGCTAATCAAAATGGCACAGCCATTTTTGAAGGAATTACGGTGCTCTTTTTGGCCCAAGTGTACGGTATCGACCTTGACTTGGCGCAGCAAATTGAAGTGGTGCTTTTCTCTATCCTCGCCGGTATGGGCACAGCCGGCGTGCCGGGCGGCTCACTGCCCTTGATTATGATACTTTTGCAATCCGTTGGTATTCCTCCGGAAGGAATAGGCCTCATTTTGGGTGTGGACCGCTTTTTGGATATGTGCCGCACAACCATCAATGTGAGCGGAGATCTCGTTATAGCCGCCATGGTGGCGCCCAAAGAAAAATCTGCGGTTTAAAGGCGTCTAAAAGTAGGGAATTTCCAATTCCCTGCTTTTCTGGCCACTTAAGCCTGAAAACACAATAAGAATTAATATCTCTCCCTTATTGTCAATGAAAAGTGGACCGCTATATTGGTGATGCCAAAAGTAAGAGAAAAACCCTGCATAAACATGGCAAAATAGATAAAGATATCTAAGCTATGATGTAATTTTTTAGATAAGTGAATATTTATAAGGGCTTGTCTTTATATAAATTTTTGATGTAGGTTTGCGGAGTACGAATATTATGATTTTAACTATGAAAAAAATATTAGTTTTGCTCGGATTAGCATTTGCCTTTTGCATAGCTTCGTGTTCCGACGACGCCCCGACAACGGGAAAGACAATAGGTGGTAGCAGCAGTAGTGGTGGTGGAAATGGCGGCGGTGCTGGTGGTAGTGCAGTCAAGCTTAGAGCGAAACCTGAGGGCTTTACGACCGAAATGTATAACCTTTTTAGGGATGCGGCTATAAGCAGCGCTAAAAATGACCTTAAAAAGCTCAATACTCTTATTGGAAAAATTCCCGATATCAACATTGGTCCTTCCTCCACTGATGCAGAGATTTTGGTCGAGCTCAACAAAATCCCAGATTTGAAAAGGTTGATGGGAAAAACCCCTCAACAAAAAGATAGAATAGCCATTTTAGCCCAGTTAATCGCTGCAGAAAATGCTCGAAGTGATGACGACGAAGGCGAGCAAACTGGCGGACAAACTGGCGGACAAACTGGCGGACAGACTGGTGGTCAAACTGGCGGACAAACTGGCGGTCAAACCGGTGGCCAAACCGGTGGCCAAACTGGTGGTCAAACCGGTGGCCAAACTGGCGGACAGACTGGCGGTCAAACTGGTGGTCAAACTGGCGGTCAAACCGGTGGCCAAACTGGCGGACAAACCGGTGGTCAAACCGGTGGTGATACCGGCACGGACTTAGTTCCAAGTAAAGAAAATGTTGTTCTAGGCTTTAAAACTAATCTCAAAAATTTATTTGAAGAAGCTTATGACGCCAATACCGATGAAGAAAAAATCCAGTTAGGGCTAATCGCTAACGGACTTCGAGAGAAGCAAATTATAGCCAATAAGAGAAAAGCAAGCCGAAATGAGCAAATCGACCAACTTGCTGCCGAATTAGGCTTCGACGACACTATTAAAGATGCCATAAAAGAGGCGATGGCTCGGGATGAATCATGGGGATTGCCGAACTGGGCTCGTGTTCCTGGCATCCCTTCACTTCCATCGGTACCCAATCCACTTAAAAATGTTAGTCTTAGCATTCCTTGGAATGTGCCCCCAAGCTTAGAAGCAATAATTAACGGCGATGGTAGCAACGTATTAAAACCGAAATTAAGCGCTCTTTTCAAGCAGGAATACGAAAAAGCCAATCAAACGAAAACGGTTAAAAAAGCCCTCAAAACTCTTGCTGACGAACTTCGTCCTCTACAATTAAATAGCGATACAATCGCTCGAAACCAAGCAGTAAGCGCTTTAGATGTCGATGCGCGTGGCTTTAGTTTTCTCAAAGCAAATGTGATCATCGATGCTCTAACAGAGGACCGCAATAGTCCGCCTCCTCCACCAGAGACCGCTGGACTTTCGTTGAATGATATTACTCTAGGCTTTGGCCAAAACCTCAAAAACTTGTTTGCATCGAAATATCCTGCCCAGTGGCAGCGCGTGTTGATGGGGACGGAAGCTAAAAAAGTGGCTTTGAAGCGCGTTGCTGATGAGTTGCGAAAACCTTATCCTGCTAATCCAGCACTGAGTATTCGAAGCGATAAGGATGCCATAAATCGGAATTATCTTGTTAGTCGCTTGGATCTCAACGGCTCAGGGCTTACTGCTACTGAAATTACAAAAGCCCTTACCGATGATCTTTTTATTAGCGCTCCGGCTCCGACCCTTGCTGAGGTCGTAGATAGTTTGAGCCCCTCTTTGCGAACTTTGTTTCAAGAGGAATTTAGAGTAGCTGACAGGGCCAACGATGACCTGGCTAAAAAATCCTTATTAAGGCTTAAAAAATCTATATTACCTATTCAGAATGCCCAATCGACTAATAGAACCCAAAGAATTGGACAACTACGTGCAGTAAATTTCGCGGGAACTAGGCTAAGTCCTGATGGTGTTAATGACATTATGGTGCTGGATTTTGCTCAAGGGCCACCTTTGGCAGATCTGCAAGAAGGACTAAGGCCCGCTCTTAGTACTTTATTGACGACGCAATTTAACTACTCTTCCTTGCTTGAATACGCGACACCTGCAGCACCAATCACTAGAAAAGTAGCCCTGATGCGAATCAAAAATAAGATTCTTCCAGTGCAAAATGCGAATAAAGGCCAGCGAGAACGCGAGGAAGAAATTGATAGGTTGAGAATTCAGGATTTGCCTGACTTTACTAAGGCTCGTGTAAGCATTGGTGAATTAAAACAAGCTCTCCAAGATGACATGGCAAGACCGATTGCACTCATGGACTCGAGGGAAATTACGGACCAATTTACCGGCAAGCTCTTGGAAGTCATGCAAGCGGCTTATGATGCGAGAACAATTAACACTAGACGCCATGAGTTAATTGCTCTGAAGAGAATTGCCGATGCAATCAGGGGAAATGGCATTCATACAAATAATACGAAAGCAAGTAGAAATGCTAAAATAGCTGCTCTAGATTTTGCTGGTATCATTGATGATCCTGCCCCGGCTCAACCACTTCGTGAGCAAATAAGACTAGCGCTTGAAGCCGACCATGCTATTACCAATGTAAACATTCCTCGCGTAGGTGACTTCTTGACTGTCACCCCTACCCTTACACAGGTGACTAACGGTCTTCGGACTCAATTAGCGTCGCTTTTCCAAACACATTACCAAATGCCCAATCAAAGCGACAGCGTTAAAAAGGCTCTTGGACGAATGGCTAGGGCAATAATTCCAGTTCAAGAACGAGAAATTGTTAATCCAGAGGACCGCAAAAATGCGCTGAGAATTGCAATTTCAGTAAATGATTTGAACTTAACTCCACCTAGCTTAAGTATTGATAGAATTAACGACGCGATGACCTTAGATTTGGCTAGTGAAAATACGGCTAACGTGACCAAAGTTGGACAATTTGGACCTAATACACAGGCCGTGCTCAACACTTTATTTGGAAATCCATTATACATTCCTTCCGATATAGCTTTAATGCTCAACGCTTTGACTCCTATACTCGAACAAAGCAAACCGGTAGCAGGCGTTTATCCCGATAAAAATGCGCGTGACAATGCGATAAAAGCTTTGACTCGCGGCTTTACCGCGGAGTTAAAAGATAAGCTTATAGTTTCCTTTCAACAGGATTATCCATTAACTACGACAAGAACGACCCTTGCAGAATCTCTATTGAGTACAGAAGTCTATAATGCTATTACTCAAGGTCCCGGTCTGCTTTTGTCTGACGATGTGGTTAATAACTTGATTACACAAACGTACAACGTTTTTGCCAAAAATGATGATTCTGTCCGCCGAATTTCTGCAATTAGAAGCCTGGGTCCCACTGAGGCTCATGCAAGGTTGATCGATGCAGCTATCCAGAGCTCTTATTATCCCGCCGGAGGCTTAACGAATTTGAAGCTTTCTGAGCTCCCTCTTAACGTCTATGAGTCCATAGTTTCATTGCCCAGAACGGTGAATGTGAACGCAAAGAATCAGTTAATGATAGCTGTGAAGACAGCAATAGATGTTCTGCCCCGTATTAAATTAAATCGTGAGAACGCTATTGGAACTGCCTTCGTGGCTCAACGTGCTGGCGATGCCTCTGCGGTTGTTCAAGCGGTCAACAAAGCTTTGCCGCTCGATGACGCGAATCTTCTTGTGAGACCTGATGAATTAATCGACGATGACATTTATGACGCTATTGTAGGGGATTCTACGCCAAATCATCCGGCTCAAGTCGCTACGAACGAACAGATGAATGAAGTGATGCGAGAAATAGTGCCAATTTTTTATACCTTGCCTAGAGTTAAAGCTACGCGAGATGGTTTTCTTTCAAACACAATCAATCGGATCCTAGGATTTACAAGTACTACAAAGATAAAGGCTTGGACTGATAGTATTATTGAGGCGATGGATAAGGTACAACCTGCAGCTGAGCTCGTTAAACCTGCTTCATTCTCGGATGCCCTCTGGAATGCTATCGTAGGAAATGGTCTAAACCCCCCTGCAAAAGTTGCTACGAACGATCAGATGATGGATTTGGTGCCGAAGATCGAGAAAATTTTGGCTATCCGACCTCAGCCAGATGATCGAGATAGCCAGGTTCTTAGTGCGGTAGAAGGAATTGTTGGCTCGAGTGCCGAAGCCAGAGCTTGGGCGGCGGAAATCAACAACGTGTTGAATGCTGAGGTGCCTGTAGTAGCGATTGTTCGACCAGCAGAGATTACAGATGCACGCTATAATGAGCTTTTTAAGGCAATTACTGGAGATGGTAGTGCAGATCATCCAGCCAGAGTCGCTACGAACGCGCAAATAAATGCATTGATGCCTAAAATAATCTCAATTTTTTCTGACTTGCCTAGAAATGCTACAAGGCGAAAGAGGGAACTCGCAACGGCAATTAATACCCTTATTCAGGAACCGAGCCGGGATAAAACGGATTGGGTGAATCTTATTGCGAGTGAGATGGAGAAGGTACAACCTGCAACTGAACTCACTAAACCCGCTTCGTTCTCCCTCGATCTTTGGAATGCAATTGTAGGAACTGATGCAAATCATCCCGCAAAAGTTGCTACTAACGCTCAGATGATGACTTTGGCCCCACTGATTGAGGAAATTTTGGCTATCCGACCTCAGCCAGTTGATCGGGATACGCGTGTTGGCACTGCAATAGGAACTATTCTTGGCGGCGCGAGTGACGAAGCCAGAGCTTGGGCGGCGGCAATCAACAGCGTGTTGAATGATGAGGAGCCTATTGAAGCGATTACCAGAGCTGTCCTTGCAGAGGCAAAGTATAATGATCTGTATGCGGCGATTTTAGGGGATGGAAGCAGTGATCATCTTGCCCAGTATACGACTAATGCCCATATAAATCGTCTCCTGCCAAAATTAGAAGGGATTTTAAAAAAACGGTGGACGGACAATGAAGAGCGGAGGCTGAACATTTTTCGTGCAATAAAATCTGAAGTCACTCACGGGCGTTTTGAGAGTGAAATAAATGAGTGGGCCGGCAGAATAAATGCGGAAATGGAAAAGTTAGATCCAGCAATTCCAATAACGCCAAAACCTGATTTTATGGCCGAATCCGTCTATAAAGCGATTGTTGAAAGCAAGTTTGCTACTTCTAATAGAGCAGTCAATGATGCGATAGATTGGCTTGGTGGTGTCTTAAGTGATAATTTTGGAAATGTTTCTAAGGGTAGCCTTAATTATGATGTGTTGGTTGATAATCCGGAAAACAGAGAATATTATTTATACCTTGTGTTGGGCGTTTGGGAGAGGAAGGATTTTCTAAAGAAGACCCCTTCCGCGGATGAAATAAATTGGGCTAATGAAATTCAGCAAGCTTTTCTTGCAGAGTATCCCTCGCTTAGTGCTAAACCAGCAAGTTGGATAGATGCTCCCTACAATGATATAGTCGCGAAGGATTATAGCACAAAAAACAAAAACCGCATGATTGATGCTTATACAAAAGCGCTCGCAAAAGGGAATCATAAAGCTAAAATAAATGCTGTTGTAGAGGCGTTTAACGATGAAGCAGATGAAACTCTTCGAAAGGATTTGATTCGGTATACTCTTGAGTTGCTGCGAAACTACACCAAAGATGTACGTGCTGATTCGCGTGAAGTCACAGTTCAGAAAATAACGGATACAGGTGATGCGGAACTTTTGCTTGAGGATAATACCATTGCTTATTTGCCTCGCCTCTTATTCAATGGCGTTGACTTGAGGGTAAGCGATAAAATTGTTGTCAGTGATCGGCTTGACGAGCGCTCCAGTGGATGGAGGGCATGGAATAGGAGAACTTGGATAGAAGTAGGAGGTGACGGCTTCCTCGGTTTTGCGCGCATACCACTGCCAAAGCCAAGAGATCTTGATCAAGGAACCTATGAGAAAGTGATGAACACGGCCGTAATCAGCGGGCGAGATAAGGACACTGTTGTGCAGATTTTTGAAAGAGCACGAATAATAGCACAATCAGCATCAGGAGCCGAACAACTTGCAAATATCATAGATGAGTTACAAGCAAATTTGTTGGTGAGATCTGATAATTCCAAGCGGAGTGTCATCCGTAAGGCAATCAAGATATTTCAAGAGAGTTCACATTTTAGAAATATTGATGAGCGTGCTAAACTTGAGCTAACCGTTACTGGCCCAGCAGGAGCCGATAACCCTAAAGGTGTTTTGGCTGTTGATGCGAACAGCCGAAAAATATTTTTGGCAACAAAATATCCTTCAATATTTCTTAAGGACGACAAGATTTTTGTCGAAACACTAAAAACTGCTGCTTCACCCGCTAGCATCACTATTTCTCCTCCTGGACATGATGAAGAACATATTAAATATGAAGCTGAAGAAGCTTTCTATGGCTTCAATAATTAAGTTTCTATAATCCACAGAACAAAAAAGCCCCCAAAAAGGGCTTTTTTGTTGTGAAATTTCCCTGCATTCCCCCCTGAAAATAGTTAAGAAATAAGTAGTTTAATACATTAGAAGCGGAATCTTTATTATTTTTGTGGCCTAGGCTCTGTAAAATTTTAAATATGAGAATAAACCTGTGAGCACAGGGAGTAAATTATGAAATTTTTAACGAATAAACTACTGATTTTGATCACTTTGGCTTTAGGAATGGCTTCCTGTGGACCTGGATCTGATAATCCAGAGGATGCGAAGCCGGCAGTAAATGACGAAAATCCTGAACGAGAACCTCCGCAAGGCGATAAGCCGCTGAGACTTCCAACAAGGCGCCCTTCGCCTTCAAATAGGCCGGAACAGCCTACAACGCCAACTATGCCAGTCCAGCCCACAACGCCAACTACGCCTACGACGCCGGTACAACCTACTAGGCCTGAGCAACCAACAGATACAAACCCAACGGAGCCAACAACACCCACTGAGCCAACTGCGCCTGAAAATCCTGTGCAGCCTTTGAGTGACAATCCGGGCATTACAAAAGAATCAAATGCAGGCCTTCCTACTGAAGTATATAAGGCGATCGTCGACAATGACGTGGCCGTCCGTTTGGCTGAAAAGAATGTTAAGCATGTAAATGATATATTCGGTAAAGTTAAAGCCGTGCACGCCAAAGAACTTCGTAATAAAACTCAACGAGATAAAGAAGTAGATGACATCATCAAAGGTGCAGCATGGCAGTTAAGATCTGGGCTAGGTACTTTGCGAGGTCTCACCGGAATCAAGCTGAACGCTGAAGAGCAAGAATGGGCCAATGCTATTAATAGAGCCTTGGAAGAGGTGCAGCCCATCAGTGGAACTAATGCCATACCTGCTAAAGAAAGCTTCATGCCGCAATCAGTGTATAACGTTGTGCTCTTAGCTGATAATAAACTTAATAATGCTCAGACTATTAGGCTGTTAACATATTTGAAAAGAGAGTGGAAAAATTTAGTGGAGAATACTGCTTTGACGAGGTTAAATGAAGACACTCGTAAAAGCTATCCTGTTAAAGCCGTTGCTTTTGCTGTAGGCGCTCAAGAAAATAATCTTAATGATATCCAAAAAAGGTTAGCTGATCGTCTGATACAGGCATTCAGCGAAGAATATGTTGAATTGCGCAAAAGACCTGCAGATTTAGGCGAACCGCTTTTCAGGGCCATTGCCGGAAAAGAAATGTCGACTCGCATTAAAAATGACATGATAGCTGCCTTTGCTACTGCATCTAATAGGCTTTTAACTCCACCGAAAAAATTGGAAGCAATCTCTGATGGTCTGAAGGACGTAATCGCAGCCGAATCGGATAAAGATGAGATTCTAAGAAGCGCTGTGAGACTATTTCAGTTCACAGGCCCCGCAAATACTCATTGGGTCCCTTATAGCAACCTCAATAACTTTAGCGCGACAGTACTCAGGGTGCTTCCTGATGGCGCTATCGTGAAAGATAGTAATGATAAGCAAGTATTTTTGCCCTTGGCTCTCCATCATGGAATTCCTTTGAAGGCAGAGGACCAAATTATCTTGAGTCCCGAAAGATCTGCGACCGCAGACTACACCATCCCCGGATCTGGGATTTTAAGAAACACAAAAATTCTTTCCATACCGGCGAGCGGCGGTGGATTTGTGGGCTTTAGAATCTAATAAGGTCCCCTGTCAAAAAAAAAGAGCTCCCCATCGGGAGCTTTTTTTATCGCCGCGATTCATCTTTGCCTAAGCGCATCGCATGCTCAACAAACATTGCTTGCGGCACACCATCTAAATCATCAGTAAGAGGCGAGACAATGCCGCCTACCGGAATCAGATGATGAGCGTTTTTAATACTCCCCAGCCATTTGCCCCACTTCATGGAGCAGACCGCAACGAGGCCGTCATTTTTCTCCTGTGGGTCAAAAACTCGCGCTGCTTGCTGGAGCACATGGCCAAACCAATCACGATAGGTGGTAGGCTTTGCCCCTTCGCTTCCCCAGGAATAGAGTTTGGTACCAAAATATGAGCTATCACCGCCACTACACTCATCCTTGCCAAGACCAATGCGATAAATGTGGTTAAAGTACTTTTGACGTTCGGTAGTGAGGGAGAGCATTGCCATGCGGGTATCTTGCCAGCCAAAATGGCCCGACAAAATAGTGATGGTATAGGCTAAGGCATTCCCCATTAAATTTGCGAGACTCTCCATCCACGTGCCTTGATTTAAGCTCATGCTAAGTTTGTCAGCGACCTTAGAGCCGCGATGAGGCGTGCCAATGGTGGTAACGGATGCCACCATGTCGGGGTAATTCTCTAAAACATAACGAGCATCCAAACCCCCGTGGCTATGACCAATGAGGTGATAACGCTCATGTCCATATTCTTGCAACTGCTTAAAGAGTTGTTCCCCGCGAATCGACGTCTCATTCGCAGCACTCACATGCGCGACATAGACGGTGGCCCCACATGCCCGCAGAGTGTCGGGAATATCTGACCAATAAGGGTAAATACCAATGCTGCCACTGTAGCCAAAAAGGCCATGGCTGAGCACGATCGGATAACGTGTAGAACAATCAGTGTTTGCCCAGGATAGATGAGCAAAAAGAACTAAAGAGCTAATGAGAAATTTCATTATATTGGGCCCCCGGAAATACATTTAGGGTATAACGGCGGCAGGAAAAATTTGGCGTGGCGAGCTTTTGGGTTAAGTTTTAAAGAATCTCATCGTAAGATTTTTTAAAACATTCTTTTTACTAAATTATTGCCATATGGCATTTTTTGCCCTGTTATGTCATAATGAGATGGGAAGTAGGATACAGCAACAAATCTTCAAAGCAAAAACAACTGCCAGCAAAGATTTTTGATACGTTAATGACTTTAGAAGCTGAAATTGAATTTTTAGGCCCAGTCCAAGTGAATTAGCCGAATTATTCAAAGTTAGTTAATTACTAGCACCATTGTCATCTATCCCACAAATATGTCGCTTGTTGGCAAGTCATTGATAAAAAAGTACAGATAGTGGAGGTATATTATGTCGGCGGTCGCGAAAATGCTCCCTATTGAAAGGGTAACAATAAAAATAGGAGACGGACAAACAGAAGTAGTGATGCTTCCTAGAGATGCTGCTAATAATCTGTTGCTTTTCATTAAACAATGTCAGCCTGCTTTGCGAGAAAAAGAAGGCAGTATCAAAATTGAAGATATAGAACCCAAAATGAAAGACCCGTCGCTGAGAACCGCCAGCATTCTCAGAGGGGCTCGCTATAAAGAAAATATGACCCAAGTCGATTTGGCCAAAAAACTTAAGATTATTCAAAGCGATCTCTCTAAAATGGAGCATGGAAAACGCCCCATAGGAAAGAAACTAGCTCAACGCATCGCTGAGATACTCAAGATTGATTATAGAATTTTGCTTTAAGTTAAGACCGGCACTGCATCACATCTGCAATTAACCTCTGAGCGAGGATGAGAGCCGGGAATATCTGAAGCATGGCTACGAGGTTTATGGCACGCTTGAAGACTGCCCGCCTGGGCATAAACGTTATCATTTGAAGAAGGTGTTATAGCTATTAAAGCTATTTTTTATGCCGTTCTATGAGAAATTCATTGAGCTTTCAGCATATTTTCTCGTTTAAAGGGCGCAACCATGGGCCATAGCCATGCTTGTGCTCAATGCCGCATATGATAAAAATTGGCAATGATAACCCCCGTTCCAATAAAGAATCCTATGTTGATAACAAAATCTCTTGAGGGATATAGCGGACTGGGCTTGACGATTGCCTATCCACTTCCCGCTGAAAACACTCTCCTAAAAGACGCGATTTTAGGCCCCGGAATTTTATCGAAAAATGGGCTTTGATCTTTCTTGTTCTGCACCAGGCTATTACGCTTTGAATGATGGTTATTATGATATATTTGACTGCACGAAAAAGTTATAAGTTATCTATGTAAGACTTGTGCTTGTTTTGATTTGTTTAAAGCAATCTGGGTAATTTGAAGAAAACTGTCTCATATCTGATTTTAGTAGGGCATTTAGAAAATTGGGAAACGCTAAGATTGAGTTATCCGATGCTGAAAAAATAATTAGCTGCATACTGGCCCTCATCAAAGCATTCTGCTGAAATATATGCAATATTTTATGCTTTAATAGTTTAGCGTCTAGTTGTTAGTAATTTATCTATCTGTATTTTAGATTGTTTTTTAATAATGCTTTACGTAAAAGATGTAATTGATATGGTGATAATGTATTAAGTATTTTCGAAAAATTATTTTAGTTGTAATAGTGTGAAAAATATGCTTGTTAAATTGGTCGCTACTATTGGAATTGTTTTTAGTCTTATTAGTGCAAGAATTGCATATGCGAAGTGTGACTATGGGTATGAGGATGAATGTTTTAAATTACGTTTTACTTCGGAATCAGATATTCGTGAAATCAGGTCAGATCCTCAAAAAATTAAACCTTTCTTTCAAAAATATAAGACCGCAATTTTGAAAAAACTTGGAGAGAATTTTTTAGGAATTAGTGATGAAGGACTAGCATTTATTTTTGCTACCATTGTAGCGTACGAATCTATCCCATACCGATTTTCGGAAGACGTATTCGAGAAAAGGAGACCTGTCCAGTTAGTTCCAATACAAATGATGGAGCATGGTGTCGCACTTGTTTGTAATGAATATGCTTCTCTGGTTATCCAACTTGCGCATTACATTTACCCCCACCAAGAATCATCACAGTTAAATGTAAATGTTATAGGATGGCGAAAAGACAGCCCGACTGGAAATCATGCTGTGGTATTTATCTCGGGAACAGGGGTTCCTTTAATGCTGGACCCTATGGCAGGTATTGTTGCTCGAGGGAAGTTAGTTGATTTACTCCAGGGGCAAGCGCTTATACTTTCTGCCGATGATTTTACTACTCGTATCATTGATGGATGGGATGCTAATGGTAGGCCTTTAAATATTCTCAGAGCCCGTAAAGAATTGAAAGAAGTGTATACCCACGCTGATCTTTTTAAAGTTTCCTACAGTTTTGGGCCCATAATCTATAGTTTTGTCGCTTCAGGCATAAGGGGATTTGTAGCCACGGGAGATGATTTTATAACAGAATTTACAGTTGGGCATCCTAATACCTATTATTTGCTTACTTCGGTGGGACAACTTTGGCAGATTAATAAGAATGGTTGTTATATCGCCGACACATATAACCGATATTCGAAAATAGTAGGGACTAATAATAGTCTTGTTTATGCTCTAACAATTGATGGGATTCTATATCAAATTAACAAACTAGGTACTAAGAGAATCTCTATTGGTATAAAATCATTGTGTGAAGGAATAGATGGGTACGGTATACATTTTCTTACCGAAGACAATAAGATGTTCCAAATTTATTCCAACGGCACAGAGTTAAATGGATCGGGAGTAGTCTCAATTGCTATAGGTAACGAAGGGAGTGGATTATATTATCTATCGGGGGACAGGCTATACTTAGCTGGTAGGAATGGAATTTCAGGTAGAGTTAAGATTGCAAGTGGCGTTTCACTAATTTATCCGGGTTACGGGGGGCAGTCGAAAGGACGTTCAGTATTTGTATTGAAAAAAAATAAACTGTGGCGCATAGACGCTAATTCAAAATGGGTAAAACTTACGGGTGAAGAGACAGCTCTAAATGAAGATATTCGCAGTGTTATTTTGGGGCTAGGAGGATTTACGGTCAACATCCTTACTGTAAATGGAAACGTTAGGCAAGGTGATCTTGATCCAACATCGGGAGGGATATCAAAGTGGGAAGAGCCACATTGGTTTTTAGGCTCATCAACTGCACCATTTAAGTCTATTACACTTTCAGAGGATGGAATTGCTTTGATTGCAATACAAGAAGATGGCAAAAAAAAGGCTGCTTCTGCCTCGAGTTACTAAGTTATAGTGGAGTTTCCCATCAATCTGTAAGGCCTTGCATTAAGATGGACTAAAGCATCCATCAGCTCAAGATTTGGCTCACGAAAGCATGATTTAAAATCCAAACGCAAATTGATAATGGTTGCTATGTTAATCTGATGAGTAGACAATTGTAATTTTGATCATTATTGTATGTTTTAATTTACTAAAAGATAATAGTTCTGCTAACAGTGTCTTTTTGAGAATTAAAGTGTATAGTTAAAAGCAAATTCCAGTAGTGAAGAAAAATGAATCTAAATCTGAAAATCCTTATTCTGGTGCTATTTTACTTACTGACTTTAGTTAGCTCTTGCACCTTGAAGCACCCCAAATCGGCCATATCTAATGCTCATAGCGAAGTAAAAACAATAGCTACTATACAAGAAATCAGATCTTATATTAAACAAACAAGAGAAGGTGAGGGTATTATTGCCTTGTGGGATGTTGATGATACTTTAATAATGCCGACGCATGAATTTAGTTTTCTTACATCCTTTCGTAAAAAATGGGTTTTAGAATCAAAAGCTAAGCTTTCCAAAGATCGAAGAGATTTTTTGATTAGCCAAATTTGGCTTAAGCGCAAAGTCCGTATGGTTGAGCCTACTATCCACGATATTTTAGAGTATATGAATCAAAAAGGCATTAAGAGCTTTGCCCTTACTGCTATGTACACTGGAAAATTTGGAGCAATCAGCACTATTGAAGATTGGCGTATTAAAGAACTTAATAATATTGGATTTGATTTTGTGAAGTTTTCTGAAAACAGTAATACTTTCAGTTTTCCTGATTTAAAAACCGATAGGGGAATTCCTATGCTAAAATCAGGCATTATTTTTACTGCTTTGGCATATAAATCCATAGTGTTTCATGAGGTACTTAAAAAACTTCATTTAATAGCCGAAACAATTATATTTATTGATGATGACAACAATAATGTATTATCTATGCAAAAATTATGTGCCGAGCTTGGTTTTCATTTTTATGGTTTTATCTATACCGCAGCCAAAAAAATTGAGCAGCAACCAGAGGATGATGTCATTGAGCGAAAGAGGTTTGACTATTTAGAAAAATATGGTGAATGGCCGACGCTAGAGGATTTATATTAATGCGCCCTTACATGCCACTCCATGAGAAATTCATCGAGATAAACTTCGTCTTTCAACAGATTCTCTTTAAGTAACCCGATTTTTTCAAAGCCCATCTTCTCATAAAGCCTGATTGCAGCTGGCTGAGTTGCGGTTACCTGCAAAGAGATCTTTCGTAGCCCCAGACTTGGTGCGATATTTTGCAGATTTTGTAGCAAGCTTTTTGCAACACCGTAACCTCTAAATTCCGGTTTCACCCACAACGAAATGATAGAGCCACAATGAATGCTCGCCAGATTATCTCTCCTCAGCAAACCAATAAGCCCAGCAATCTGACCATCGACAACAGCGAACCACATGACACTGATTCGATTGCGCCAATCAGTTTCAGTGAGATTGACTTCTTCTTCATAGGAAGAGCCAAATGCATAAGGATCGCTTTTAAGCGCTAACAAGCGTATGTCGCGATATTTTTGCCAATCTTCAGAAGAAAGCTGGGTAATAGTGATGTTCATTGCTGACATTTCAATAATTCCTTTTTCGGCGATTCTAAGTCATAAAGTTAATAACCATCATCGGATGTGGTGTGGGCTTATCGACAATTTTTTCTTCACCGTGGCAAGACTCACCAGTAAATGTGCTAATAACCCTCAGCCAAAATTTATAAGCCTTAGTGTTAGATGGCATCGTAGCCACTTCCCACCGACCTTTAAACTTGTCAAAAATTAACTTGGCAGCTTGTTGCGCTATACCCTTGCCTTGAAACTTAGCCAGAACAAAAAATTCACCCATGTTCCAATCGACGTCGGGGGTGGTGCCAATTTTATTAATCATGACGAACCCGGCTTTTTCTTGGCCTACCAGGATCAAAAAAGCATAATGGTTGTTATCGCAAAAATAAGGCTTTAAATCAAAGTTTTCGAATAACCCGTCATCGGGGCATTCCCAGCCCGGCAGATGGCCGCAGTAGCGCGACATGTCGTAGACATAGAAACGTGCCATGTTTTGGATGACGGGATAATCGCTAAGCTTGGCTTCTTGTAAATGTGCTTTGAATGTTGTCATAGGCTTCAATCTACTAAAGGCTATTTGTTCAGGCTAGGGATGACTTGGTGAATAAAAAATATATACTTTTCTTAGTATTATTTTGTTCTGTGTTTGTATTTTTCATTGGCTGTAGCACAAAAGTTATTAAGCCACTGGGACCTATTATGCCTATTTTAAGACAAGCATCGCCCAAAGATGCGCCCGGGATTTGGAATGTTCGCGTGAGTGCAATCCGAGCAATTAATGAGCCCAGATATCCTCAAGAAGATCTCATAAAGTGGGCCCCTAAGGACATGCCTGAGGGATTTATAAAAGCTGTAGAAAATAACGAATGGTATGTAGTGACTGACAACGATTTAATCATAGCCACGGGCTATGTAGATATTGATAAAAAGCGTCTAGAAGCGCTATTTGTGTTGCCTCAGTATCAGGGGCAAGGTGTTGGCAAGTTGATGATACGGCACCTACACGCGATTGCACAGACTCATGGTTTAAGCGAGCTTTATCTCGATGCGACGCTCAATGCGGAAGGTTTTTACTCTAAGCATGGCTATGTGAAAATTAAGGATTCGGTGCATATATCGCCGCTTGGAGTAAGTTTTCCGTCGGTGGTGATGAAGAACACTTTATAATTTATCGATAGTAAAAGACATCGAGTATGACCGTCGTGAAAAATATCAGGTGCTATGAGTTCCTTTTCCGTATTATCAGTCTTTTATTGATTTAGCTTTCACAAAAAATAAACCGTGGGGTTTTTTAGAATTTGCCTGATATATGTTCATCTTTTGCATCAAAACCAGGCATGCAAATGACGCAAAGGCGATTTCCTTCTGATGCAGCCATTACCCTAGTTCTCCCGATTATGCATTTAGTCTCAATGGTAAAAAGTTTGACCGAATATAGAGACAAAATCTAAAGAAATAAAAACGTCGAGTTTGCTTGAGATTTTTCTATGCTGCCAATTTTTTATGACGCTAAGACTTAAGTAAATATGAGAGTCTAATATAGCCGGATTCATTCACCAGCTCATTGCAGTTTTCTCCCGAATGGCAATAAAATAGTCGGCTTGAGATTTGATATTTAGTAAAGGTCTTTCCAACAGCGATTGAGGTCTTCAATCAATTTTATTTTTTTTGCCCTTGAGCCTGCGTTTGCTTTTCTCTAGCCAAGGCATTTCCATGGTCGAATGTGCTTCAAAATAGGCAAAAAGCGTACAGCAATATTTTGAGGTGAATCCTGCA
>JBPOIV010000058.1:0-9470 GCA_052034245.1 Myxococcota bacterium
ACTGATTACCTCGTATTAAAACTTATCAACAGCACCGGATGGCTGATAGTAATAGCAACCTTAGCAGTAAAAACTACCTCCGGCGGTAAAAAATCTGAGATCGGATTAAAAATAACCTACAGCTCTATTTTAGTATTTTTATTATTATTACTTTCACTTTATCTTCTCACCTATTCTTCTCACATCAGCGACCTTTCTAGCCTAAGACTCGCCGAGCAAGAACCCATGGCTCTTCTTGGGCTCGGCCTCTTTGTGCTCGCAGCCTTATCTTTGGCAGGTATTCCGCCTTTTTCGTTCGCCCACATTGACTGCGCTGATGGCAGCAATTTATGCACTGCTTTTCTTTTTTTGAGCAATGCCACGATCCAGGGCGCTTCGCATCTTTTGGATGCGCGCGGGGTGATTTTGCGCTCTTCGAGTTTAAGCGAAAGAGAATTGCAGATTATCGCTTTTATTTTGGCAACGGGTTTGCTGATTGCATGGCTGCGCGCTCTTGATCAAAGTAAAATTCGCAGAACCCTAAGCTATATTGCATTAAGCGTGGGGCCCGTTTTTTGCCTTTCCTTACTTTTTGGTACTTCTAAACTTTTACCTCAGTTCATCTTCCTGATGGCTATTTTTTCCTTTTTAAGCCTGTCACTTTTTGTATTATTCGGAGCACTTGCATACATGGAGCCGGTGGCGCATCATTGGCAAACATGGGAAGATGTCGCGGGCTTTGGCAGAAAAAATAAAATCCAAACTTTATATCTTTTAATCGCGTTGGCATGTGTGGCGGGTTTACCAGGTACTTTAGGATATTTTATTAAGCTTTCACTTATTGCTCCTATGCAAGATAATATTATTTTTAGCGGCGCTATCTTTATTTCTATTGCTTTTGGCGCGGCATGCATGATGAGAATGTTTGTCTTTTTATTTTCTAAGCATTCCATCGGCGCAAATTTTCCCCCGAACAAAGATGCACCGAGTTTCTTCCTCATGCTTTCAGCGTTAATCTTAATTGCTTTGGGACTCTTTCCCTTCGTTCGCTAAGCGCGTTTAAAACGAATAACCAAATTGCACGTGAATACGCCAATCGTAATGAATCGGCGAATAGGCATAATCCAATGAAATTGGACCAACCGGCAGATTATAGCGTAGACCTGCGCCCAAAGATAAAGCAAAGCCCCTTTTTTCAATCATTTCTTTAAATGAAAACTCCGAAGAACAGCCAAGATCTTTGCAGGGTACGAGCAACCCTTGATCCACGAAAACCGCGCCGGAAAAATTTCCCAAAAGTTCCGGCGATGTGAGCGGAAAACGCAATTCCACGGTCGCCGTATTCGAAAAATAACCGGCCAAGGGCCCTGTTGCTTCCTTTGCAGAGGTGATGCCTATGACGCGCTCTTCATAGCCACGCACGTTGCGATCACCGCCGAGATAATCCATAGCTGAAACATCGATCATATTTTTCCAGTTATTTTCGTCCGGCTTCATAAATGCTCGCATTAGGCTGCCTTGCAGTGCCAAGGTAAGACGGCCCATCGGAATATAGCCTCGATTTTGCGTGCCAAGATTCACGAAAAACGGATCACCAATAAGTGCGCCACCGCTTATTTCCGCCCAGTTATTTGAATCAAATCCAGAGTGCGGATCAGCGGGATTATCAAGATTGGTTATAGCAATGCCAGGCTTGAGCATACCGCGAATATCGCCGGGCTGCGCGAGGGTTGGGATCAAGCCATCGAGGGTTTGAAATTGCTCTTTTATATCCATGGACGGAGCGACGTTGCCTGGAAATTCCTCTTTTAAGGTATGGGTCAATGAATACCCGATATAAGGGCGCACTAAAGCGCTCGCTTGCCACTCGAGAAAGGCAATGATTTTGCTCTGCAAACGTCGGAAAGGATTGGCCCTTTGCGATTTGTCGTCGTAAACAATGATTGGGGCGTGTAAACTGAAACGAAAAGGCTTACCGAATATTTGCGGCCAAATAAATTTGTTGGTGATGGAACTTTGGCGTCCCCAAAAAAGCCCTAAATTAAGCGAAGTATTCAGCCGAAGCATGGAATTAAAGAGATTTTCTTCCTCAAGCTCAGCTTCCAAAGACAAAAGCTGATCGGTACTAAATGCCACTGCGACGTCGAGGTTCAAAGAAGGTTTTTCCGTCACGTGCACGGCCAAATAGGCATCTTGGCTGTTTTCTTCACCGGCCATGAGTTTGCTTTCGATACTGGAAAATCTTGCCGCCTCTCGCATGCTTGCAATGCCTTTTTTCAACGACACGGAATCATAGGCCACACCTTTGCGCGCCGATGGGAAAAGTCTTTTAATTACTGAAGAATGGACCGAAGCATTTCCTGATAAAATAATATCTTTTATTTCTTGTTGAATAAGAGGCCGCGTCGATTCTGATCCAAAGCGGCCATCATATAAGAAAAATATAAGTTTATAGCCATGTTCTTCTTCGCTCAGCTCACTGCGAACTTTGGCAAATAGATAATCATTATTGATATAAAAATTCTCGATTTTGCGCTCATCGACAGTAATGCTCTCTCTATCGAGAGCACTTCCTAGGCACGACAGCTCGGTCCTTCGCTTATTTTTCTTGGTCTGTAGAGCGGTGCAATTGCGCAAAAAAGGCAAGATCTGCTCATTTAATTTTTCATCACCATTCACAATCGCTAGAGAACTAATAAATTCTCTCTTCCCGCTGCTGACATAAAATATGGCCTCGACCGCCCCATCATCGAGAGTCCTTAACTCCATCTTGACATCGAGGTCACGAAAACCCTTTTCACTTAAGCGATTCTTTAGCTCATTCTGTACGTCGAGCATCCTTGTTTGCGATAACTGGGCAGCTTCGAAATTGGTGCGAACTTTAAATAAATTATCGAGCTCATTTTCTTGGAAATACTCAGTATAATAATTCGGCTCAATACGAAAGTTCTTAACATAAAAAGATTGCCCTGCATAAACATCGAAATTCACCATAATAGTATTGGTATCTTCAACATAAAAAGAAGGGATAACTTCGGCATTACTATAGCCTCGGCTTACCAAGTACTCGCGCATCTGTTCGGCAGATTCTCTTAGCTCAGTCTCCGTAACATTTTTGGTCTCTATGAAATTTATTCGTTTTTCTAATTCCTCCTTAATAATTATGCGATCAAGCGAGATCTTATCGTCGTAGGAATGCGTTATTCGGGATAATTGATCGACGGCAAAAATCGATCCTAGAAATCGCCAAATGCCCCCGCGGCTTACCATCCTGCCTTCGCGCATGGAGATTTTCCAATGTACTCGGGGACCTGCATCAATTCTCACCTGCAAATCCACACATTTTGGCGTATTCTTTTCGCCTTTCTTCTTTTTGCAGGCCTGCGGCGTTTTTGGATCATTCGGATCAAGCCAGCGATGGCTAAGACCAATGTGAGCTTGCACATAGCCCATTTTCGCCAAACGATCCTGCAGCTTTTTGGTAGCTTCTCTTTCAAGCTCGCTGGAATAACAATTAAACGATCCGGAAAAAGCATCGAAAATGCGATTAAATGAAACGCACATTCGCTGATAAGTTAGCCTCACCGCTCTCGCTGTTATCGGACTCGTGCCTTCAAGCTCAACATGGTTCACCCGGGCAAAGGAGCCACCTTTGATGGTCGCAATAATACTCACGGCATTAGAATTTTTTTCGCGATGTAGAGCGAGCTCGACCTTGGCTCCATAAAAGCCATTTTTTCGTAAGAAGGTATCGATTCGCGACCGGGTACTTTCAAGGATATCCTTTATAGTCGCTTCATTGAGAACAATGAGCTGGCCAACTTGGATAGGCAATTTACGCCGAAGCTCGCCTAAAAGCATGGCCATCGGCAAATTAACGACTTCGATATTCTTAATTCTTGATTTAGTCTGGACACGGCACACCAGCGTCGCTGCTTCGTTTTTATCACTAATCTGACACTTGGCATGCGCAACAAATTTAAGGCGCATCAAAAAACTTTTCGCTGCTTGAGCCGTATTTTTATCAGCATCATCATTGAGATAACGTTCGAGATAGGCTTCGAGAGAACGACGAAGATCCGAAGGAATATCACCATCGGCGATGAGACGAGTTTTTTCTACGCGTGCTGCATGCATCACGCATGTCCACAACGCGAAAAAAAATATACTATATGGTTTCATCATCATCGAGAAAGTATCCGATAATTAAGACGAACTTTGGCCCGAGGCTCGATGTTTCCATCGACATAGCGATTCGCTCCAAAAGCGCTTTCGAAAAACAAAGGCCCCAAAGGACGGTGGTCAAACAATAATAACTTAAGCTTTAAGTCTCTAAATGGATAGCTGCCAAATAAGGATAATTGATCTTCGCCCGGCGCACGAATGTCTTCAGTAACAAACATATAAGATCCTTGCACCTCAATACGAGGACCAATTTTCCAGTTTAGCCGCAGCGTGACGCCGGTTGGTTCAACGAATGAGCCAAATTGGATGCGTGTCTTCGTGGTGCCCTCGAGAAATTCCTGAAGTTCGTTGGTCAGGGGACGTAGTAAATATTCTCCCGTAATCGCTACGGCTGCGTTTTTAGCACCTTCTGCGATACCACCAAATTTATCATTTGAATTGACCAAACCTCGCGGACTTAAAAGCATCATAAATATTTTTGTTTGACTAAGGCGCATATCCCCACTGATGGGCTTAAGTTCAAGATTTAATCTATCCAGATTTCCCCTTAGAGAAAGCTCTATTGTGGTATCTTGGCTAACGGGAAAATATTCTTTATCGAATTCTTGTGCTGAAACTATCATTATTTTCGGATCAAAGGGCTTATCGCTGAGTTCATCAAGTTCAATGCGACTTTGACTTAAATCAAAACCTATGGCGGGGAAATTAACTGCCCCCTCACTGACGGATAATGCGCCCGTAAATTTCGGACGACCAATGGAGCCTTGCGCTTTTACCTGTCCGGTCAACAAAGCGTCGACATCTATATTGAGCATGCGCATGGAAGCTTTGAATTGCCGAACGGCGATATCGAGATCCAACATTAAATCGATATTTTCCAAAGTTTTTCCAAAACCGCTCGGATCTTTTGCCGCAGCTTGAATTACGAAATTTCTTAAATCGAACTGACGAAAAGCAGAACCATCAACGACGGTAATTTTACCGGATAAAATCGATTGAGTGTTTGGCTTTATTGTATCTATTTTAAAATCAGCTTCTATAAAATCATTTTTATCTCTAATTACAACGTTACTTCCCTCAACCTTTATATCAAATGTCATCAATTCACTTTTCTTGGGACTCTGGTACCGTTTTTTCATGCGTCCATTAATACCTAATTTTCCATCGCCAATGCCGAGTTTAATATCTTCGAAATAGCCTTCGAAGGAATGAGGAGAAGTTTTACTGAACTTTATTTTACCCTCCCTAAATTCCATTGATTCTATCCATTTTTTAAAACTTAAGGTCGCACCTTTCTCCGGCGCAATGCTGCCTTCAAATAGCGGCGCATTTAAGGGACCAGTGATTTTAAGATCGCCAACCGCCAAGCCATCCCCTCTTTGAATTATGGGCGCAAAAAATTTAGTGAAAACGAGAGGGATCGCGCCATTTAGATTGATATTTAAATAATCATTTAAGATATCGCCATTGATTACCATTTGTCCTGGGGAGAAAGTAAATATTATTTCTTTATTGATAGATATCCCATCATTATTAAGACTCATTTCGAAGGCTTTATTTAAATTTATATAAGGTGTGTTGGGTAAGCTTGCAAAAATGCGATCAAAATATAATTTTAAAGCAATGATTAAGTCTTTATTTCGCTGCTTTATTAATTTCCCTTTTACGCGGGTGCTTGCATCCACGGTCACAAGCTCATCATTAAGCATCGGAAGTAGTTCTTCAATATGATCGTAGTTTAAGGATCCATCGACATCTACGGAATACTCATCCATCGTAAATGGGCCATTCGCATTCAAAGAAAGCCCCTTCTCAAAATGGCAATCTTCGCCGGCCTTCCCCATGCTAAAAGGAGCACAGAGTGCCAAAGAAAGATTGCCTTTATCGATGCTCGCTTTTAACGTTGCGGGCCCATGCTTTTTCTTAACTAAAAGGCTCGAATTACGCTTTCTAGGATCAAAAAAGGTGTAATCCGTGAAGCTTGCTTCCGCATTTAGCCGAGGAGCCATGAGAGGGCCTTCGATTGAGAGATGCGCAAAGAGTCTTCCTTTTACGCCGAGCACATTAAATTCCGGCGCAAGGTTCAGGCTATCCAGAGGAAAATCTGAAAGTGAAATCGTGGTGTTGGTCGTGCGTCTATTAAGTGCCAAAGCAAAACGGATATCGCTTAAAGCTCTTCCCTCTTTCAATAAAGAAGAAAGCGAAAAAATGAGGTCTTCATCGGCCACATCGAGGAGTTTGTCTTTTTTTAAACTGAGGGCCAAGGAGCCGGATCCAAATTTTTGCCCTGCGACTATAAGATTTTTGACCGTGAGCGGCGCATTAATCTCAGGCAAAGACCAGGTGCCACCAAGCTTCACCGGACCATTAAGCAAAGCTTCAACAGGAAAGCCATATTTGAAAACTAAGGGTGCCAGAGAAATTTCTGAAAGAAAGAGCGTACCAGCCATGGCCTCATTATTGAAATCATAAGCCAGAGCACTACCCTCAATACTGCCTGAGTTAGTGGCCGAACTAAGGCGAAAAATATCGATGCGCGCGGGCGTATAACTGCCTTGAACAAGTGTATTTCTGAAGTCTATTTTATCAAGGCTTAAATAAGCCGAATCGACCGTAAAATTAGCCTGCGGTTTTTTGAGCGTGCCAAACAAAGAAATTTTAGCATTTGCCTCACCAGTGATGACTATTTCACTAAGATCTTGGCCAATCGCCGCAAGATCAAGCCCCTCCGCATCTAATTGTCCACGTAACTTTTGTGCATTTTTAATATCTTTTATTTCCAGTATTCCTTGAGCTTTTCCTCTAAAGATATCGCCACTTACATTGGTTAGAGTTAAATTATCGTTTTTAAAACTATAATTAGTCTTAATATTATAGGTTTTTATTGATTCATAATTTAAACTTTGCGCGGCTAAGGACCCTTCAAAATTCAGGCTTCCTGCTGACCAAGAAATATTGCCCGTCGTATGAACTTGGCTTGTACTTAATTTTTTCGGCAGCCAATAGGCACTATAATATTCAGGCTTATTCGCATAAAGAATATAAGAAAAACTCCCACTTTTATTCGCCATAGCGATAGTTCCACGGCCCTCAACTTTAGAACCAAGATTATCATTGATAAGTATTTTATTAAATGAAAGCTCTTTAGGAAGAAGCAGGCTCATATCTAGAGCAAATTGGGTAGCTCTTGCTAGCTGCGCTTGATCAAAAGAAGCATTTCGCAAGCTTCCTTTGCTTTGAATGCTTATTGGCTGTTCAAGGCTAAACGAGCCCCTAACATCGCTGGTCGCGTCAATAAGCCCTTCAGAACTAAAGTCGAGAGACAAGAATTTCAGCAAGTCTTTACTTTTGATATTCTTTTGTTTGGTTAAGAGATTAAAACTTTTTTTATCAATATCGACGATACCATTGGCTAAAATTTGGCCATTATCTCCGACATTAAAGAGCGATGATTCTACCGCAATACGGTGGCTATTGATACTGCCCGTCAGGAGGCCGGAGTTAATTTTCAATCCATTAAATTCTGTCTCTCCCATCTGCGCATTAATACTAAATTCAGGATCAACCAAAGAACCCGCCATGACAATATCGGCGATAATCTTTGGAGGTATAAAAGGTAATTTTGTAAGCCCTCGCGGATAAGTATTTTTGGGTGTGTTTAATCGCGCATTGAGTGCGTAGTGTTTCTTCTTAATGAAAACCGTGCCCTTAGCCTCAAGAAGAGCGCGTTCATAATAGGCCGTCAAATGCTCTGTCGAGACTTTTTCATCGCTAATCCATAGATCCCGAGCAGCAAGCTCGCTGATCGGCAAATCCATACCCGCAACGGAAATTATTCCTCGACTGATGGTGGCAAGCGGTATGTCCACGCCAAAAGGACCTTTCTCCACCCAAAAATTGCCCTCAGCATTGATTCCTTCGGCGATAATTTTAAGACCAACATCATGTGTCATTTCGTAGCTGCCATTTTGCACGCGCACATGAGCAATAGTCACTCGAAATTTTGATTTCTCATTTGGTTTTTCTTTGGGCGCGTTCGGCGGACTTTCAAAGACACGAATGATGCTATGAATGCCATTTTTTATTGTATAACGAAAAAACGGAGCCTCCACTAATGCATCAGAAACAACAATGTTATTTGTTAATAAAGAAATAAGAGAAACACTTGCCTCAACATGTTTGCCATATAATACACGCTCGCCATTTTCATCGAGCACTTCTAAATCATCCATACTGACGCGATTAGGAAAATAAAAACGCAAATTCTTAGCATGCAAAGATCCAATAATATCTTTATTAACGACATCAAAAATATCGTCTGAAATGCTTATTGAAAATAATTTTTTAATGCCGTCTAGAACAGATAAAGCATAAATATTGGATGCGAAAAGCATTACACAAATGCATTGGATATAAATTTTATGTTTAAAATACATACACACTATTTTGCACTCGCTACTCATAATAAACAAGCATTGACACTGTTGTTTTTATTATAAATATTTAAAGAGCATTCCGTTCTTGCGAAGCATTCCATATCCAACTACTATTCCCTTAGCGCATATTGCAGTCAAACAGAGGGGCACCGAGTGGCTACGGCACGCGAACGATTGTTGCAAGCATTGACGGCTATTGTTTCTCAACCATTTTCTGAAGAAGTAAAAACTTCTTTGAAGCGTCTTTTAAACTCATATCGAGTTCAGGCCAAGCCTGAAGAAAATATTGATAGAAATAGCACTGCTCGCGACGCCTTGGCTACTATCATCTTTCAAAGTTGGCGCCAAAAAAATGTGCTCGAGAGAAAAGATATTCTCGTCCTCATTGAGCCCTTTCGTATGCAATTAAAGATTGGGCTAAACAAACGGAAATCCTCTCAGGAAAATGTCCCCCATACGCCGCATGACGAGCAGGAAGGCATGCCTCGTCGTGCCAAAATAAAAGAAAATATTACACGCCATGAAAATGCCTATTTTAAAGAGAAAAGCCCTGTAAATCCCAGAGAACAAATCGCAATTGCGGGTGGGCCCTTAGCTAAAACCGGTGGGCGCGGCCAATGTCCCAAATGTCGCAGCCTAGGAATTGTCCTCGCACGGGCCTATGGCGGCGATGATTATTATTCTTGCATTTATTGCGGCTACCAAGCTTATTTGAAATCCGCAGATACGAAACTCGATGCACCCTTGGCCGCGGAAATTTTGGGAGCAAACCTAGGCGATTCGGATTTCGATAAAGACGAGTGATAGCCCTCATTTTTAGCTGAATCGCAAGAGGCATTTCGTAGCCCCCATTAACGCCGCACTTTGTTG
>JBPOIV010000099.1:0-3378 GCA_052034245.1 Myxococcota bacterium
GTTTTTTAATAACGGCTTCCTGATTCCAATTTAATGCGTGATGAAGAGGAGTTCTTCCTTTTTCATCTACCGAGCCAACATCCACCCCTGCATCGATGAGTTTTAAGGCGATTTTGGGACACATTTGTATGCTCAATGATAAAAAACGAGGCTGATTCAAAGATGGAAAGGGCGTTTTATTTATTACCGCTTCCGCAACTTGATAATTATGGTCGATAATAACCGAAGAAAAGAAATTGGCATCGGGCTTAAACTCTTGGCTCATATCAACGCGGTCAATCAAATCATGGAGAGTCTTACGCCATGTTTCACTGGCTTGTAAAGTTTCTTTTTGGCGCCACACATATTCCAGCACCGAAAGATTATTGATTGTTCCATCGACATGGGCACCTTTTTCAATGAGCAGCTTAAGCATCTGCATATTATCTTGGTTATGATGGAATTTTTGCCCGGCATGTATCTGTAGTGCGACCCATTTTAGTGGGCTTTCCTTGCTTGGAAAGGCGCTATTCGCATCGGCACCATATCCTAAAAGACGCTCGGCCATAAAAACATTTCTTTTTCGTAAAGCAATGTGCAAAGCCGTAAGCCCATCTTCATCTCGCTCATCGAGAGCTTGAAGCGCCGCGTCGTGGTATAAAAGCTCTTCAATGCATTCTTTGTCATCACTTTTCACGGCTAGATGAAGGAGATTTTGTTGCTTCTGTAAAGATTTATAAATGCCCGCATTGATGCTTATCGAACACAAAAACACAAGGCTTAAAATAATACAATTAAAAAACATTAATCAAACTCTTATACTTAGATAATTCACGGGCATTTTTTAAGGTAATTAATTAAGGCTGTCAATGAAACAAAAAGGCATGAACAGCCGCTCATACCCTCTTTTTTATATTCTCATTTATTCACGTACTAAGCGCTTAAACCCGTGGAGCCAAAGCCCTTATCGCCACGTTGAGACGAGCTCGCTTCTGATATCTCGCTTAATTTTGGCAGCAAAACCGGCATTATCACAAGCTGGGCTATGCGCATGCCAAATTCTACAGTGAAAGGCTCATTCGACATATTCGCTAAAATCACCTTAATTTCACCCCGATAATCAGCATCAATGGTGCCTGGCGCGTTCAGTACCATGAGACCATGCTTGAGCGCTAAGCCCGAACGAGCACGGACCTGGCCTTCCATGCCTTCCACCAAATGGATGATGATACCGGTTGGAATCAACACACGAGCCATGGGCGTGATGACAATGGGCTCTGGGTTCGCTGCCACCAAATCAAATCCTGAAGCTAGCTCACTTTGGCGCTTAGGACATAAAATGGCTTTGTGTGCCTCATTTAGGTTTGGATCAACAAAATTAAAGCTTATCTCTTTCATATTTTTACTCGTTGCTCTCATCAAAAAGGGCGTCAATAAATTGATCGGCATCAAATTCTTTCAAATCATCGACTTGCTCGCCGATGCCTACATAGCGAATGGGGACTTTGAGCTCATCGACAATGCCCAAGGCTACGCCGCCTTTAGCAGTGCCATCAAGCTTCGATAAGACCACGCCGGTAAGCGGTGTGGCCAAGGCAAATTCGCGAGCTTGCACTATGGCGTTTTGTCCCATGGTGGCATCAATAACTAAAAACACTTCATGAGGAGCTCCGGCATAGGCTTTGTTGACTACGCGATGGACTTTTTTAAGCTCATCCATGAGATCGCTTTTGGTGTGAAGACGCCCTGCTGTGTCACAAAGCACTACTTCGGCTTGAGCATTTTTCGCTTGCTCAATAGTGTCAAACAGCACAGAAGCCGAATCGGAGTTTTCCTTCCCACTGACAACCGGCACACCGATGCGCTCTCCCCAAAGACTGAGCTGTTTTACGGCCGCAGCTCTAAAAGTATCGCCCGCTCCAAAATAAACGCTTTTTCCCTGGTTCTTCAGTTGAGCACCAAGCTTACCAATCGAAGTTGTTTTTCCTGCACCATTAACGCCGACAAACATGAAAACTTTAAAGGCTTCATCCTTCGGCATGAGTGCGTCAGTGCCAGCAAAGATCTTTCGCATTTCATCTTTAAGGGCTTGGCGCAAAAAAGACGGAGAAGTATTTTTTTGCTCTTTGACACGTGCACGCACATTGTCGAGCAATTTTTGTGCTGTCTTTATGCCAATATCAGCGGTAAAAAGAATCGCTTCCATCGCCTCAAAATCTTCATCGCTGATCTCATGCGAGGCAGAAAAGAGCCTTGATAAGCGCTGCATAAAACCGCCGCGCGTATTTTTAAGGGCTGCGCCCAAAGCCTTTTTTGGGGGTTCTACTTTCGGAAGCTCTTCAACGACGGCTTTTTCCGCCTCGACAAAGGGAATGGGCTCAATGCTTTGAGCCTTGGTGCGCACTTCTTCTTTGGGGGCAGCCGGACTTTCTTCGATCTTTTTAGGCGGAGTCTCAGGTTTTTGGGGCGCAATTATGGTCTTTTTTTCGGCCTTTATTGGCTCAGCTTCTATTTTTTTAGGCTTCTCCTGCGGTGCTGCTGTTGGTGCTGGCGCTGGCGCTGGCGCTGGTGCTGGTGCTGGTGCTGGTGCTGGTGCTGGTGCAGGCTTCGCCCGTACTTCAGATATTTTCTTTTCTACGGCTAAAGGAACAGCTTCAGAAATTTGAGGGCTCGAAGCTTGCACTTCATTGACGATTTTATTGAGTTCTTCGAGACGCTCTTTGCGCTTTCGCACCAAAAAAATGGCGCCACTTACGATAAAAGCGAGAGCCAAAACGACGAAGACTAGACTAATTAAAAAACTACCTAAATCATGAAAGCCCAACGTGCTAAGCATTTGATCCATGGCCTTCCCCATAACTAAAATCTGTGATTAATCAAGAAAACTAATATAGACGCGAAAACTAAATGCAAATGGCTACAAAAAGCGCACCTTCAAAACTTAAATCCGGTCTTTATTTTGATATAAAGCTCATTTTTATGGAGCTAAATCAACGTTATTTCAACGAAAAAGTTGAGGCGCATATCCGCTGGGGGCAAAAACGATTGGTCAGTAAAAAAAGAAGCATTCGTCTTGGCTCTTATCAGCCAAAAACTAAGATCATCACTATCCACCCATGCTTGGACCAAGCTTTGGTCCCCCAAATTTGCCTTGAGCGCATTGTTTTTCATGAAATGGCACATCAAATTTTTCCGAGCCGCAAGGATAGTTCAGGGAGAGTTTTGGTGCACTATCGTGAGTTTAATGAGTTCGAAAAAAACTACCCCTATCTCAAAGAAGCCGACGGATGGATCAAAACAAATCTGCAACGCCTTTTAAAATTTTAAAAATTTTTTTTGAGGGGGTTGACCGTCTCCAAAAAAAACTTCATATACCCCTCATCGTCAGCGAGACGAAAA
>JBPOIV010000264.1:0-3200 GCA_052034245.1 Myxococcota bacterium
CTTTCTTCTTAAACTGTAGAAACTTTTTGGCACTTTTCTTGTTGAAGGCATCTTTACAAGCACGATCCAGATTTTTTAAGGTCTGCTGCACTGTTTGCGAGGGAACGTCATTTAGCCACTTCGTTTCTTCACCTTGCTTAAGCTCTCTCAGCGACGCACACATTCCTGCATAGGTCTGCGTATAGAGCTGAGTTGCAAGCCGCTCTTTCTGTACCGCTAAAGACCAATTCCATACAAAGCGATTGCTGCCAGCGCTGTTGGTAGGTTTAAGACGGAATTCAAAAGATTTCCTTACGATCATATGGTTACCGTTTCTTGAATGCTGATCGTATGTCAATCGAAATTTAAACTAATTACTGAAGGAAGACGCGTCTATTATCCCCTCTATAGATGAAGGGGCCTTGAGACGCTGTGGATAATTATTATAGATCAACAACCGCAAAAATAATCATCATAAGGCTTAACAATTGATACCAATTATCACAATACTTTTTATAAGGATTTTATAGATGAAACTACTTATTTTATACGGAGCGTTAATTTTATCATTATCCGGCATTGCAGCACTAAATGGGTCCAATACCGCCCTTCCTGATAAGGTTTCGGTAAATAAGGTAAGTTTCCTCATGGCTCATAATGCTAATACAGTAGGCTGGTTATACAACCAACAAACACGAACAGTGACAGAACTTCTTACACGGTATGGCGTGCGCGGCTTAAAAATACATTTGCATTGGTACACGAAACCTAAATATAGTCTCTTAGGTAACCTTTCGCTTATTTTGACGGGTTCGGCTTCATTGAGCAGCACTACCTATATCGCCCTCTGCCATGAATTTAGCGGCGGAAATAACTGTAAAGACACGATTTTACAAAGAAAAGGTAGCTCTCCTCGGCCAGCCACGGAGATATTTTCCGAAATCGTAGAATATCTTAACGGCAATCCCAAAGAAGTGCTGATTATAAGATTGGATAGTAACCTTTTTGGTTCATCGAGAACTGAGACAAATGGAACTCAAGATTTTAGCGATCAAAAGACGGTAGAGACCTTAAATGAAACATTGGAATCAACTGGGCTTGCACGATATGCTTTTAAGCTTGAAAAAAATAAGTGGCCTACACTTGGACAAATGCGATCTTCGGGCAAAAGGGTTCTTATCTTCAGTGATGAAGAAAAAGGTGCCGCATCACCCTATATTAACGCACAAAAAGATAACATTCGCCAAAGTCACTGGGAAGATGACAAGCGCGATGGTTGCAAATTAAGTTTTAAAAAAGGTGGAATGTTCGAAGTAAATATTAACTACAAACTTTCCATTGATGAAAATACCTTGCTCGGTGCAGCAACTAAGTTCATTAATCTTTTCAAAAAAGAAAAATTGCCGACTTATGATTATCAAACCGTAAATGATGCAGAAGCCGCTCTTTTGCGCCTAAATGAATGTGAAGCAGTGCATGGGCAAAAACCAAACATTATTGCTTCTGACCATGTTGATCAAGGTAATCTTCTTAAACTTGTCGATCACTTTAATGAAGAGCTTTTGAGTCAATAAGCTAGGGCATAGGAACGAGGGCCTAAGAGTTTTTGACAAATACTACCAGGGCCCGGGCGAGTTCAGCTAAGCTCGCGTGCTCGACAAATTGCCACCATGAAATTTTTGCGCATGTGGGGGAAAGAGAGAACGCTGTAGGCTTATTTTCGAATGCATACGCGCGCTCAAAAAAACATTTTTTGTATGCACCGAACTACACACTTCTCCTTTTTCGACAGTGCGCCTTATACGTCGACCACACCATTATTATTATTTCCCTTGCGGTCGTCTAGCGGGCTATAGGGTTTTATAAAGAGCTGATAAACAAGTTCTTCAAGCGTCGGCAATTGTTTGCCTTCTTGGTTAGGAAGGTGAGCGATGTGGGCGGTTACTTGAACCTCGCTGTAAATGTCTTCGACAAGCTCGGTTAATTTTTTTGCCAAGCGCTTATCGAGATAGCATTGGCCAAGCCCTGTACAGCACAATAACTTCGAAACGGATCGAACAGCGGGTATCGTGCAGCAGCTAGCCCCCACGCAAAAAAGGCAATTCATCGTGCAATTTGCTACGGCACACTCACCCCACATACTAGCGACTGCCCAGTTAAACACTCCGCACTCAACCATGCTAACACCTGCAATGAGACACAAGATAGCATCGCATTGGTTCGGGAATGTTTTACCAATCCAGCCAGCCCAGGTTTCTTCGCATTGTGGTACTCGCAGTTTACGCAATTCTTGAGCACCCCATGGGGCTTTGTCATCTTCAAAATGGCGACGTATATTCTTCAAAGCGCGCGCAACATCTTCATGTTCAGACTCAGCAAATAATTTTGTAAAATCTGCAGGCGTCATAGTTGGAGGGAGTTTTAACTTCGCCTTGTTACATAAAAACAGATAGTCATCACTAACACTTGCGGTTAATGGCACGTTCGGTGTGGCTTTCAAAGTATTTGCGACACACAAGAGCGTCGACAAGAGCAGTAGAAAGATTTGTGCACGCATAAGTTTCTCGCCAGCTTTCTAAGGGGAATCGATGAACCCTTTTTCAAGCTACGTTATATGCCTGATCAAAATTGCAATAGGCCCTAGTTTTTTTCGTGCCCTGAGAACTATTTAAGCGCCGGTGCGCATCACCGAGAAATATGTTCCGGCGCTGCCATTACGATATGAAAAACGCTTTACGTATGCCCACCGACTTGAAGAATTTTTACGTGTTGTTCATCCCAGTAGCTTGAAATCTGTAGCGCCGGCACGATTAGTAGCGTCGCGTGGCGAGAGATTGTCATTAACAATTGCGTTTTGTTTTGCTAAAAATGTGTCATGATGATCCGCAATAGGAGCTTTTGTTGGGATCATTGGTGAGTCTCTTGATGAGTTTATTAAATTACAAACAAACCATTACCGTGTATAAAAAAATGCAGCGCGAATAATTCGACGCTGCGTTCATGGAATCAACAAAAAAATTATAAATCGGGATCCTCTCCCCCTTTTTCAAGTTTTTTCTTCTTACTCTCGGGGGTTTCCAATCCAGAAAGTCTGCTTCGCGAATTTTTCACCCGCACGATGGTCTTTACGGTCTCTCTTCGTTCTATCAACACAAGGGCAGCGTCGAGGCTCTTATCGAGGTTCATTTCCTGCAAAAATTCTTGCACCATCGTAAAATAAC
>JBPOIV010000278.1:0-1823 GCA_052034245.1 Myxococcota bacterium
AATCACACTGGATTGCCACGCTGCGCTCGCAATGACGAAAAAGGGCGGGATTCAGCATCACTGACAATCAATCTTTTTCGACATGGGCGGCTTTTCCTATATCGATACTAACGGAGCACTTCCCAAATGCGGCATTTAGTCTCTATGAGATTGTCACTTATGCTAAGTGCTCTTTGTAATTCATAAAATCGCATTTTTCTCGTGGACACTGATTCATCACCCGTATTTTTCACCAGAAAAATCGTATTTTTGAGATCTGATTGAACAGGGTCAATATTGAGTTCCCGTCTTTCCTTCATGACATAAGAAAGATTGGTATTTATAAGTGAGTTTAATTGCTGCTGCCTTGCTTCCACCAAAGAAAGAGCATTCGCTAATTCATCGACATTAAAAGGGTTTTCGCCGGAGGAAAGAAAAGTATCAATACGGTTGTCAATTTTGACCAGAGAATCTCGCATACTTTGGCGCATCACTTGAGCATCTTTGGCGGTACTAGAGATAAGCATCAAGGGCCTTTGCACCTTTCTTATAAAAAATGTTCGGGCTTTATTTTGTTCTGAATCCACCATGTCCAAAAGCTGAACAACGGCTTTAAGTGCCTTTTCAAGTTGCTCAATGCTAAATCCATTTGCCTCAATCGAGGCTCTTAAACTATCCCATTGGGCCTGGACTAGCTGAGGATTACTGATTAGCTCTTGGCATGAAGGCTGCTGCACAGCGATAGTTTCGCTCTCTTCTTCAGCTTTAATCTCAGGCTGAGCACTCGCAGGGTCAGCAACAATTTCAGCAAAACTAAGCCAGGAAAAGTTAAGAAGAAAAAACAAAATATATTTTATTGAGTTCATATTTATTCCCAAAAACAATCAAATAAATTCTTTTAAATATTCATTACTTACTTAATGATTAAGCATGTAAAAATCATGTTTTTTTTGCGCCTTGAGTAAATTGAATTTCAGCCATAAAAAAAGGCCTTTAAGGCCTTTTTTTCCTATATAAGCAAGCTTTTAATCACGGCCTTCCATGGATTCTAGGCGGGCGGTGTTTACCTGAGAGCATGTGCGAGAATCATTATCAGCAACACATTCCACGTAAGAACTGGAAGCTTTGAAACCTGCGGGGCTGAAGCTTCCCTCAAATAAAAAGTCACGGTGATCATTTTTAAGATCGCGATAAAAACTTCCTTTCATAGAATCAGTCTCAACGCCAAAGAATAATTCAGCGTATTCACCGGCACTAAAGCATGCTCCTTCAACATCAGTGCAATCATTGACACGCGAAACAAGGCCAGCCTGCCATTGGTCATGGAAACTGCCATCCACCGAATCAAGCTTCACGTTCACACCCATTTCGAGTCGATCATCGCAAGTAATTTCAAAATCTGCCCAATCCTTGGGATATACCGCAACTGATTTAACATAGCGCACTGGCTCTGGCAGAGCTTCCACGCGTATTTCACCCATCGTGGTTTCTTCTTTGTAGGCAAAAACGATTTTTAGGTGGGAAATATTTTTACTCAAATTGACCACATCAAGCCCGCTGAAGCCCAAAGGAGTAGGTTCATCAGGAGCAAACTCTTCTACGGTTTCATCGCAATAAGGCAAAATACTGGGAAGGCTGATTTCTGTACTACTTTGCAGCGCAAAGATAAAAGTTGCTACAAACGTTAGTAGTTTTAAAGCTTTCATTCTCATCTCCTAAAATTTTCCAAAGAAAGGTTTTGTGTTTTCTTTGTCATTTTAAGTAGATTATTATCGGCATTTCGTTTAAAATCTATATAATTAAAAAATAAAATAATTTCAAAAAACTATAGAAAAATTTGTAAC
>JBPOIV010000054.1:0-1855 GCA_052034245.1 Myxococcota bacterium
AAAAAAGAGAAATTCATAACTATAGTTGGCGCATACAATCTGCATCAGAAATAAAAAAATCCCGAGTTCTTTCCTCTGCGTTTCTTAAAGATCGCTTCAATGAGATGAAAGAAATTGCTGATAGTAGAGCATATATGCCATTGGTCGACAGGCCTCCTCATGATTTCGATTTTTATTGGGGAGCTTCAGAAAATCTGTGGGTTTATGCCTACCATGATGAAGAAGAAAACAGTAATAATGTTTATTTTTTAGGCCTTCTTGAGGTTTCCACGACTAAAGCGGCTCGATTTCGTATACTATATTACCCTGCTGAGTTATCAGAAAGCGAACAACAATATCTCATGCATGCCGCTCTTAATAAACTAAAAAATTATCAAGGAGGGCCCATTTTTCTCACTACTCACGCGGAAAATGCATGGTGGAAAGATTTACTCGCCGAGCATTTTATTGCGATTGCTCCAGAGCATTTCATGAGTCAGGAGAATGAGGAGCTCGATGCTACTTACAGCAGTTTTCCTCCTCCTAATATATATAATTGTGCTCTGATTAGACTTGGTGATGATAAAGAATATGTTATTGGCGGGGCCCCTGATTTTAAAGTTATGGCATCTTTGTGCGATCCAAACAAAGTACTCCTCGATGAGGTGCATGCCAAGCTAAATGTTTATCATCAAACCAAAGATGGATTTGAAAAATATATGCAAAATCTTGCTCAAGCAGGAATAAAAAAAATACTGCTCTATTACGTCGGTATGTCGGAAAATGGTGAAGGCACCCAGTTTCCTGCCTTAAAATTAAATAGAGCTAAAGAAACCCTAAATCAACCGCAGCTAATGGATATACTTAATCGGGCAGGCTTTGAATTGATTATTATAGGGTATGACAGCGGTAATATGGGGAGCATAGCGAGGCGTGATCAGGAAGAGGGCCATTCACCTATCTATTGCAGCGGCATGTGGAAATATAGCGGAAAACTAAGTTTTTGCAGCTGCTCGAGGGGAGAGGCCGCTTGGGCAAGTCGCATTCAGGGGGGCTATTTCACGCAAGCTTTTGCTGAAAATCTCAGGCTATTAGAGGGGGATTGGCTTTTAGCCATTGAAAAAACAGCGCCTGTAATAAAAGAATATTCGATGACGCCAGTTGTGGAAACGACAAACTTTTGCCGAGATACTCTCTAAGAAAATTCAATCTCCTTTTAAAGCTAGTCGTTGATGAGGTTGAGCTTTTCAATCTTCATGCCTATTCTTCGCTCTCAAATACGGAGAGAAGTATGAAGAAAATAATGCTCATTTGTATCGTTGCCATGGCCATGACCAATAACGCTCATGCGAAAACAAAGTTGTCTATTCATCAAGGAACAATGAGTGCCGGCGGAAGCTTAGCCTTAACCATTAATAAATTTACCAACAAGGAGGCTTTGATAGGTGTGCGCTTGGCTCCAGAATTTAGTTACTTTTTGGTGAAGGGCTTGGCATTGGGTTTGTCGACGCAGTTTGAAAAAGTGAGCCTTAGTCATGATCAGCTTTCATGGGACATAAGCCTTGGCTTCGGTCTCAAATATCACATCGATTTGGGCGGCGCCATTTATCCTTATTTTGGCGGTGAAGTCGCCATGATTCTGCCCAAACAACAAGAAAAAATGGGTTTTGCTATTACAGTTCCTATGGGTTTTTTGGTGCCGGTAAATAGCCAAGTGGCATTCAATATTGGTTTGCCAATTTCATTTATATTTAGCGATGGCTATCAGCAAATGAAAATAAACGCGGGCTATTTAGGGATGGCCGCATTTTTTTAATGATAGCTCCAAAAAAAATTGGTTTCCCTATTTGTTTGAGTGCATGAAAAAATCTGCATA
>JBPOIV010000196.1:0-5505 GCA_052034245.1 Myxococcota bacterium
ATTTAATTTAAGATTTCTTACTTGCCAAAAGAAAAAACATTTAGTACAATATATTGTACACACATGGTGTATGAATGATTAGAATCTTCCGAGCCCCAGAATTCATTGAGTGGTTTGAGCAACAGACTGAAAAGTCTAAAGTTCAAATCGATGATCGCCTTTCGAAAATTCAAAATGATGAATATTTTGGAGTACACCGCTACGTGGGAACGGCATCTGCAGAGGTTTGGGAACTTAAATGGAAAAACGGCCGCCGTGTATATTATGCCTATTTGCCAGAAAGTAGTATTTTCATTTTGTTAGGAGGAGTAAAAAATGCCCAAAGCAAAGATATCACGCACGCAAAGCGCCTCTTCAAAAAATACATCGAATAGAAAGCTCAAGGCTGGATTCAAACTTAAACCTTATGATCCAACTACAGCCCTTTTGGATGAAGATAGAATTGGGAGAGCTATTTGGGAATGCTTAAAAAATGAGGATACAGAAGGCGTTATTGAAGTAATAGGAATCCATTTGGAAGCAAAAAATAAAGCTCAACTTATAGCTGAAACAGAAATTCCAAAAACAACTTTTTACCATAGCCTGCGTAGTAAAAATCCCACCCTAAGAACCTTGGCCAAGCTTGTACATGCTTGTGCTGCTTGATTATTCTAGAAAAGGCACCGCATCACATCGGCAGTTCACCTCCGAGCGAGGATGTGGCCCTGGGTTAGCCCAGCTATAGACTACGCCATTCCTATCGTTGTGGGAATCTCTTACTCGTTCATCTTGTGATGTTTGCCAGCGATATTTTTTGATACCAGCCGTCATTTGATGGTGCTTCGTTAAAGCCCCGCTGTACTGAAGAGGCGCATTTCTGGCGATGAGTTGGGATCGCCGTTTGCTCATGCCCGTTACCCCACGAATGTCCTTTTCAAGATCTCGCTGTAAACGGCCTTCTCTAATACCGCGACCGATAGCTAAACCAAGCTTGTCCACGTGCTCTTTTCTAACCGATTTAATGAGTCGAATGTGCTCATCTATGAAAGATTGCAGCAGGTTTTCTGGATGTCGACCAATCCAAAGAAATTTTGCCGAGATACGGCTTAGCTGCCTTTCTAGGCCTTTGACGGTTGTTTGATTGATATGCTCAAAGGCTTGCGCCAAGACAACTTGATTAGCCTTGGCTTGAAAATCCGCTTCTATTTCTTTTTCAAATAGAGCGAGAAGCCTTTCCCATAATGTTGGATCGCTTTCCAAAAGGCGTTGCACAAACGCATCTAATTTGCCGTTTAATAGCCTATACAGCAATAATCGCGCTTGCGCTGACCCTCGTATACTCGGAAAATTAATCATGCTTAGAAGGAATTTCCAACTTAGCTAGTCGTTCAGAAAGCTCTTTCACTTGCTGTTTTAATGTTTGCACATCATTGCTTCCCAAAAACGAAGGTCTGCAGCCCCATACTAATTGCTAAAAATCCAATTTTTCCATGTCTTTATGCCGTTCATCATCATAGGCATGAACATAGTGCCGTGTGGTCTGTTCGCTTTGGTGGCGCAGATTTTCTTTGATGTGAGTGAAGGCAATGCCGGCCAAATCTTGGCGGGATGCCGATAAATGGCGCAACCAGTGCGGAGAAAAACGCTCAAATTTTTTCTTAACCTGGGGCTGATCCGAAAATTGCAAAGATGTTTGGATGGCCAGCTCTTTTAAGAGGTTGCTCATTTGTCGAGCGCTTAAGGCTCTCGCGTTGTTTCCCAAAGAGCAAAGAAGCGGCGATGTATCGTCATCTTTAGGAATGACCGAAAGCCCCAAATGATGGCGAAATTTAATAACCGCTTGCCATAGATGTTGGTTGACAGGAATTTTGCCGACTTTGTCGCCCTTGCCACGAACAAAAAACCACCATTTGCCATTCACATGACGAAAATTCGACCACCGAGCATGCGCGAGCTCATCGATTCGCAGGCCCAAGAAATAAAGAATGCTGAGCAGAAATACTAAACGTTGTTTTTTCTTAATCGCTTCTTCATTTTCTTCAGACATTGCATGCATCGTCCCCAAAAGAGCCTGCCATTCATTTTCATTTAATATTCGCTCTTCGATCGAAAAACGCGTATTGTGCACATTATCATTGAAACGGTTTTTCTTTCGCACCAGGGCGAAGGCATTGAATCGTACGTAGCCCGCTTCAACGAGATAACTCATAAAAGAATTAAGAATCGCTAAGGAAGTTTTTATAGCGCTTTCACTAAGGGGCCCTGTAAATGGCCGCCAATGATCGCCCTTATTTTTTCGCCCACCTTTCGGCCCACACCATTTTTCGTAGGGCTGAGGATTTTTTAGGAACTGAATATAGGCTTCTACGTCTTCGCGAGTAAGTCCTGCAAGCTTTGTATGGCGCTCAAGTGCACACCACACTAAAAAGCGCTCACCTTCTTTTTTATAGCTGCGAAAAGTCGTGGGCTTTTCAAAATATTCATCGAGCCAACGCTCCAAAGCTTCAATATCGTTATGCGCACGAATACGACAATCGCTCGGCTTATGATCATTCTCAACAATCGCCCGTAGCTCGAGCAAATAGGTTTTACTAAGCTGCTCCACGGGACGGTCCTTCAGCAAAAATCATCATACGCAAACGCGCGATTTTCGTATCTCGTTTTCCCATCGCTCGTTGAGCTTCCCGAAGTTCTCGTTTTAACAATCGATAGTGCTCATTATTCATACTCAGAGCCATTTCGCGCTGCATTACTTCATTTTGCCACTTTCGACATTCCTCAATCAACGTTCTAAGTTGAGTATCTTGGGCGATTATTTTTTGCTCGGCTAAAAGAAGCTCATCCTTCAATGCTGCAATATTTTTTTCGAGCTCTCTTTTCTGAATTTCGCTTTGATAATGCTCAAGTTTGATGAGATTTAATTTTTCTGAAAATTCATGGCCAAGAGTTTTATTCTCGAGTTCTATTCGAAGAATATCGGCTCTAAGGGTTTTCTCGAGATGAAGATAAGCATCCTTAAGTTGAATCTGACTTTGCTGATAATGATCTTGGACTTCTCTTAGGTGTTTTGAATGTGCGTTTTCTAGCTCTTTAAATCGAGCTTTTTCGATGGCGAGTTCTTTTTCCGTTACTTTTCTTATCTCAATCTCTGCTAAATGCTGCTCTTCTAAATTTTTAAAACGCCCCTTTAGCTGTGAAAAATCTTGCTGCAAAACACCGTATTCATGCACCAGATCGGCCAGATTTTCTTTTTCCTTTGTAAGCACTTTCTCTTTTTCTTCCAAGGCTTCAGAAAATTGCTGATGCAAAGCTTCAATTTGTTCTTGTGCCTCGCTTTGTAATTTTTCATGTACCAAGCGTACTGCGCGGCTTATGGGATCGGACTCCATGCTGGGCGCAGCCTGAGCCTCTTTGACCACGCCGCGGCTTAGGCTCCAGGATTTTCGATATTTATAAATTTCATTAGGACTGCCCCGGCTCTTTCCCAAGGCAAGCAAACGCTCGCGGATCGCATCGCCGGTGATCGCACCCATATCACCGCTCAAAGCCCACAAATCGTCACAGGCCTGCCATACCTCTTGTTCTCGACGTCTACCGGCTATTTCCATATGTATCCTCTTTTTTGCGTAGCATAGCCGCTCTATCCGCTGCGCCAAGCAGTTAATTTAATGGATTATTTTTCCAAGCCGATTCATTTTTATCGACCTCATTTGGCTTTTTCCGCAATATCGGCCAAAGAGCTCTTAGATGGCACATGCATAAGGTATTTTTATCTATGAAGATGCTCGGCATCAAACATTTTGAGCCAAATAATCAAGCGACCTTAGGTGGCATCGCCTGGATGAGTTTTTTTTGGTCTATGTCGACGTTGATGGTTTTTAGTATTCTGCCGGCTTTTTTGGTCGACGAACTAAAGGCGGGACATCATGATATCGGACTCATGGAGGGCATTGCCTTCTCCTCGTCATTTTTAGCCAAATTTTTCTCGGGTTTTTTGAGTGATATCATTCGGAAACGAAAACCCTTGATTGTTATCGGGACTTTACTCACCGCTCTCATCAGGCCTATCTTTGCTATTGTTAGCTCGACCAGCATGGTTTTTTTGCTTCGTTTTGGCGATCGTTTGAGCAAGGGCATTCGTTCCGCTCCTACCGATGCATTGATCGCAGATTTGAGTGAGCAAGGATTTTATGCCACCAACTTTGGATTTCGCGAAGCGCTCTACACTCTTGGCCAGGTAGTAGGGGCCGTTTTTGCCATGCTCATAATGCTCTATTCCGATAATAACTACCGTTTGGTTTTTGCAGTCGCAGTCATTCCTGCCATCGTCGCGCTTTTGGTAGTGTGTTTCCGAGTGAAACCCGATCCAACATCCCACCCTCGCCATTCTTTTTCTTCTGAACGAGAAAAAATTAAGCTGAGCGATTTCAAAGAATTTCCTCCCCTCTTTTGGTGGCTGATGGCGGCATTTTTCTTCCTCATGCTGGGCAGATTTAGTGAAGCCTTTTTAACCTTAAAAGCCAAAGATATAGGCTGGTCCATAGCCTATTTGCCGATGATCATCATCGTGATGGATTTAGTGCATGCCGCAGTAGCGATTCCATGCGGCAAATACGCCGATAAAATTTCACCCAAACTCATGCTTTCTTTAGGCCTTCTCGTCATGATTTTGGCCCAAAGCCTTATTGCCTATATCAGCTCTGTCTTTGGTATGATGGTGGGTATTATTCTTGTGGGTCTGCACATGGGTGCCACACAAGGCCTTTTAAAAGCGATGATCGCCGAAGCGACTCCTGCCAAGCTACGGGGTACTGCCTTCTCGCTTTATTTTGTTATCAGCGGCGTGGCGCTTTTCTTCGCCAATACCATCGCTGGCAGCCTTTCGCACCACTATGGGATTTCAGCTACTTTTTCCATGGGTGGCTTTTTTAGCGTCTGCGCAGTTTTAATTTTGCTTCTAAGATCGCCGCGCCCTCGGGTTTTTTCAACGCCACAATTGCCACAATAAAAAAAAAGGCCCCATGGGCCTATCCGCAAATAAAAAAACTTTAATTTTCATCTACCAACATTGAGACCATCACACCGTTTTGCTGAGGGACTTCAGCATCGCCATCTTGACCTTCAGTCGCCGACGGAGTTTGCTCCTCCTCGTCATCATGAATGATTACTGAATTAGATCCAAAGCTATCTACTAGGATTTCCTTGCCATCACCTTCTTCTTGGGTCTCTTGATTGACGGGATTTTCAGTAGCACTGTTAGAACCTGCGCCTTCCCCGCTTTCATCTGGCTCTTGGCCACCCTCAGTTTGGGTTGCATCGGTAGACCCTGGCACTTCCCCTGGTTCATCCGTCTGGGGCACCCGATTATCCTGGCCACCTAGTCTAAATACTCCTCTTACGGCTCCCATGGAGCTGCTTACTACGCCCCCGGCCGTCAATTGTGTGGCACTAAAAACAAGAGTGGTGATGAGCAAAAATTTTTTCATATTATCCTCTCAATTTGATGGTGAGAATTACATCTTCTCG
>JBPOIV010000010.1:0-8146 GCA_052034245.1 Myxococcota bacterium
AAAAAAAAGAAAGCTCTATGGAGATTTCTTATACCCGCGTAAAATATGTAAAAAAAATTAAATGTATGCCTGCACGCATGGTGAGTATTAGCAATGCCAAAACTCTGTTTATTAAAAACGAGGAAGAACGTTTAAAACGCTTGTTAAACAATGAAATCAAAGCCGGTTTTTGATCCATTCTATTGCGTCAAAAATAGGCTCGTTTCTTCTCGATTCATTATATATTTCATGTAAAAATTCTGGGTATATTTTGAGACTTTGATCCTTTTTTTTACTACCCAAAGACTCGAACCAATCAGTAGCGGCCTTACTATCGACGACAAAATCTTTTTCCGCAACCTGCATAAAAAATGGCTGTTTGATTTTAATATCTTTACTATCACGCAGTTTCTTTACAATTTGCATAAAAGCGCGAACGGATAAGCTTTTTAAAACCAGGGGGTCTTTATCGTATGCTGATGCAAAATGTGTATCGGAAGATAATTGACTCCCGCTTATTTCTGATTTTAGCGATAAAGATGGGGCGATTAAGCCTAAGCACCTCCCTAAAAGCCGTTTCCAGAGCGGTACTGGAAGGCTTAAGGCAAAAAGCGGGCTACTTAAAACAACGCCATCTACATGGTGTTTAGTATGGGCTAAGAGGCTTAGGGCAACCAAAGCGCCCATACTGTGCGCTACAATGAAGAATTTGCGTTTGGGCCCTTGCATTGACTTCGCGTAGGAAATAAGAGCGTCTACGTCTTCTTCATAATTAGTAAACGTCTTTATATCCCCGCGCGAGCCCTTTGAACGGCCGTGGCCTCTTAGGTCAATGCAAAAGACTTCAAAGTTAGTCGCTAATAATTCATCGATAACATGAGCATAGCGTCCACTGTGTTCACCGAAACCATGAATAATGAGAACAGTGGCTTGTGGATTTTCTGGGGCATAATGACGATAAAAAATTTGGGTGTTGTCGTCGGACGAAAGATATCCAGTTTTTGAATAATTTTCGTTAAGGGAGAAATTTATTTGTTGATTCGCGCCTAAGTCCATTTGCTCACCCCGTTTTGAAAATAATAATTACCACTACTCGCCACTAGAAAAAGGAAACAATGTTGTGCTCAACCAATCTTCGTCGCCATCGGATTCTCATATTGTCGAATTGCAAGATTTTTTGACTGCAAATTTACTGGATTTTTTTCGCACTATCGAGAACGAGGATAAATGGATGCAGGCTGCAAAAATCGTCGTCAATCAAATTGAGCGGTGCTCCCAGCAATCTTCTTCTTATCTAGAAAATAAAATCCTTTTTCTTGCTCATCGCCTCAAAAACAATGTTTCTCATATCAGTATTCGGCAATTCGCGAACGATGCTATTTCCGCGGCCCTTAAACTTGGAATAGTAAAAGGAGAAAAAAAAGCTCCTTCACCTAATGCGCCAAGAAACCTCGAAAGAAAAGCCACCAAAGAAATTGCTCAAGCAATAAATACTGGCTGTCTGGATGCCTCCGCCGCACAGCGCGCAGCTAATGTGCTTTGGAAACAAAAAATAGAGAGTTTGAAAATGGAGCAGCAAAAAAGTGCGATAGAAAAACATCCGCTTAAAGATGTACTTTCTGTTTTAGCCCATCACTCTACGCCATTGGCAAAAGAAGATATTCGCAATCACTTTTTGCGTTTGCAGAAAAAAACAACCACCACAACTTCGCCCAAAGGAAAACTTTTTTCTTTATTAGAAAAAGCTCAAGCCTTCTCGTCCGTATATATCCATAAACTTCTTGGCGACGAACTTTTTTTTCTATGTCGTCCCATCGGTTTTTTAGATATGAAAGAAGAAATTGTCGTTATTGATGTTCCAAGTAACGCTCATTTGCATTTACTCAGTTATCGAAAACTTGAAATCTTACGCGCCCTAAAAAAAGACCCGACTTTTTTCAAAACAAAAAGCCTTCGATTTAAAGTTAACGGTGCATTTTTCTAGAAAATATGAGACTTTAATTTGTATTTTCTTATGCCATCTTTAGGCCATGACAACACCAATTATTGCCCTGCACGGCTTCCTTGGCCGCCCTCAGGATTTTAACATTCTTCTATTGCCTCATTTGAGAAGCATTGATATTTTTCGCACCCTTCCTTCGCCATTAGTTTCGTGGGCCCATCGATTTAATCGCGGCATCGATAAAAAAACTCTTTTAATGGGCTATTCTATGGGTGGACGCGCGGCGCTTCATTGTCTAATCGATAATCCCGCACTTTATGAAGCGGCCATCATTATTGCGGCACATGCGGGCCTTAGAAATGAAGAGCAAAAGAAAGAACGCTATCGTTGGGACATTGGGTGGTCAAAAAAATTTGCCCGCGATGATTGGCAAAAGCTTATGCAGGAGTGGGATCAAAGTCCAGCCTTGAGAGATTCAAGACCCATGCTGCGAAGAGAAAACGAGTTTGATCGAACATCTCTATCCCAATTCATGCGCTATTTTTCATTGAGCACTCAGGCTCATTTGATACCGGCTATCAATCAGCTTCCCATGCCAATTTTATGGCTTGCTGCGAAAAAAGAAATGACTAATTCCGAAGGCCTACAATTGAAGCACCCATTATCTAAGAAAATTCTTATTGAAGGCAGTCATCGATTTATCTTTGAGGACAGCTGCACAATGAATAAAATTATTGTTAATTTTCTAGAGTGCCTCAAAGAGCGGAATAAATTGAAGGCACTTAGGTTATGAAAATGTATTTTTGAAAGAGAGTATATTTTATGTTTTTTGCATCTGAAGAAGTGACGAGAAGTTGGCAAAAGAAAAAAGGAATAATTATTAAAAATAGACCTAAATATTCAAATTTTTCCTTTGGGGTCTGTTTGGCCATTGTAGCAGCCCTCATGAGCGGCTTTTTAGGCGGTTTCGTGAGTGCCAGTTTTGCCTTGGGCGAAAATTACGGCGCAGTCTACGAGGGCTTAATTGCTGAGCTCGAAGCTACGCGCCAATGCGTCGAAAGAGAAAAGAATGAACTCAAATCCCTTAAAGAAGCTCATTTGGCAAAGATAAACATAGAAGAAGTAATTCCAACGAATTTTCCAATACCTAGAGCTGATAACACTCATTTTAACCATCTTATAGCTTTAGATTAATTATATATTTTTCAACAAGAGACCGTTGATTTCTCCAAAATAAAATATATAGTAAAATCTATTAACTATTAAGTGGTAAAATATAATGAACATTGTCAAAATTTCGCATAAAAATGGCCTAGATAAGCCAAAAATACCGCAAATTCTTTTTGAACGGATGGAATCCTCTTTGAAAAGTTCAGGGGCTAATTTTGAGAAAAATGTGCGTCTTGCCAAAACCTTGGCACCTATTCTGCAAGATCAAAGCTCAAATGAACGGCATCTTTCCTTGATTCAAAACCAAGATGCCAGCGTGCAAGAAAAAATCATTGCGCTCTTAATGTTGGGTTTTCCGAAAAATCGTGCTCTTTTACCTTTTCTAAAAAATATTCTTGAAACGAGCCCTGATTCCATGCGTATCGCGGCAGCTATCGCTATCGCTCAAATGAAAGATGGGACTAACAACGAAATCTTGAGCGAAATTTTGCTTGAGGCTTATGAAAAAAATAATTCGGCGGAAATAAAGAAAAGCATACGACAAGCTATTTTGAGCCTGGTCGATAAAAAATCCGCCCGGCTCCTAGAAGTTTTAAGCCCTAGCTCATCTAATTAGTTTTTTCAGCAACGGTCACCGTAATCGTGGTGGCCATTTTCTTGCCATATGACAAATGTGCTCCATCGGCAAACTGCAAAGATAAACTATGTTTCCCGGGTGAAAGCTCAATAATAGCACTGCTCTGGGCTTGGCCATAATGCAAATGGCGCGCATCCATCGGAATGGCTTGCCCTTCAGCAATAAAACCTTGGGGATGATCAATAAGAATATGGTGATGCCCGGAATTCTTGTCCTGAAGGTCTTGCATCGCAGGCCTCAGCTCCATTCCCTTCACGCCCATTCGCACTTCGAGAGGTGAATGCACAACATCTCCCTCTTTGAGATTTTCAAAAAATACCGACGTCGCTGGCTCACTTTCTTGTTTTTGACAATTTTTTTGGCAGGCAAAAAAATTTATGAGCAGCATAATTGTCGTGATTATCTTGATAAAAAAATTCATATTTCCTCACTAGGGAGTCCTTGCAATCGCTAAACATCGGCACTCACTGCATATATCTTTAAGGATTTTTTTTGATTCGTCAAAGGTGGCTCCCGTCGTGAACACATCATCTACCAAAAGAATTTTATTGAATTTATTTTCATCTTGTTTCAAGACAAATGAGCCCTCAACAGCAAGAAAGCGATCGCGCCGGCTCGTTGTTTGTGACAGAGCTTTTCTAAAAAGACGCTTTTTTAACAAGGGCAACAAGGGAACTTCCAAATGTCGAGCCAATGCGTGCGCAAACATAGCAGGCAAATCAAGGCCCCTTTGTAGTTGTTTTATAGGTGAGCTCGGCACAAAAGTGAGAAGCTCGGGCGAATAATTTTTCAAATTAGTTATCAATGTTGAATTGCTTAAGGAGCGCTGGATAAGATCCATCAGCGTAAGAGCATAGATAATTCCGCCATAAAATTTTGCTTTTTGTATAAGATCTTTAATGGTTAATTCATAATAAAAAAGCGCTCCATATTCGCGTTTTTCAATGTTAAAACTATGCGATGGATAATCATGAATAAAAGCCATACAATCAACGCATAAATTACTCTTAATAGGCTCATTTTTGCAGAGTATACATCGAGGTGTTAGGATAATATTACCTATTTTTCTTAGACTTTCTTTTAACATAAAATTCTCTTGGCGTTTGAAGAAAAAAAGTAGAACAAATTTTAGCAAAGTGATCATCGAATATTGAGGTCTAGTTTAATGCTAAACTAGCTCCAAAGCTTCTTGCTCATCTCGTATGTGCACCTTAAGGAGATCTATGTGTAAAATTTTTGGCGCATTCTCATTTTCGCTAATGTGCTTACTTAGCCTTTTTCCGCTTCACGCACGTGTTATTACTCCCCAGCCTTCCGACACGGCCACAAAGCAAAGTGAAATCACTGTTGATGGAAAAAAAGTTAAAGTCTATTTCAACGACGGTGATACCTTAAAAATCCTTAGCGGCGAACATGAAAAAGCGCGTGTTAGAATTACTGGCCTCAATACGCTTGAAACCTATGGTCCAGTGCATCAATGGCACGAACATACCGAGGATCAACTCTTCGATGTAGCGAACGAGGCCACCCAAATGGCCCAAAAAGGCGGTTGGCATTGCACTCTGGAAAAAGGCAAAGATACTTATGGGCGACGCTTGGCAGTATGCGATGATTTGGCCATGGCTCTGATCGAAAATGGGCTTGCGCATGCTTATTCAATCGATGCTAAGCCTGCGGATCCGGACTATTTGAAAGCGCAAAAAAGAGCGCAAGAAAAAGCTTTGGGAATGTGGAAAGGCGGCGTGCCTAAGTTCATTATAACCTCGCTTCATTCCGCCGATGAAAGGGTAGCAAAAAATGCGCAAAGTTATGATCGCTTGATCTCGACCGCAGATGGACATTCGGAAAAGAATGCTCACCAGAAAAGTTATAGCACTTGCGAACGCGTTTGCTTGAAAGAGAAATCATGCATGGTCTATGTACCTTATACACTTCGCTATGGTAATAATCGTCCGGAGTGCATTAAAAGCGAATTGGGAGGCCAGAGTGGGAACTCTAATGTCAAAACAGCAGCAAGAAGAACGAACTAGGCGCTATCTTTTCATCGGAGTAGAAACGGCCGGAATTTTAACCACCTTTTTATTATCGCCAGTTTTGGGAATTCCCATCGCTGCAGGCGGTATTTATCTTGGCTGGCGCTGGTTTCAATTTCGCGTTAAGAACGGAATGAGATTTTAAAAATTATTCCTCTTTGATGTGAACGCCGCTATAGCGGCGTTTTTTTGTTTCCGAAATGATGGACCAATTTGCATTTTTCAATGGTTCTTTTATGGGATTTTTTTCCCGAGGAGAACTCATGAATCGATTGTCCGTAGGAATTTTTACAGGCTTATTTTTGCTATTCACCCAAACACTTTTTGCTCAAGTCGAGCCTGTTAAAAAAACCTATGAGAGAGAATTAGAAGATATAAATGAAACACCCAAAACAAAACTAGGCACAATAAAAAATACATTAGAAAAGAAGGATATATATTGCAATCCTTTTAACACTTCTCTCTTATGTATCTATAAACAAGGCTGTTATCTTAAATGCAATAAGCACAATAACAATGAAGCAATCTATTCTAGTGCCGTCTATAAAGAAGCAGATATTTTGGATCTTTTGGAGCGGGCCAAATTTAATAGAAAACTTATTAAAGTTCAACACGAAACTTGCTGCTCTAGCTACTGCAAAATGACCTTAACTATAAGCAATAAAGACATCCCATTTAAATGGATAGAAATTACTCCTGTTTTTACTGCATTGAGAGCATCATATTTATCTTTTATACCGGAGTTTTTGCGTGAAAAGAAAACGCTCTATAAACTAAGCATCGAGCAAGAATCCTATGTGATTTGGCTTACTAAAAATGAACTCGATACTATTTTAAACAAAAAAGTATTGATAAACATGACGATCTTAAGAAATTACAAAACATATTATGATTATATCCAAACTGTGCCCGATCTCATCCGAGCATCGCCGCTCATCAATTAAAGGATGAAGGAGCCTTGCTAGCTTGTTCTACACTTTAGAACAGCCCGAGGCTCGCTATGAACCAATTCGAAGATTCAGTCATTAATGAAGGAAAAGAAGTTTTCAAAGCCATTCGTGCCGAAAAAGAGAGTCTTTTTGATAAGAACTATTGGCTCGGGCGCATGATGGATTGGGTCATGAAAGACGATAGCTTCAAGGTGGATCTCTTTCGCTTTGTCGATGTGCTGCCGGTTTTGCAGGACAAAGATCAGGTGGCAAAACATATTGAAGAATATTTGCTCAAAAAAGATCGCGAACTGCCGCTTTTAATGGGTACCGCACTCAAAGCTGCTTCCTTTTCATTTGCCCGCTCGATGGCGGCTTCAGCCATTCGAAAAAATGTCAGTGAAATGGCCGAACGCTTTATCTTAGGCCAAGATTTAAAGAGCGCCGAAAAAGCTCTGCTTAACTTAGAAAAACAAGGTTTTTGTTTCACCATCGATCTTCTTGGTGAAAAAACCCTAAGCGAAGAAGAAGCAGATGATTATTTTAATCGTTATAAAAATCTGATTCTTGAACTGCCAAAAATAGTAAAAAAAGACACCAAAAATCCTCCCAATATCTCGATCAAAATCTCGGCATTAACGCCTAATTTAAAAGAAGAAGATCCGATTTATTCTGTTAACGAAGCTAAAAAGCGCGTGTTGCCCTTGCTTCGTTTAGCCAAAGAGCATGGGGTTTTTATTAACTTCGACACGGAAAATTTTCAAAGCCACGAAATTATTTCCATGTTATTCAAAGATATCATTCTCAGTGAAGAATTTAGGCAGTGGCCGCATCTTGGCATCGTATGCCAAGCCTATCTTAAAGAGTCACCAAGGCATCTTCACGAGCTTATCGAAAGTGCGCGGACGCGCGGCACGCCTTTTAGTATTCGTTTAGTGAAGGGCGCGTATTGGGATTATGAGGTGATAAAAGCGGAGCAGCTTGGCCATCACTGTCCGGTTTTTGAGGACAAGGATCTCACTGATCTAAATTTTGAAAAACTCTCTAAGCTTTTACTTGATGCTGTGGAGCTCGTGCGTCCATGCTTTGCGAGCCATAATGTTCGCTCACTCGCGCACGCCATAACTTATGCCAAAGAGAAAAATATTGCACCATCAGCCTATGAACTCCAGATGCTTTACGGAATGGCTGAAAGCGAGAGAAAAGTTTTTCTAAAAAAAGGTCATATCCTTCGTATCTATGTGCCTTTGGGAGAAATGCTGCCTGGAATGTCTTATTTAGTGAGGCGCTTACTCGAAAACACCTCGCAAATGAGTTTCGTTAAAAAAAGTCATCACGATGAAGAAAGCGAAGATCGCTTGCTTGCAAAACCTCTTTCTCATCAAGCAAAAATCGAAAAGAAAAATCCGTATTTTAAAAATGAGCCGCTCTCCGATTTTGCCATTCCTGAAGTGCG
>JBPOIV010000227.1:0-5693 GCA_052034245.1 Myxococcota bacterium
TAGTATTAATACTAAATCATAGTATTAATACTATGATATTAAAAATATCGACGTAGTTATCCGTCAAAAAGCCGATGTTTATTACCAAAAAAAGCAATAAAACAATGAAAAAACCCCAGGTAAAACGATGAAATATTTAGTGCTAATGACAGGAATGATGGCTTTAGCTGCAGTAGTGGTGCATCAACGATTGAAGGAAGGGATAAGTATAAATGATGTGGTGCCTAGTAAAGATAATTGGGCACGAGCCACTAATCTGCAGGAACTCGCTGTGGAGCTAAGCAAGGAACTGATGGTTCCTATAAAAGAGTTGAGCGATGAAAAACTTGAAGATTTAATGCTCAAAATTACAACTTATATTTTTGAAGGCAATTTATTAGAAGAGAGTAATGGGAGCGAAGCAGGGAGTAAGGAGCAAAATCATGCAAAATCTATAATTAGGTATTACGTCGCTCTCAATGAAGAAAAAACTTCTAGGAATAGTAAAAAATACCGGGCCGAAATAGAGGAAGAGCTAAAGCTTGAGCCTCACTCCTAAGACATTCGACAAAGTGCAGTTGTAGGCATAGGCCTTATGTCAAACCTCGAGGAAAATATTCTCCTCGTTTGACATACACTCGCCGCGCACTGTCCAATGAGAGAAAAACAGGAGGCGCTTTATGCGTAAAATTCTAGTTGTGTTGTTAACAAGTTTATTCGTGGCATCTTTTACCACCGCGGTGTTCGCAAAGAATGAGATCAAAAAAACTGAAATGTCCTCACGCGGATATTGCGGCGATGGCATTCTTAATGGCAATGAAGAGTGCGATGGTAATGATTTAAATTTTACTACCTGTAGCCATTTGAAAGGCGGCGAAGGAAAATTGTCCTGTCAGCCAAATTGTCTCTACGATATTTCCGGATGCGGCAAAAGTGGCATGGCTGCAGAAGTTAATACTCGAATCGGCGGCCTTGCTGAAATGTGTTCATGTGATTGTGATAGTCAGAGATGTTCGAAGGACTGTAGTGATATCAACAATGGAGCCACATGCTCATTCGATTGCGACAACGCATGTGTGTGCAAGTGCGAAGGAAATTTGATGGCTCATGTGGAAAACTGTGGCATAAATTGCGTTGCGGTAACATCGATTTCGGGTCACCCTGATGTAGAATGCGCGCTTTCAAACTGCAAAGTCCTGGCGGCAATATCCCCGAACATCGGCAGCCTCTTACTTCCATAACCCATTTTTGATTGACGTTAAGAAGGTGAAAGGAGGGAGCTAGCAGAAAGAAAATGATTCATCGTTTTTTTCTGTTTGACGCTCCGACCTAAAGACACAACAAATCCTTAATTTAGATTCTTTATCATTTCCTTCAATTCTCCAAGCCATTTTCTATGTGATCCTTGGGGGAACATATAAACAACTTTTAAAAACTTAGATTCTTCTTAATTTTCTAGAGCTTCTAAAGCGCTTTTTCTTTCTTATTTAGCTTTGCCTACCAAAATTACTCTCAAAACTTTATTTCGTTATATTTTTGATACAAGTCCAAGAATGAATTTCTTTGTATTCTTAGTGCTTCCGCATAAAACAGGGAAAAATCTCCAACACCTGGCTTTGTAAATTGTCTTCGCTCTAGATGGTTGGCGAGAGAGGATGAAGAGAAAAAGCTCTACTTTTAAGTGGTGTTTGTTACGAAAAAAGCATTGCTTCGCTTGCCAAAATTGTTAGCTAGCGAGGCCTCAAGATCGAGGAGGTTCAACAATATTTTTTATTGTCGGATGGCCTTAAGAATTAAACTAAATTTAGAGCCAGCGAGCAATCACGTCTAAACATGCTTGATAATTTTCACAGATTGGCAATTCTTCAGCTGCCGTGAGCATATTTCTTTGTCTCAATTTTTCCGCCAAAGAATGCAGGATTAGATTGACCATATGCAAATCTTGATGCGGTGTTGAAGAATATATTTTTGTTCTTAGTTTTTTAGAAAAATCAGAATTTACTTTGCCAATGAATTTATCGAGTTCAAGAATGGTTGGCCGTTTAGCAATCCATATATCGGTGGCGCTTTTTTTGGACGACGGAGATTGCGTACTCTTTCCTAAACCAAAATCAATAATTTTAACGAGCGGAGCATTAATGGCAAGTATTTTGCCATTATGAATAACTGTTGTGTTGAAACGCAACTGAGAAATAAGAATATTGCCCGTATGTAGATCGTTATGAACAAAGTCTATTTGTTGATTGGCAATCTTTAACGCAAGAAATATTTGATATAAGATACCAGCTAATTCTTTATTTGAAAGTGTGTCTAAATTAAACTCAGTTAGGGAGGTGCCGTTTATAGCTTCCATAACGATGAAGACTAAGGGACTTTTCGTTATTTGGGTATTTGTAGAAAAAACATCTCTAGCATTAATAAAGCCCGACTCAAAATAAGTAGGAAAGAAGAGCGAAGGTGATAATCCTGGCAAATCGCTACTTGGACTAAGTTGGGCAAGTTTGCAGGTTAAATAAGCCTCACGATATATATGCATTTTAGCTATATTATCTTCTTTCTCACCTACAAAAGAATCCTCGGGAAGAACTTTAAAGATACGTTGTTGATTATTACTTTTATCCACAACTAAATTTACCGAAGCACCGCTTGCGCCCCCCGAAAGAGTCTTAGTATGAGTATATTTGGCTTTTACCCCGTCCTGGCTTAATGCATTGGCATAAGGATTTTTGAACTCCTCCATCAAAGCAGCATCACATGGCATTCTATTGGTATGGACCGTTAGGCCTGGCTTCGCACTAATAACGAGCCCACTAAAAAATAAAATCTTAAATGTATTCAATATATTAAACATGCATTTTTATCCTATAAGTCATCTGTCAAAATTACTTAACAATATCTATATTTTATGCATTTTTTAAGTATTAATCTGTTTATAAATTATGGCTAAACCCTTGATTTTAGAAGGCGAGTAGCAAATTTTTTTTATCGCGTCTGCTTTTTTTAAATATCTTTAATAGCTTCAGCGATGGTTTGAGAAAATGCCTTTGCGCGGGAGTGTATTTACTAAAGGGAATTTTTTTAGATATTCAAATTACCTGAAAAAATGGTGCTTTGCTATTATGTAAATTCATCAAAATGGCAATTAATTTAAGGTTAACTATATGAAAATAATAAGCTTATCAACACTTCTTTCATTCATGTTTTTAAATGCCTGTGCTAATGAAAATGCGATACCGAATGAAGATACCAACATTCAGGCGCTGGAGGGAGAATTGGTTTGTGTAAAAAGTGCTCCTCCAGTTTGCAGGGTGGGTGATGTAGTGGTCAAGACAAGTAAAGCGGGCACCCCTGAAAAAGATGCAAATGGTGACTACATCCCGCTGAATAAATGAATATATTTTCTATAAAAACGAAAAGGCCTCAAGGAGGCCTTTTTTCTTTGGGTGGAAAGCATTTAGGAATTTAACAAATAGGCTTCGCTTTTTACCCAGGCAATGATTACTTCCGGAAACACGCCAAAGAAAATTAAAGCAAACATGAATGCCACGAGGAGAATAGGCAGTTTAGAGCTTATCCTTTGTTGTCCTATGAGCGTGGTGTCACAGAAAATCATTATGATCTTGCTAAAAGCGATAAGGCCCAAAAGGCTTAGAATGGCCATATGGGCGACAACGCTCCAATACCCTGCTTCGATTACGGACATGAAAACAGCATATTTGCCAACGAAGCCTGCTGTTAAAGGAAAGCCTATCAGCGATAAAAAGGCAAGAGTTAAAGCGCTAGCGTGCCATGGATGTGTGTAGAGAAGGCCGCGAAACTCGTCGATGGTGAAACTTTTGCTCCATTTTTTATCGAGTGACATGAGGGATACTAGTATCAGCAAAAAGGCCAAACTAAAGCCGATAAGATCGAGAAAAAGAGCCTCTATGCCGAGCTGGCTTCGCACTACTAAGGCAGGGATTAAAAAGCCCATGTGGGCTATGGAAAAATAGGCGAAGAAGCGAATAGTGCGCCTTTCGATGAGCATTAGCCCTTGGCCTACATACATCGAGGCGATGGCAAAGACGAGAAAAAATGTGCTGAGGCTGTCACTTATTTTGCTACCAAAAACTAAAAATATGCGGGCTAAAAGAAAGATAAGCACGCTTTTTGCAATGAGAACCATCAGCCCGACCACGGAGAAGGGGGCTGCTTGATATATTTCTGGAGTCCAAAAATGAAAAGGTGCAAGGCTCAATTTAAAGCTGAAGCTAATAGTTATGAGCACGAGACCAAACATGAGAAGGGGCGAAGCAAAGCCGGTATTTTGTAAAAACAGGGCCTGTTCATAAAAATCAAAACTTCCTGTCGCGGCATAAAAAAGCAAGATGCCAAAGAGCATAAAGGCCATCGAGACGGCAGATAAAATGAGATAGTGCATCGAGGCTTTTATTGCTTCGGGATTATTAGTATCTTTGGCAATCAATGCATAAATCGGAATTGACATACATTGAATGGCGACGAAGAGCACCATCCAGTTATGGCTTAGAAGTACCGCCAAAGCCCCAATACCGCTTAGAAATACGAGAAGCAAAGAGCCTATTTTTCGATTGTAGTCAGTTTTATCGATTGATAAAGCGGCCACAATGAAAACCAATGGCAAGAGAATCTGCGTACTCATCGCGCCAATAGCATCAAAGGATATACCCCAGACTTTAAATCCTACTGGCGAATAATAAAGGCCCATGCTCCAAGCGCAGGCGATGATGACGCCGACGAGGATCAATAAAAGAGTGCTCGACCAACGAGCTAAATGCCCGCTTATCAATAGGGCGATGGCAGTGCTCAGTGAAATAAAGGGGGTAAAAAAAGAGAGGTCGCTAGCGAGGAAAGAGTTCATGGCAAAGCCACCTGTGCAGTATTTGGGTCTATATTTAAAGCTGTGTGTGCGGATTCTTGTTCAGCAGGTAAAACGAGAGGGAAGGCCTTTAAAAGAGCATTAGGATAAAGTCCGAGGCCCAATAAAAGTCCCATGCTGATGATACAGGCCAAAGTCTGAGAGCGGCTAAAGTTTAGCGTGAGCGTTTCTTTATGCGCTCCCCAGCAAATCTTTTGAAAAAGCCACAAGGAGTAAATAGCGCCCAAGACCATTCCCACACTGGCAATGATGGCCGCCAAAGGAATGCTTAAGAAGCTTCCCCATAAAACCAGCCACTCACCGATAAAATTGCCAAAGATCGGAAAGCCCAAGCCTGCGAGTAAAAAAATCAGGAGACTTAGGGAAAAAACGCTGTGCTGTTTCCACAAACCATGGTTTTCTCTGAGGTCCAAAAAAGGCAGTTGATTGATGAGCATGAGTGCGCCTGCCGTGCTCAATGCCTGACAAATTACTAGCAGCAATACGCCGTATGATGCTATTTGGTTGTTTGCAAAAATGCCGATGATGAGAAGTCCTACGTGGCTTAAGGTGCTGTAGGCAAGGACGCGGCGCGCGTCGCGCTGCGAAAAAGCCAAAATGGCGCCGTAAATAATGCTAATGAGACCCAAGACCATAAGAGGCAGGGCATAGTCCTGGGAAGCGCTCGGAAAAATATCCCATGAAAAACGCAAGAGCCCAAAGACAGAACTTTTAACTAAGACACCCACCAAAATAATCGGCACCGGCGCTTCTTGATAAAGTCCCGTGAGCCAAGCATGGAAGGGAAAGAGCGGCAGCTTGATAATAAAAGCGAGCG
>JBPOIV010000283.1:0-16511 GCA_052034245.1 Myxococcota bacterium
GCTGATAACGCAAACTATAGATAAAATCATCAACATCAGACCTTGCTAAAAAACTTTCATTAAGAATATTGCTGACCGCTTCTTTATCACGATATTTTATTAATTTTTTCAGTAAAAATATAATCTGATAATGGCTCCACGAAGCAAAATCTACGTCGAATCCTCTTTCTTTAAACTCCAAATATTTTTCTCTACACATGTAACATTGGGGACGAAATTGTTCTCCCAACGAAGGCGGGCCATAGCCTGGCTCATTCAACCACGTTAACCAATCATCGTGAGACAGCAAAGTCTCGCCATCCTGGCTTGCCATATCAATAAATGCTTCCTTCGGATTCTCATAGGTAAAATTAGCTGGGGAAAAAGCATTCAATAGGTACTCAAAACCCAATTTTTGTTCGAGAGCGCGAAAGAATAATAAACCTTTAGCCTCTAATGAAGTATCAATAATTAAGTCTGGATGAATACTCTCAGTGGTATTTTTACAAAGTCTAGTGAGCTGATTACCAACGCTATTTGGCAACGATTTTCTTTGTACGGTAATCGCTCTTTTCAGACTTTCTTGGCCAAAATAGCTGAGCGCTTCGGCAAAGTTTTTTCCGTGCACATGAGCAATACTTTTATGGCTAAAATAAGCACTTAAAGCAGAACGCAGGCCGTGATCCGCCCAGGTCTGGAATTTAATGCTATCGCCAGCCCAGCGACTAGCAAAACTGCGCGCTAATTCATGGCGTGCATCATCGACTCTTACTTTGTTGATAAAAAATAGCATCGGATATGCTTCATACGCATAAGGAAATCCCGAGGCTAGAAGTAATAAATCAGTACGCGCCCATGAACTTCGTCCCAAGTGGTCGGAAAAAAAATTATAATAATCTTTTACTTGTTCTCTAAACTCTTCTTCGTTCCAGCTAAACCAAGCTTGTTCAGTATAAAATCCTAAATCAGGAAAAATTTCCTTATGAATAAAATTACCCGCTGCAATAGCGAATTGATGCATATAAATAGCTTTTTGAACTATGAGATTATCATACATCATATCATCGCGCGCTACCCGATAATTTTGTGCTGCAGACATCAAAGCAAGATAGGGTTTTTCTACTCCGACAATTTGCAGTTTGGCCGAAATGCTTTGACGAACAGCAGGGGTGTCTTGACAAGGTATCCACGTACGAGCGCCTATGGGATAATTATGGCTAAAGAGCATCGCTTCCTTTGAATGCCCTTGCCCTTTATTTACCCACACGAGGCCGCGAGCCTGAGGCGAACTCTCATAAAAAATCTTGACATGATGGCTATCAATAGGAATAGTTGGGTCTAGGTTTATCTTTATCCCAGCGATTTTTTCGTCGCCACGATATGCAATAACTTCTTCCCACGATAGGACGTTTCCAAGTATTCCACGAATGTTCAGGCCCTCGATATCAAGAAAAATTTCGCTGCCTGAGAGACTAATAATAGAAAGCGAAGCAGAGCCTTTTACTATCTTTTTTTCAAAATCAATAACTAAGTCTAAGTATATATGATCAACAATAGCTTCTTCCGGTTTTGCCCAACTGTAATTGGCCAGGAATGAAAAAGCCTTTTGCGCAAAAATAATAAAGAAAAATGACAGGCAAAAATTCTTCACCTTATGCTCCAAAGAGACCAAAAAGCGCTTGTAGTTGATGAACGTTGAAAAGCAATATTGTTAGGCAAAAGCTACTTTTTAATGCGACCCTGATTGCCTTAAGCAGGACTAAGAAGCATTGAGGCTGACTATGCTTTGGATGCTGAGGACGAGCACATGAAAAAAATTATTCTTACTGGCGATAGACCAAGCGGGCGCCTACACTTAGGCCATTACATTGGATCTTTGCAAAGTCGCATTAAACTTGAGAATCAGTTTGAACAATATGTGATGGTGGCGGATGTTCAGGCCCTCACCGATAATTTTGAAAACCCTGCTAAAATCACCGAGAATGTTTTTGAAGTTGCCAAAGATTATTTGGCGGTGGGGCTAAATCCAGCTGAAACGACCTTTTTCATTCAGTCTCAGGTCACTGAAATCACCGAGCTGACAATCTATATTTTAAATCACGTAACCTTGGCGCGCTTAGAAAGAAATCCCACGGTAAAAACTGAGATTCAGCAAAAGGGTTTTGAAAGCTCCATCCCTGCAGGCTTTTTTTGCTATCCTGTAAGTCAGGCAGCAGATATCAGTATTTTTCAAGCAGAACTCGTGCCTGTCGGCGACGATCAATTACCCATGATCGAGCAGACCAATGAAATTGTTCGTCGCTTTAATCGAATTTATAACACCAGTTGTTTGAAGGAATGCCAAGCTTATCTAAGCCCTTCACCCCGTTTGATCGGCATTGATGGCAAAGCCAAAGCTAGCAAGTCGCTCAATAACACCATTTTCCTCGCCGATTCCGCCGCAGAAATTAAGCAAAAAGTATTTTCCATGTATACCGACCCCACTCACCTTAAAGTGAGCGACCCTGGTCAAGTTGAGGGCAATGTTGTTTTTGCCTATCTTGATGCCTTCCATCCCAATAAAGAGGAAGTCGCTGAACTGAAGGCGCATTATCAGAGAGGGGGATTGGGCGATGTCAGCATCAAAAATCTGCTCAATCAAACTTTGCAAGATCTCTTGGGCCCTATTCGTGATCGCCGTGAAGCATTGCGGGACGACGACATCAAAGAAATGCTCTTTTTAGGCACCAAGAAGGCGCGGCAAAAGGCACAAAACACGATGGAGCAGGTACGATCAGCCATGGGCCTCGATTATTTCAAAGGCCGCTAAATCGCGTTCTGTCACGGGCAGAAGCTCACTTATCTTAGGCCACGCCGCAAAAAATTTTTGGGGCACGAGCATGTGCATAGTTCGCAAAAATGCTTGGCGATCATAGTTGTTCATGTGCGGGAAAAGCCCCCTCACCATCGCCACGATATCTTCGGGCTGCATTTGCTTATAAGCGATTTCTGCCACCTGAGCGAGCTCACGATCGGTATAAAGGCGTTGCAGCTCAGGCAAGAGCACGGTTTCTTCTTCGTGTAAGTGAAGGAGCATCTCGGCCAAAAATTTTCGATAGCGCAAATAGAATTCATAGCCTTTTTTAATTTTCTCTTCACCACTAAGCACAAATAGCGCATCGATGCACTCAGCAATGGCGGCCATATCGCGCTCTTGCTCTTCATGCTCATTTTCAATGCTGTGCTGCAGTCCGGATCGTTTCAGCATTAAAAGACGATGAATGCGTTCATTTTCGTAGGCTGCGTGCTGATGAAGCATCTCGGCAAGCTCAGCAAATGATTGCTGCACTTCTTTCAGCGCTCTTTCATCATTTACATCAAAGGTGGCGATTTTTCGTTCAAGATCATTCATAGCGGCGCTGACGAACTTGTGCTCTCTATAAAACTGATATCTCATAACCGACTCCTCTTTGGCAAAAACACTCCCCATAACTACCAAACAAAAATATGGCAGTCAAACGCAGCGCTCTTTTTAGGCAAAAAGATCCTGCCTTGTCGGCATCGATAAAACTTTATAAAACAAATAATATTAGCCACGAGGAGCCTTTGATGAATACCAAAACCCCCTACGATGAGCAGCACCACTTCAGCATCGAGAAAAAATTATTGGCAGATGACAAGAGAAATCCTCCTCCGAAGGTGAGCGATGATCTTCCCTTTGGTAAGGTTCATTCCAATCACATGTTGGTATGCGATTTCCTTCATAAAGAAGGTGGGTGGCAGGTACCGCAAATTGTACCTTTTGCGCCTTTTTCCATGGCGCCCGATTCTTTGGCTTTTCATTATGGCCAACAAATTTTTGAGGGACTCAAAGCTTTTCGCCTTCCCTCCGATGAGATTAGCCTTTTTCGGCCCGACATGAATGCGAAGCGTTTTTATCACTCGGCCGTGCGCATGGGCATGGAGCCAGTGCCCATAGAACTATTTTTGGCGTCTATAAAAGAACTGGTGAGCGTTGATCAAGAATTTGTTTTGCCGCAGCCAGGTAGTTTATATATTCGCCCGTGCTTAATTCCTCTCGATCGCGGGGTGTCATATCGAGCCTCAAATGATTATCGTTTTTTCGTAATTGTATGCGCTGTAAAACAATATTTTTCACTCACTCAAAGTGTCAGCGTCTATGTTGAGCGCGAAATGGTGCGAGCAGTTCGGGGTGGCACCGGAGATACTAAGGCCGGAGCCAATTATGCCGCAGCGGTACTCGCCTTGCAAAAAGCTCGAGCCCTCGGTGCCGATTCGGTATTATGGCTTGATGCCTTAGAACGTCGCTATGTTGAAGAAATAGGCGCCATGAACATTGTTTTTGTTTATGAAGATCACCTCATTACTCCTCCCCTTTGCGGCACGATTTTACCAGGCGTTACGCGCGATTCGGTTATCAAACTTTGCGGCCATCTTGGTATTAAAATTGTTGAAGAACGCATCTCTATCGAGCAGGTAAAAGAAGATATTCTTTCAGGAACATTGAAAGAGGCCTTCGGCTGCGGCACCGCTGCCATAATCAGTCCCATCGGGCGATTCATTATGGATGGCCAAAACCTCGATATCAACGACCGAAAAATTGGAAGCATGAGTGCGACCCTCAAAGAAGGTCTCGTAGGCATTCAAACCGGCCAAAAAGAGGATCCTTTCGGCTGGCGAGTGAATCTTTAAGGAACCTAATCCTTCTCATTTAACGAAAGAGCGAAACGGCTGGTAATTAAAGAAATTGCGCCGAGACAAGCAAGTTCTGAACGCAATGTATGCGGCGCCCAGCGTACGGAAGAAAATCCGCTTTGCTTAAGGAGCTCAATTTCTTTGGGACTTAATCCACCTTCGGGCCCAATCGCAACAGTTATTCTTTGATGCTTTTGGCAATCACTTAAAGCCTGCCACAAATGATCTTTGGCTGCTAAATCGCCAAAAAACCCGTAATCTTGCGTTTTAAGGCCAAAGGAGAGCGTTTCTATGAAGCTAATTTGAGGCACGAAACGCCGGCCGCTCTGACGTGAGGCATCTATAGTCAGGAGTTTCAGTCGTTCCTGGCGTTTCTTAAGCTTTTGGAAGCAAAAAGGATCGCTTCGCTCAGCAGGGAAAATAACAAATTCATGGGCACCATATTCGGTACCTCTTTTGAGGGTTTCTGAAATTTTCGTTTCTTCTAAGGCTGCCTGAAGAATGACAATGCTTAATGAAGCGGGCTTTTCCTCAAAAATAGATAGTTTTGAAAATAGCCCCTTCTTGGTGACAATGCCCGTCATTTCGCGGCCTTGACCATCAAAAATTCCCACTTCTTCGTTCTCTTTGACGCGCAGAATTTTAAAAAAGCGCTCGAGCACTTCTTGAGGAACTGGATGGGTTGCATCTCTTATCCATGCATCAAACCACTCTTTTTCAACAAAACATCTATGCATATGCTCCTCAAAAGGCCTAAAAGCCACCCAAATTCCCACTAGCCACATGGCGCTGCTTAGGCTACCACTTTAAGGTCTATTTTTGAGGCGTATATGGCTATTCATGAACCTAAATATATTTTTGTAACCGGCGGCGTTATCAGCTCCTTGGGCAAAGGCATCGCCTCTGCCTCCATCGGCGCCCTCCTTCAAGAGCGCGGTCTTAGTGTTTCTATATTAAAATTAGACCCTTATTTAAATGTTGATCCTGGTACAATGAATCCCTTTCAACATGGTGAAGTATTTGTCACCAAAGATGGCGCTGAGACTGACCTTGATTTAGGACATTATGAACGTTATTTAGCCAAGGATTTAAGTCGCAAAAATAGCACGACTGCTGGGCAAATTTATCAAACTGTGCTTGAGCAAGAGCGAAACGGCGCTTATCTTGGGGCCACAGTTCAGGTTATTCCTCACGTAACCGATCAAATCAAAGACGTTATTCGCAAAGCCGCTATGGGACAAGATGTGCTCATTTGCGAAGTTGGCGGCACTATAGGTGATATTGAATCGCTGCCTTTCATCGAGGCCATTCGGCAATTTCGCGCTGAAGTGGGCAGCAAAAATTCTGTTTTTGTTCACGTAAGTTATGTGCCCCTAATCAAGAGTGCGGGTGAGCTTAAAACCAAGCCGACTCAACATTCAGTCAAAGAAGCTTTAAGTCAGGGTATTCAGCCCGATGTTTTATTATTGCGTTCGGAGCAACCGGTGCCCGACGATATTAAGCAAAAAATCGCGCTTTTTTGCAACGTTCCGAAAGAAGCCGTCATCAACTGCACTGATGCGAAAACGGTCTATCAAGTACCTTTGATGCTTCATCAAGAAGGCATCGACGACATTATCGTTAATCTTTTAAATATTTGGGCGCGAAAGCCTAATTTGCAAACGTGGGAAAATGTTGTTCATCGCTTCATGAATCCTCTTGATGAAGTTGATATTGCTGTAGTCGGCAAATATGTTGATTTGATCGAAAGTTATAAGAGTATTAATGAAGCTTTAATTCACGCAGGGATCGCTCATCAAGTGCGAGTAAATTGTCGCTACGTTGATGCGGAAAAACTGGATAAAAATAATGTCGCAACGGAACTTTCATCTGCCCATGCGGTCTTAGTTCCAGGCGGCTTTGGTGAGCGAGGCATTGAAGGAAAAATCGCGGCTATCGAATATGCTCGTACCCATGAGCTGCCATTTTTTGGTATTTGTTTGGGCCTTCAAATGGCGGTTATAGAATATGCTCGCAATGTTGCGGGACTGAAGGATGCTGACTCCGAGGAATTTAATCCTAAGGCCAAAAACAAAGTAATTCACATCATGGAAACTCAGCTTCATGTGCATAAAAAAGGCGGCACCATGCGCCTTGGCGATCATCCTTGCCATGTGCTTAAAGATTCTTTGGCACGCGAAATCTATCAAGAAGATGAAATCAAAGAGCGCCATCGACATCGTTTTGAAGTCAATAATGCCTATATTCCTCAGCTCAAAGAAGCAGGTCTCATCGTGAGTGGCGTATGTCCCAATGTTAATCTCGTAGAAATTATTGAGCTTAAAAATCACCCTTTCTTCATTGCAACGCAGTTTCACCCCGAATTTAGCTCGCGCCCCAATAAAGCCCATCCTATTTTTAAGGCCTTTGTGGGTGCTGCTTTGAAGAAAAAACATAAGGCAGATTAAATGAAAAAATCTATTTCTATCATCGGCGCTACCGGCATTGTCGGGCGCGAATTGTTGCGCATTCTCGAAGAACGCAAATTCCCTTTTAAAGAGCTTAAGTTATTCGCATCCCAAAACAGTGCTGGTGAAAAACTTGATTGTGGCGATGAGGAATTTGTTGTTCAGGAACTTATATCAGCCGATCAAATCACCACTGATATTGCGTTTTTTGCTGCAGGCTCAAGTGTTTCAAAGAGTTTTGTCGAGGAAGTAGCGAAAAACGGCACGATTTGCATCGATAAATCAGGCGCCTTTCGCATGCGCGAGGACGTGGCGCTCATTGTCGCTGAGGTTAACGCTGAGCTCTTAAAACATAGGCGTTATCCCATTATTTCGAGTCCAAATTGTATCGCCACACCTCTTACGCAGGTTTTGGCTCCCTTGATGAGCCTTGCATCATTGACTCAGGTGGTCGTATCAACCTATCAAGCCGTTTCGGGCGCGGGCAAACACGGCAGCGATGAACTTGAGACGCAAGTAAGAGATCTTTTCAACTTACGTGATCCAAAAATAAAAGTTTTTGGTAAACGCATTGCTTTTAATGTTCTGCCTTTTATCCCCGGAAAAAGTACAATTGATGATTTGGGTAAAACCGAAGAAGAATATAAAATTATCGAAGAAACCAAGAAAATTCTCGCCCTCCCTGAGCTTCAGATCGAAGTTACTTCGGTAAGAGTGCCCGTATTTAACGGCCATTCCATGGCAGTGAATATTGCTTTTAATAACGAAGTCAAAATAAATGATGCGATTGAGGTGCTTGCCAAAGCTCCTGGCATTATATTAATTGATGATCCAAGAAATGCGAAATATCCCACGGCACTGGATGCTTGTGGAGAAGATATGACTCTGGTAGGTCGCCTCAGACCTAATACATCAGTCAAGCATGGTTTATCATTTTGGATTGTGAGCGATAATCTTCGCACTGGGGCTGCTTTAAATGCGGTACGCATCGCCGAGAAACTTTAGCTGGAGTAATACATTCATGTCATCTTTGCGCTGTCGGTCTGTCGGCAAAATACTGCAGAGTATCGGGCTCTCCTTAGTGTTAAGTCATAATCTTTTGGCCTTTGCCCCAGCAGGCACCGCTACGGGCGGTTCTATTGGGCCGGGGACCACAAAAGGCTCTGATGTTGCCATTGAAATCAATGGGCAGGTCATTACCGATATTGGTCGAGGGCCGTGCAAGGAGCCTAATAAAAAAGCCAAGCTTCTTTTGAATGATGCCACCATTCGTGCTCATGACGACGTGCGACTTGTGCGCGTGCAAACCAATAAAACTAATCCCCTCGCAACAACTTGCCCAGGTAATATTGCTGGCCAAAATCCTCAGCACGTCGTGAATATTGATACTAAGGATCTGCTCTTTGAACAAAAGGCTTTACTTACTCCAGGCCAATGCAGCAAAGAAGGCTCGACCGGTGCTAATTTATTTTGTGTTTATTCAGGCGATTCTGGCGAAGGCGAATTGCTGGGCCAAGTTTTGATTAAGTATGAAACCACTGTCACCGCAATCACCGGCATCGATAAGAGAATAGCGGCCCGGGGTGCTATCGGTTTTGATGTTGAATATACAGGGACCATTAAAAATGTTGAGGTCTGCTACGGCGAAGAGCCTGCTCAGGGTGGCACTGCCATTGAAGGCGATGGTGATTGCAAGGCGCCTTATAAGCATGAATTGCAAGAGCCACCAAGAATAAGAATCAAGGGTCTCAAAAATGAGACCAATTATGTGGTCAAAATCCGCGGCATTGATGGCGGTGGTGCGGTGGGCGAGTGGTCAAAAACCTATAGTTTTAAGCCTATTCAGATCTTTTTGCCAGAAGATGTTTACGACGGTAAAGGCGGCCAACTCTCGTGCCAAAGCAGCAATGCTGGCTCGGTGTTCTTCCTTCTTTTCGCCCTGGTACTGATTATGCTGATGCGTAAGAGTTTAAGCAGCCACAGCACAAAATTTCTTTCGGTGCTGTTGTTGGCGACGCTATTGATGCCAAGCAAAAGTTCACATGCGGAGTTCGGTCAGCTAAGTTTTGGGCTTTTGGGCTCGATGTATAGACCGGATCTCGATAGCGAAAAAGTTGGCGATAAAACCATTTTCCCTTTTTATAAGAGCTTTTTTAAGAAAGAAGACGCCCTCGAAGGGCCCATTGTTCCATTTTTTGGCATCGAAACCGATTTACATCTTTTCGATGGCTATGGAAGTTTGCAGCTGGGTTTGGGCTTAGGCTATAGCTATATTACGGGCCATGGCTTAAAAGCTGGAACTGATGGCAAAGTTGATACGACAGCTTCTTATGATGAGGTCGAGACGCGGCTTCACATGTACCAAATCCGCCCTCAACTCACTTATTATTTTGACTATGCCAAAGAATATTTCCCTTTCTTTCCTTACATTAGAGGTGCTTTGATTGGCCATGGCTATTCATTTCGCAGCGATACTGACGAAGAAGGCGATAAGCCGCCCATGGATAGAACAGGCTGGCGCTTTGGATGGCAAGCAGCCGTCGGTTTAATGTTTATGATGGATTTTCTTGAGCCAGGCGTAGTGCGCTCCGCTCGCGGTGCGGGCTTTCTTGATCACGTCTATTTGAAGGCTGAACTTTCCTACACAAAAATCGATAGCTTTGGGAGCGAAGGATTTCAGTTCTCACCAAAAGATGTCATGGGCACCAGCATGCCGCTCATGTGGACCTTCGGTTTGGTCTTTGATCTGCCTTAGGCTTCTAGATTAAAAGTTCTTTATCATTAGGCCTTATTAGGGCCTATTTTTTTTGCCTAGGTAGTAAGCAGCAAAAACACCCCCTCTATGATCCGAGTGAAAAGCAACTAAAATACCGAATAATAATAAAGGATATATGGATTAATAAAGAGCTGAGCCCGGAATATGACTTATTATTTTCTCATGAACATAGGAATCATTCAAATACATTAAAACACTCGAAGCTTGGGCCAAACTGCATCCTGAAGCAAGCATTAATTTTTGGTACGACAGCCGCACTGTCTCTGAAATGCAGCTCCACAAAACTATGGCTGAGCCAGCAATTGCTGCTCACAAAAACATACATTTTCTGGATATTCTTAAACCCCTTGAAACATATTATTCAGACTACCTAGATCTTTTTTCTCAGAAAATGCCCCACTATTTTCAAATCGACCTTCTAAAACTCATCATCTCCATTCATGATGCAGAAAATCGCGATGAAAAATTCTATTCCGTTTTTGCCGATATAGATGTGGTGCCCTTGGATAAGAATCAATTATTTAGCAAGGAAACCAAGCAAAAGCTCTCACAAAAAGGCTGGGTCTTGAAAGAAGAGCAGTTTTTCATTGAAAACTCTTTTCATATTTTGAGCAATGAACAGCCCTTGATGTTAAAAGCTATCAAGGAGGCTGAGCATTTATATTCGCCGACTATTTAAGGCCAAACCAAGGATTTAGTCCCGCCGAGGCTGCTCAGATTCGTGGCGGCTATTAAAGCTTACTACTCCATGCCTAAGCCTTGTTCGCAAAAAAAGTCGGAGTCGTTTTTTTGAGGCAGCTGGCCCTCAGAGCTTTCTCTTTTGGATAATTTTTGAAATGTCCTAATTTGATTGCTATCCTTGAGAGGTCCTTATGCATTCGAGACTTTCATGGAAACAAGTATTCATTACGAAAAAACTAGTCTAGTTTTAGTAAAACTGGCTATTTATATCGTGATGATGATGTGTGCCATTATCATACTTTTCACTCAGCCTTATTTAATGAGTTTTGTTCGAGAAAGTAAATTAGCACCTCAGTGGCTTTTAGTAGGCCCTTCGCTATTTTTGGGCCTCTTTATTATTTCGATCATTTTGCATCTTTTAAAGAAGTCGTTAATTTCTCTTACGCTCCTCGATTTAGCACCGATTTTTATTGCTTTGCTTTTTATTTTCACGTTCTTGCCCTCGTCATTTCGAGAGTACCAAGTGCGTATAGACAGTGAGATACTTGGTACAAATTTCGTGGCTACTTTTATGGGCCATCAGGATGCGCGCGTGCGTGCCCTGGCTATCATGGCACTTTCCCATTCTAAATTTGACGACCAATCAACCAGCTCATTGATTCATGAAGCTCTTCTTGATAAGGACCCCGTGGTACAACAGGCTGCCAAATTGGTTATTGAAGATAATTTAGGAATAAGATTTAAAAATGGTGCTGAAGGGACCAGGCAGGCGCAAGATTTTATGCGCCAGACGTATCCTTCGGCCTTGCTCACAAAAAAAGGTTCACCGTGACAAGTCGCAGAAATATTATTATTGCTGTTGGCGCCATCGTTCTATTTGCAGCGATGGTAGGATTTTTTATTACACTCGATGTCGCGCCGCAAATCGCTTACGCGCGACTTTTTATCGATGTGGGGCTCATTATTGGCCTTGTCGCCGTGATTATGGCATTTTATCGCGAGGCGCCTTTGCCCTTGGATGGGCTGATCCAAGCCATCAAAGCATTGCAAAATGGCAAATATAAAACCCGTATTACCGTCGATGAAAAAGATCCATTGAGGGCTATTTCCGTTAACCTCAATGAACTCGCGGTGAAATTGGAACTGCAGTTTAGGAAACAGGAAGAAATAAAAAGAAGTCTTCGTGAAGAGCTTTTGCCGGGCATCAAACAAAAAGAAGCGACTTTGTTTGAGCATTCCTATCATCCCGAACTTGGGCCTGTTTGTAACATTCCCGAAAAAGCCGTGATGAAAAATGAATTGAACGAGAAATTCGACGATAAAAATAGTGTGCGACCTTTAAAGAAACATGAGCAAGCCCTCAATAATCCTATGCTCGATTCGAATCCGCCGCCAAAAGATATGATTACACAGATTATTGAGCCTGCTCTCGATAGACAGGATCAAGATTTGGGTGAGCTCTTTCAGCGTTTTGTTGAGGCGCAAAAAGCTAATAATATGCAACAAATCGAATATCCCTTGTTTTTAAAGACCATAGAAAAAACGCGTAAGGATTTGCTCTCTTCTCATCGTTGCCAAGGCGTAATCTTTGAAGTGGTGAGCGAGGCCAACGAGGTCGCATTGCAACCTCGCATTATTAGATAGAGCTATTGTCGTCGCGAAAGAGCCACGACAATTGTGTGTTTGGCCCCAGCTGCTCAATAATATGCCGACGAAAAGATCGCTTAAGTCTTGTTGCAAGCTGGCCCATTCGTTGCTTTGAAACATTGTAGCGCTTTCCTAGTTCCACTAAATTGACGGGATCATTGGCAATAAGATTTTCTCGCCAAATCGCCAAATCGCGCTCGTCGGTGATGTTTTTTTCAAAGCTAGCGATGACTTCTTTAATGAGCTTTTCTATTTCATTATTGCTCACCGTAGTTTCAGGATCTTCGTAGGGATGAACGAGAGTATCTTCTAGTGTGGTCGATGCATCCTCATCCACGGGCGCTGATAAGCTCGCTTCTTTGCCTTGCAAGCGGGATAAAATGAGCTGTACTTCTTCAGGGTCCTCCCCTACTTCTTTGGCAATATTAGCAGCGTTCGCGTCTTTGCCTTCGAGAAGAAGTTTGCGGCGCACTTGGGGCAAGCTAAAATATACTTTACGGCCAGCGCGTGTGTTGCCAGTATGAATGAGACGCGCATTGGTCATTAAAAACTTCGTAAGTTGTGCGCGAATCCAATAAGCAGCATAGGTACCAAAGCGCGTGCCCATCTCGGGATCCCACTTTTGAGCAGCAATGGCCATGCCGGTAGAAGCTTCTTGCACCAAATCCATTAAGCTGGCCCAATCACGTCGATATTGGTGCGCCATTTTAAGTGCAAGACGCATATTGTGAAGCACCAATTTTTTCCGGGCATCATGATCATCAAAGTTTTTAACTCTTAGGCCCAGTGCATACTCTTCTTCATCACTTAAGCGTTTTATCCGCGCGATTTGTCGAGCAAAAGATTTATATACTTTATCGCCCTTAGGGCTCTCTTCTACTTCGTCAATTTCTGGCTCAGGCGCCGCTGGTATTTCTTCGGGAGCCAAAGGCTCTTCAAGCCATTCACCCTTTTCATCCGCCAAGGAAATAGCATGGCGAGGCACCGGCAAAGAAGTTTTATTCTCAATAATTTCGGGCGATTTTTTCTTACTCATACAATTCCATCGGCTTTATCTTTAATTTCCGCTCAGTAAAAAATTATCATGGGGATTTACTAATAAACCATCAAGATTTTTTCTCCCAAGCAACATTCGATATTTCATCATTGAACGATCTATGAGGGTGATTTCTATATATTTAATCACAGGACCTATCTTTAAACGACTTTTTATAATGGGCCGTTCTGCCATATGGCCTGATGAACTCCGCACAGCTTTATGGCCTAATAATTCGGTTTCTACAGTGATAACCGCATTATTTTCGGGTGTAGCGAATGTCTTAAATTGTATAAAATCTTTTCCATCACGAACAAATTCTTTCATAGCAAAAGCATGCAAAGCAGCGCCCTCAGCACCAGTATCGACCTTTATTTCGAGATTATATAAAGCTAAATCTAAAAGGTCTCCTCGTTCTATAGCACCCACGAGCTGAAATGGTGTTGATTTTAGGCATCTTTCAAAGGAATAATTACAAGCACTTCCGAGTAAAAGAAGGATAAGGAGATACCCTATTTTTTGCTTTCGTGGCGCCACTGCTCGCTCTCCTAATGCTTGCTCCCATGGGGATATTGCTGAACTAGCAAAAAACCCATAGCAGAGCTTTTTATGAGCATCAATTTATTAATGGGGCTTTTGCCTTTAATAGCCTTCGTAATTATCGATAGCCTTCTTGGTCTTAAATCGGGCCTTTTGGCAGCTTTATTTTTGGCCGTTGCAGAACTTTTATATTCTTTTTACGAATTTGGCGACCTTGATTGGCTAAGCCTTCTTTCGCTTGCTCTCGTAGGGGTATTTGGTGCTTTATCTTTTGCCAAGAATAATCCCATTTATATAAAACTTCAGCCGGTATTTTTGGGTGTTATTTTTGGTATAGTCATGCTCGTTTTTCAAGCGATGGGAAAGCCCTTGCTCCTTCTCATGCTTGACAAATATGGCGGCCTTATCCCCGATGAGCTCGCGCATAAAGCTCAGCATCCTGAAGTGAGATTGAGCCTTACGCAGGCTTCATTAAATCTTGGCATCGGCTTACTCGTACACGCAGCCCTCGTCGCTTATGCGGCCTTTCGCATGAACAAATGGTGGTGGCTTTTTATACGCGGCATCGGCCTTTATATCATGATGGCCATCGCCATGCTTATGACACGTTTTAGCTTGTTCTAAAGCCAAATAAAGCCCCCAGAACTATTTAGTTTTAGGGGGTATTTATGAAAAATTTAGCTTTGTCTTGGCTATTTTTATTTGGCACATCTTCCGTTTATGCAGATGCTGACTCTATCGAAGTGCAACTGCTCGCCATTAACGATTTTCACGGCAATCTTGAACCGCCCACGGGAAGCTCAGGAAAGGTGGGAAGTAGTGAAGCTGGAGGGGCGGAGCATCTTGCTACACATCTGAAAAACTTACGCGTGGGAAAGCCTTTTACCCTCACTGTGTCGGCAGGCGATTTGGTAGGTGCAAGCCCGCTTATTTCAGCCTTATTCAATGATGAGCCGACTATTGAAGCTATGAATCTCATGGGCCTTGATTTTAATGGCGTCGGCAATCATGAGTTTGATCATGGATGGAAAGCATTAAAGCGCTTGCAAGAAGGTGACAAAACTACCGGATTTCAAGGTGCTAAATTTGATTTTCTTGCCGCCAATGTGCTCCTAACTACTACGGGAAAAACTATTTTTCCAAGCTATAAAACCCGCGATTTTGGCAAAGCAAAAATTGCCTTCATCGGCATCGTTTTAGAGGGGATGGATCAAGTAGCGACTAAAGAAGCCACGACAGATTTGTTATTTTTTGATGAAGCAGAAACGGTTAACAAATTGGTTCCACAGCTAAAAGCTGAAGGTGTCAAAACCATTGTTCTCTTGATTCATGAAGGCGGCTTTCCTACTGGCTCTTATAACGAATGTCCGGGAATTTCAGGGCCCATCGTTGACATTGTCAATAGTCTTTCAAGCGAGGTTTCTGTTGTGGTTAGCGGTCATACGCACCAGGCCTATAATTGCCGCATCAATGACAAACTAGTCACAAGCAGCGCTTACGCCGGAAAAATGGTGACCGAAATAAAAATGCAATTTGAAGCCTCAAGCGGCAATTTTATGAGTGCGCAGGCTGAAAATATCATCGTTACAAGAACCGTCGAAAAGGATGCTGCGCAAAGCGCTTTGATTAATCACTATAGAGAGAAAGCGGCTCCCATCGCCAATCGTCCTGTGGGGTTTATTAGTGAAAGCCTGAGCAAAGGAAAAGATATGACGGTAGAATCGAGCCTCGGTCGTATGCTTGCAGATGCTCAGCGCGAAGCCATCAAGGAAGAAAAGATCGACATCGCATTTATAAACCCAGGAGGTATTCGAACCGACATTAGCTATCTTTCAAGTCCCACAGGCGAAGGGGACGGAAAAGTAATGTACAGCGAGGCATTTGCCGTACAGCCTTTCGGCAATAAACTCATCAGTTTCGATTTAAAAGGTGCTCATATTCTTAGACTTTTGGAGCAGCAATTTGCCGGATGTGAAGCTTCACAAACACGCCTTCTACAGATTTCAGAAAGCCTAAGCTACACCGTCAACGAGAAAGCGCCGCCTTGCCATAAAGTCGATGCAAGCAAAGTCATGCTGAACCAGAAGCCCTTAGACCTGCAGCACAATTATCGCGTTGTCGCTAATAGCTTTCTCGCCGATGGCGGGGATGGTTTTTCGGTGTTCAAGGAAGGAGTGAATAGGCATATAGATATCACCGATCTTGAAGCCTTAATAAACTATCTTTCGGCGCATTCACCGCTGCATGGGTTCAAAACCTCGCGTATTAAGTTTGAACATTAAAAATATTTTTGCCCTCTTTAGGAGGGCTTTTTTTGCACTCTAATTCGTTGAAGAAAGAAAGTAGAGAGCAGATATCAATGCTATTTTTTGCCAGATTTCCGAATTATACGATCTTGAGGAATGCTTTGGTGATAGCCCAGGTAGGGCAAATTCATTACCCTTGGCCTATTTTACTTCTGCATTTTTAATAGCTTTTTTAATAGAAGACTCTTTGTCAAAGGTATAGGTTTGATTATCCGTGGTATCAGTCACTGTAACTACTTTTTTAGCGTCGACGATTATCTTCCATTTTTTACTATCGAATTGAATGGATGTTTTACCTATTTTTATGGTTTCATTAGCACTATTATGCGTGCCAAAAATTAATACAGGTTTAGTGTTTCCGCGAACAAGAACATTCTTCTCCATAATTTGCTGAATAAAACATT
>JBPOIV010000167.1:0-3073 GCA_052034245.1 Myxococcota bacterium
TGGGACTGGACCTTTTGGTACAGTGACATATAGTAGTTTGGATTTTTCTATCAAGAACACTCGAGTGGCTTTGTGAAGTATCCCCCATATTCCTGGTTGCGTCTTAGCGATGAAATTCGGCAGTCCCCTAGCCGCATCTGGTTTGCCTTTAATAAATTACCCAACAAACAAGAAATTTGTACCGTTAAAGTTCATATCGGCGGCAGCAATAGTTCTATTAGTGACCCTTACGAGGCTATTTCTAACAATTCTATTTTATTACCGCGGCAACAAAAAGTTCTGGAGCGCTTGCTCAAGCTTGCTAAGCCCACCAAGAATAAATCAGAATTTAGTCTCGACCATACTTCTTTTGGTTCACTCCTGCCTTACTGTGCGGCTATTCCTTTTGAGCTTGCGGGCGTTGGTGTTTTAAGCTTTGCCAAGCTAAATGCGCGGATAAAAGCGACCTTAAAGGAAGGCGCCAATAAAGAGCCCATTATTGAGTTTTCTTTATTGCCCGGCAACAACGAAAAAATTGTCAATCCTCGTTTTTTTGGCGACGTGAATGCCTATGTTATCGATGACCAATTGCGACTTCACCTGCTGGTTCCAAATCTGACTCAGTCTGAAGCCGAAGCGATTTTGTCGTCGCCACCTTTGCCTCTTCTGGGCCTATGTCAAAAAGAATCGCGTGAAATGTTTTATGCATTATCGCGATTAGGAATCGATTTTTCTTGCCTTGATAAACTCGCAACAAAACCCAATAAAAGCGAAATTGTCTTGCGACTTTTATTGAATATCGACGATATCACTAAGAAAATGTGCGCCCGAGCACACCTCGTGACTAAAATTGTCCATGGCGATTTTAGTGACGAAGTAGAAATTAAAGCGACAGGAGCTATCCCAAGCATTCACATTCGTGCCCACAAAGATCTCGATGAAGAACGCTATGTCGATAAAATTGAGGCCCCCGAACTTTTGCGCCGCCCTGCAGATAACGAACACGAGGCACGCGCCTTTCTTTATCACCTTGGCGCAGGGCCTGCGCGTTTGCATGATGGCTTTGAGTTGTCCGGTGATGATGCTTTCGAACTTTTGAAGAGCATAAGCCACAAAGATCGTCTGCCAAGTTTTATAAAGCTCGACGATAACGCGCATCCTCGGATTATTGAGTTGAGTGATAAGGCGACACTCTTAATTAAAGCTAATGAGAAAAATCCAACCCGCGTGGATCTCGCTTTGAGTTTGTCGCCGGAATTTGATGAAACCAGCGCTCCTTTTAGCCTTCTTGCTAAAGCTCGCGATAATATTTTAGTGCTCAACGAGGACAACCTCGTCATTATCAATGATGAAATTTTATTGAGCGTACGTTATCTCGTCGAGACTTTTGGTTTTGAAAGCCCGCGTCAGTTTAAAAATAAATCAGTAGCCCAAGTTGCTCTTCTTATGAATGCGCTTAAAGAGCGAATTCATATTGAAGCAGAAGAAGAGCTGCGCAATTATCTCACCAATTTTTCCATCCATCAGATTGAAGAAGATCGTATCCTTCCCAGCGATTTAAAGACGACATTGCGGCCCTATCAGCATGAAGCCGTATCGTGGCTTGCATCTTTGCATCGCTCGGGTTTAGGTGGTCTTTTGGGCGATGAAATGGGACTTGGTAAAACGCTGATGGTGCTTACCCATCTTGCCCGTTTGAAGGAACTGGGCTTTAGCACGAAGCCTACCTTAGTAGTGTGCCCCACCAGTGTTATCGACGTGTGGAAGGAAGAAGCGCGGACGCATATTCCTACATTGAGAGTGATGAAATGGCATGGACCTGAGCGTCATCAGCTCGATAATATTGCTAACGAATGCGATATTATTATCACTAGTTATGCCATTCTTCGTCGAGACATTGAAAATAAGCTGGGCAAAATTGAATTTTCCACCTTGGTTCTCGATGAAGCTCAATATGTGCGAAATCAACAAACCGATAGTTTTAAATCCGCCAAAGCTATTAAATGTACGCATCGATTAGCATTGACCGGAACACCCATCGAAAATCATGTGGGCGATCTCTATAATATTTTGGATTGTGTGGAAGACGGCATTTTGGGCTCCCGCACCCAATTTGAAAAACAATTTGGCAACCCTATTGAGGCGGGCTCTATTGGCAATGCTTTTAATCTTAAAATGCTGTTGGCGCCCGTGGTTATGCGGCGAAGAAAAGCTGAAGTTGAAAGTGAATTGCCGCCCAAGATTGAAAGTATTGTGCATTGTCCTCTCAGCACCGAGCAAAAAAATCTCTATCGTAAATATGTTGGGCAACTCAGTGGTTCCTTGGCAAAAAGTCTTTCCTTTGACCAGCCAAGCGATAGCCAAACGCACTTCAGTCTTTTGTCTGCCCTTACGCGTTTGCGGCAAATTTGCTGCCATCCCTCGCTGATTTTAGGCAAGGAAGCAAATGATCATGCCTCAGGCAAACTTAAGGCCCTGAAAGAGATAATTACCGAATGCCTAGAAATGGGACGAAAGATAATTATTTACTCTCAATTCCTAAAAATGCAGGAGCATATTGTTAGCCTGGTGCGGACTATTCACGAGCAAGGCGCACTCTGGCTTCATGGCAGCACTCTAAATCGCGATGAAATTATCCGTGCTTTCCAAAGTGAAGATGGACCAAGAGTAATTGTGGTGAGCCTCAAAGCTGGTGGCACTGGTATTACGCTCACGCAAGCCGACACCGTGATTTTTGCTGATCCATGGTGGAATCCTGCAGTTGAGGATCAGGCCGTGGATCGCGCCCATCGTATTGGCCAGAAGAAAACCGTGCATGTCATTAGACTCATCGCAGAAGATAGTATCGAGTGCGAAGTCGTGGCCTTGGCGCAGAAAAAACGCATCGCTGCGCAATCGGTGCTGCATGATGGCTTCAAAAACGCGGCTAATCTTACCCGCGATGAAGTACGCTGCTTACTCTTGCGTGAGATTGATCGGGTTAATCCTGACAGCACGCCGCCGGAAGAAAATTACGAAGATTAAGGCTCTTGATCCTTTTCCAAAGGACGTCATCCTCGGGCTTGACCCGAGGATCCACAAACATGCTTTTTGG
>JBPOIV010000271.1:0-7199 GCA_052034245.1 Myxococcota bacterium
ATGGGCGTTGGCTTAGCTAGAAAAATCGGTGCCGATTTTGCCCTTCAATTGATCGATGAAAACATAATTACAACGCCAATTATTTTTTGCACCGATGCGGATGCCCGCTTGCCTCAGGATTATTTCACTAGAGCTGCCGCACTAAAAAATTCTTTTGCAGCAGCTGTCTATCCATTTTTGCATGAAAAAGCCGATGATGCTCGACAAGAGCAGGCCATAAGGCTCTATGAACAAAAAATGGATCGCTATGTTCAGGGCCTAAGCCAAGCTCTATCACCTTACGCATATCACACCATCGGCAGCACCATTGCCCTTAGCGCCAAGCATTATGCGAAAGTGCGAGGCTTTCCCTCGCTTCCTGCGGGAGAAGATTTTTATATTTTAAATAAGCTGAGAAAGCTTGGACCCATTGTATCTCTTTCAGGCTCCCCTCTTCTTTTATCTTCACGCGTTTCTGATCGGGTGATTTTTGGCACCGGGCCCGCATTGGACAAGATTTTAAAGAATAATGATCCCAAAGAAGCTGCCATCTTTTATGATGAGCGGGTTTTTGAGTACTTAAAAGAAATGCTTCTAGCAGCCGAAATGCAAATAAAAGAGGGAACTACCAAACTAGTATTTGCCGGCAAAATTGGCGAGGCCTTTCAGGCCATCGATAAAGGAAAGATCGAAAAGACCCTGTCGTCACGACGAAGCATCGATGATCGTTTGAAAGCACTGCATGATTATCTGGATGCTTTTAAAACCATAAAATTCATTCATTATCTAAGGGATAATTATTTTCCCATGAGAAGTTTTTATGGCCTATCTACCTAAACTAAGCAAGCTCGCTATATATCCAAAAAAAATGAGGAGCATTTTAGGTGCGGGAAAATAAAAAATACATCGCTGTTGCGGGCAATATGGGAGTTGGAAAAAGTACCTTGGTGCAATTTCTGAGCCATCAATTTTCTGCACAAGCTTTTTATGAGCCCGTCGACACGAATCCTTATTTTACGCGTTTTTTCCGGGACATGAAAAAGTGGTCTTTTCATTCGCAAATTTACTTTCTCACGCATAAATTTCGCATTCATCAAGAAGTCCAAAAATGCGGCGGTCTAGCGGTACTGGATCGCACCATTTATGAGGATGCTGAAATATTTGCGCGCGGCCTCTATTTGGCTAAGAAAATGACCAAGAATGAATATGAGCTTTATTGGAGTCTTTATGAAGCCATGTGTCAGACCTTAAGGCCACCTGACGTTTTGGTATTTTTAAACTCAAGCATTGCGACGCTTAAAGAGCGTATAGCAAGGCGCGGTAGACAAGCTGAGAAAATGGTGCCCGATGCACACTTAAAACTCTTGCAGCGGCGTTACCATGCATGGATCAAGCGCATTGATTTTTGCGAAGTGATTACCATCGAAACCGATAATCTTGATTATATTAGTGACGCTGTGCATCGTGCGCACGTCATCGATCGGCTAGCAAAATATCTTTAGCGCTTACAAATAATCGCTGATGGAAAATAGCTTTTTCGCGTCAATAACTATTTTGGCGCCCTTAGGCGCTGGCAAAGTTAGACCCACTGCACAAAGTGCGATTTTCTTTTCTTTATAGGTGGTTTTTGCGCCATATTGTTTATCGCCTAAAATCGCTAAGCCTAAAAATTGCAAATGCGCTCGGATCTGATGAAGGCGGCCTGTCACGGGCTTTGCCTCAATGAGCCAAACCCCTTCTTTGAGTTTTTTCAAGACTTCAAAATGGGTTAAAGCCTGCTCGCCTTGCTCGCTAATATTTTGATGAGCGAGAGGCCCCTTTTTGGCGGAGGCATCGCTTCGCTGTAATTTTTTATCGACGGAAATCTTTGTAAAATTGGGCGTTCCTTCGACAATGGCCCAATAGGTTTTATGCACGAGGCGCTTTTTAAAGGCGTTGTCCAATGCATGTTTTGCAAAAACAGAGCGCGCAAAAATCGTGATGCCGGCCGTCACTCGATCGAGACGATGGATGGCAAAAATATTTTTACCAAAACGCTCACGCATGAGGTCCAGGAGCGTTGGGCGGACCACGCCCGGGCCCCCCACCACGGACATATTGTGCGGCTTAAAAACGGCAATATGGTGGGGCCCTTCGCTTAAAATGATCAACCTATGCTGCATGTCTTCGCTTGCCTACAAAAAGAATATCGACCATGGCCATAGCTCCTAAAAAGAAGGGATAGTAAGAATAAGGCAAAATCTCTAGCCCAGATAATTGGCATAAACCACCGGCCAATAAAAGCTGAGCGCCGTGCGGAATGACCCCTTGCCATACGCAGGAAAAGACATCCAAAATGCTTGCCGACCGCGCTTTCGCAATGCGAAATTGTTCGGCCATTTTTTTGGCGACCGGACCGACGAATAAAATAGCAACGGTGTTATTGGCAATGCAAATATCAGCAATGCTTACGCAAGCGGCGATAACAAATTCTGCGCTTCGTTTTCCTCGCGCTAAGGGCGCAAGTTTTTTGATCAAAAAATCTAAGCCCCCTTCTTTGGCCGCGATAGCAGCAAGGCCCGCGATTAAAAAGGTTACGAAGAAAACATCAGCCATCGACATAAAACCGTCGTAAATAATTTTTCCGACGCTCAAGAAATGAAAACTATGAGTCAAAAGGCCGATAAAAATGCTCGATAAGATGCCCATGATAAGAACAACGATGACGTTAACACCACTGATGGCGAGCGCTAAAACAAAGGCATAAGGAAAAATGCGTATGAGTGAAAAATCGCGCGCTAAATTTTCTGTGGCCGGTGTACCGAGAAAAAAGAGCAAAATAAAAACAAAGACTGCGGCGGGAAGCGCGATTTTTAGATTGGCGCTCATCTTTTCTCTCATGCCGCATTCTTGGGTGCCGGTAGCCGCAATCGTGGTATCGGAAATGACTGATAAATTATCGCCAAACATTGCTCCACCGACAACTGTAGCCGCGACCAAAGGCAAATGAAGCCCCGCTGATTGGGATAGGCCCACAGCGATAGGAATGATGGTGGAGATGGTTCCCATGGACGTACCCATGGAAAAAGAAATGAAGCACGAGACTAAAAATAGGCCCGGCAACAATAGACGATCGGGCAATAAATAAATACCCAAGTTTACCGAGGCATCCACGGAGCCTGTCGCTTTGGTCAATGCGGAGAATGCGCCAGCTAAAAGAAAAATCACACACATTAAAATGACGGTCGAATCACTGATGCCGCTAATAAAATTGGCAATGTGATGGGAGAGATTTTTATAGCCGATCATTAAAGCTATGATGAAACCAAAAAGCGCGCAGCTAGGTGCTGGGAATTGATAAAAAGCCATCGCTTCGCCGCGTAAACTGAAACATAGGCCGGCACCGATATAGATCAAAAGGAAAGATAACAAAGGCAATAATGAAAAGCCGCCCAGTCGAGACAATGAGGTTTTTTCTGAGTTCACAAAATATCCTAAATCAATGAGCACCAAAGGATATAAAAATTCCTGTACTCGATAATGACATAAAAACAAAAATAAAAAGAAGATAAAGAATGGAATGCGCCTAGGGGCGCATATTCATGAACCGAGCAAAGTAGACTATAGCTTTGTTGGATAAGGCACTCATATCTTGAATTTGTCACAGGCATTTACTAGGTCAATCCCGGAGCGCACCTTAAGGAAATTCTCAGCTAAGTAGTGGAGCAGCAATGAAAAAATCAGTGGTATTCATCATCAATCCTGCATCAGGTTTTGGGAAAACCAAAACTAAGCTTAAAAGCATTGTGAAAGAAATAAAGCGGCAAAGAAGTGGTGCAAGAATTCTTGAAACTTACCATGCCCTGCATGCGACTTCTTTGACCAAAGAGGCGCTTAAGACTGGCGTTGAACGCATAGTAGTGGTTGGCGGCGATGGTACGCTTAATGAGGTGGTAAATGGATTTTTTGATGCTGAGGGCCGCTTATGGAACGATCAGGCATCCTTGGCGATTGTGCCGAGCGGTTCTGGCTCAGATTTTGTACGCACCATGAAAAAAAGAGATAGCCTAGCCGAGGCCATTGAGTTCGCTCTCGAAGATAAGGCCAAGCTCACCGATGTTGGCTTGGTCGAAGCAAAAGATGCTATGGGACGAAATATTAGCCGCTATTTTATGAATGTTTCGAGTCTTGGTTTATCGGGCTTGGTCGCAGGTTTTATGCGCACCATGACACGCAATTTTGGCCCTAAGGCTGCTTACTTTTTCTCCACCGTCAAGGCCATTCGCGCGCTTGCGCCCCAAAGCATTATTCTTAACGATGATGAGGGCAATGAACAAAAGGTTGATAATTGCTGCCTCGTGAGTTTTGCCAACGGGCGTTATTATGGCAGCGGCATGAAGATTGCCCCTTATGCCGAACTTGACGATGGGAAGTTCGATGTGATTGCTATTCGCGATCTTAGCGTTGGTTTCTTTTTAACCCATGGCTATAAAGTATACCAAGGTACACATCTTGAACTTGATAATGTCGTGAGTTTGAAGGGAGCAGCCTACAATGTTCGCGCGACCGGGATTGAGCCAGTTTATATCGAAACCGATGGGGAATTATTTGCGCAATTGCCTGCTCGTTATTCGATCAAGCATAATGCACTTTCCATTGTGAGAGACGAGATCTAGAGCACCCCAACCATGTGTTGTTCGCCGCGCTGTCTTGCTAGTTCAATTTGCTTTTGTCGCGACATAGCGCTTTCGATTTGTTGCTGACTGCGCTTATTGTGACAGCTTGGACAGGAGACGCCTTTGACATAAAGAGGTGAGTCTAAATCTTCTTTGCTTACTGGATGGCGACAACCATGGCAAAGAACATAATGGCCTGGTTTCATGTCGTGATCAACAGTGACCCTATTATCAAAAACAAAGCATTCGCCCTGCCATAGACTCTCTTCTTTTGGAACTTCTTCGAGGTATTTTAGAATGCCACCTTTCAGGTGATATACTTCCTTGAAGCCTACTTTTTTAAGATATGAGCTCGCCTTTTCACAGCGAATACCACCTGTGCACATCATGGCAATTTTTTGATCTTTATTTTGATCGAGATTTTTAGTGACGAAATCAGGAAATTCTCTAAAAGAATCAGTCATTGGATCAATGGCATTTCTAAAAGTACCAAGCGCCACTTCGTAGCGATTACGCACATCAATAACTTTTACACCCTCATCTTTGATGAGCTCATTCCATTCTTTTGGACTCACATAGGTGCCCACAGCTTCATTGGGATTTGCTTCGGGTCGCCCAAGAGTCACAATTTCTTTTTTGAGTTTGACCTTAAGACGAGGAAACGGATTTTTGTCCGCGAAGGATTCTTTGTATTCGATACCAACAAATCGGCCGTCATTCATCAAAAAATTTTTGAGCGCATCGATGGCTTCTCGCGAGCCCGCGACAGTACCGTTAATACCCTCTTTGGCAAGCAATAAGGAACCGCGGATATCAGCATTTTTGCTGAGTTCAAGCAGTTTTTCGCGCAATTCTACAAAGTCAGGCAAATCAGCAAATTTATAAAGAGCGGCAACAACAATCATTTTTCATAGTCCAAACAAAAGAAGAGAAAAAAGATTTATCAAAGCTACGAAGGGCTCGCAAGGCCAAAACGTTTAAGTTTTTGCCCCTAAGTTTGCGGAGCAAAACCGCGCCTCATCGTATTTTCGCTGATAACTCGCGCATCTACGAAATTGAGCAAATAGTGGGGCCCGCCCGCCTTAATGCCGGTGCCGCTCATTTTAAAGCCACCAAAGGGCTGTCTATGAACCAGTGCACCAGTGCTTTTTTGGTTGATGTAGAGATTTCCCACATTGAAAAGTTTTTTGGCTTTTTCAATATTTGCTGGGCTTCGGGAGAAGAAGGCACCCGTTAAAGCATATTCACAATTATTAGCCACTCTTAACGCCTGTTCTAAATTTTGCGCGGGATAAATGGCCAGCACGGGCCCAAAAAGCTCTTCGTGCATGAGCCAATGGTCTTCGTTTTTCACCAAAAAAATCGCAGGATGCACAAAAAATCCATCTGATAAATTTTCACCACTATAAAGAAGTTTAAGATCCCGATCTTGCTTTAGGCGACTTATTTGCTGGTCTAAACGCGATTTCGCTTCTTCATCAATAACCGGTCCCATAAAAGAGCTGGCTAAATATGAAGGGCCGATCTTAAGGCATTGTGTCGCTTCAATGAGTCGATGAATGAAGGTATCACTTATGCTTCCGACAGGAATGATGCGAGAGGCTGCGGAGCATTTTTGCCCCGCATAGCTAAATGCGCTTTTTATAACAGCGCTTACTGCCTCGTCTAAATCTGCATCATCATCGATAATAATGGCGTTCTTCCCACCCATTTCGACTATGATTTTTTTCATCTGTTGCTGGCTCTTCACGACGGTGCCCGCAGCTTTACTTATTGCCTGCCCCACTGCTTTGCTGCCCGTAAAACAAATTATAGCCGTATCTGGATGTGAAACGAGATGGGCGCCAATTACTTCACCTTTGCCAGGCAAAAAGTGCGTGCATTCAGAAAGAAAGCCAGCTTGAAGCATGCGTTGAAAGAGAAAATAAGCGGTGATCGATGATTGCTCCGATGGTTTTAAAATAATGGGATTACCCGCAACATACGCCGCTACACTCATTCCGCATAAAATAGCTAAGGGGAAATTCCATGGAGCGATGATTACCGCTGTGCCTCGCGGCTGAAATTGCAGCGTGTTTTCTTCGCCACTAATTTCTCCAAGAGTAGTTCCACTTAGTTCCCGTCGTGCGCATGCTGCATAATAGCGACAAAAATCGATGGCTTCGGCCACATCGGCATCGCATTCTGCCCAGGTTTTTCCTACTTCGTAGCAAATAAGGGCGGAGAGTAAAAATTTATCTTTTGAAAGAATGTCTGCCAGCTTTTCTAAATGCCGTGCTCTCTCTTCTAGACCTAAGAAATGCAGTTTGTCGGTGTGCATTTTAGAAAAACTGAGGGCTTTTTCAGCATGATCTATAGTCGAAATGCTCAAATGACTGATAATAAAGCTCGTTTTGCTTGGGCATGAACGCGGCACTATTTCTTCAGCTATTTCAACGCTATCTTTAATAATTATCGGAACTTTTATGGGAAAAATACCTTGAATATTTGCCAGCGCTTTTTCAAAATTATCTCGCACTTCAGGAATGGCAAAATCGGAGAGCGGCTCATTTTTAAAATACGGAT
>JBPOIV010000148.1:0-7977 GCA_052034245.1 Myxococcota bacterium
TATGTTTTATTCATATAAGTCTCAGAAAATAGTATAGAGTAATATATAGTAAAAAATGACTAGCGATGCTGCTGTTTTCAAAGCTAAAATGTCAAATTATAGGGCTAAGCAAGCTAGTGAAGCTTTGGTTCATTTGAGGCTATTTTGCTATATTAAATTAAAAACTTTTGGAAAATGTTAGGAGCAAATTCATTAATTTTCTAGCCAGAACTTATGGTGGAATTTTTTAATAAAAATAGCCTAATAATAGGATTATAATGTTTTTAGATCTGATGTTTGCAGCTTAAAAGATGTTACTAATAGCTAGAGGAGTATGTATGAAATTAAAATCATTATTATTTAGTAGCTTAGTTGTTGTTTTTTTTACGCATTCTGCCATGAGCGCTGAAATGAATTTGAGCGATAACGCTGATTATTTGTTTACCTTTAGCCGTTTGAAGGGCTTCGTGGCAAAAGTCTTAGGTAAGGATGCCAAGAAATTCTGTGAAAATGCGTTATTACCGACCATCCAAACCAAAGATCAATATGATTTGACAAACCACCCTGACAGCTCTTGTACTGGACTAAAAGAAGATGACTGCGCAAAACTCACGCAGAGATATATGGACGTTGTAGCGAACTGTTTTGATGGAGATAGAAGGAAATTTTAGCGTCCTGAAAAAGAAGTCTAGAGACTTCACCGCTACGGACCAGCATTAGTGGCTTAGCTAATGTTGGTTTCCTTGAAGCCATAAAAAAAGCGGCCCTCAAGCCGCTTTTTTGTGCAATTTAGGCTTCTACCACCGGCACCACTTGGCGATCAGCGTATTTACCGCAGGCTTGGCAGATGCGGTGGGGAGCTTTGGACTCGCCGCAGCTGGCGCATGCATGAGGCATAGCTTCAGGTTTTAGGCGCATATTGGCAGCGCGTTGCATTCTTGAACGGGAAGCAGATTTACGTCGCTTGGGAACTGGCATGATTTCACTCCAAAAATTAATCCGTTAGGATTTCTTAAATAATTTTACAAAAGGGTTTGCACGCGCCGAAGAATCAGTGGATGCCAGATACGAACTTGGCTCGCAGCTTTCTTTTTTTAGAGCCGTCTTGTCCCCACAACGCGGATAATCAGGCACTGTCAAAAAGATTTGCTCGCGCAAAATAAGGCCCAAGTCAATGGACATCTTGGAAAAATACCCCACCACTTCTTCATTTTCATCTTCAGCAGATTCGCTATCAAAGCTCAGCTCGAAATCATCTGTAGCATTGTCCACTGTTTCTTGCTCAAGAAGCCTCATGCTTAAATCAATTTCTATCTCGTGCTCAATTTCATCAAGACATTTCGTGCAAGCAGAAAATAAATGAGGCTTAGCCTTCACGTGAAGGATAAAACCCTGACCATTTTCTTGCTCAAGTCTAAAGTGCACTAAGGTGGAATCTTTGGCTCGCCACGAAAACTCACCCTTGCCATTCTCGGCAATAAGGGCCGATAAGGCTTCAGGCGATATTTCTCGCTGCAACGATAAGCCTAAAACACCCACTTCGTGAGAGTTTATTATGAGGGACTTAAAGTCATTATGAAAATTGGCAGATGACAACATAGCAATCGGGTTTTTATCGCTTTGGTTATGCTTGTCAACGGCTATGAGGCTTGATTGACAACATATAAAAACTCTTTATTTCGTAATTTTTTCACCTGACCAACTTTTTGGCCTTGTTGATTATAAATACCAATTTGAGCTCCAACGTATCTTTTATAATCTATTTCATAGATTTTTAGAGTGCCAAAATTAGATAATAATTCCTCGACTTCTGGCTTGGTTATGAAGCCTTCGTCGTTAAATGAAAGTACTATATTTCGGGTATTTAGGCTTTGTAAAACCGAGGTGAGCGTTTGATGGAAACGGCGTTTGGAGTTGAAATCGCTCTTGATATTTTGGCAATCAACACGCTTTAATGCTCGACCATAAAGATCGGGCCGGTCATTCCTCACGAGGGTTTCCCAAATATGATAATTGCCTCGATAGCTATGTTGGTTATAAGGCGGGTCAAGGTAGGCCACATCGCATTGAATGCTTTGCGCAGCTTCAAGGGCATCGGCACAATGAGCTTTATATATTTTATTTTCTTTGGCTTCGATTAATAAGGGTATACGAAGCGTAAGGGGTAAATGAGCGCGCTTAGCCCAATCTTTAAGAAAGGCCATTTGTATGCCGCAGGTAGAATCAATGCGATCAGCCGCTTCCATGAGGCTTACGAGCAGTACTGAACGCAGCTGATCATTAAGCCCTAACTGATCAATCTCCTGACGAATAGCGTCGATTTTTTCGCCATTTTTAGGATGGAAAAAACGTGCATTTAAACAGTAATTTTCAGTAAAAAAATCAGCTTTGCCAGAAAGATTATTAAGGTGATCAATTATCTTTGGAAAATCTTCGGGCAAATCACTGGGACTGGTTTCCAAATAACAACGCGCGATGTGATAGGCGAAAAGATTGTGGTCATTGGCAAAAACCGAATAACCGTGACCCTTTAAAGCATAGCCTACGCGTGAAGTGCCGGAAAAAAGATCCAATACTGAGTGGCAATGGGGAAAATTAGCTTTGATAGTCTCGACAATCCAGGGTATAAGCTGCCGTTTTGAACCCAAATATTTAATCATGCGTTAGGGGCCTTATTTCCACTTTAGCGCTAGGCATAACTGACCTATGCTAAAAAGGCCCATTTTACCAGAGTGCTTGGATTCTTTGGGACAATAGTTTTCTAAATCTTTTACCCCTAGCCAAGAGCGGCGCTCAGACTTAGCATACAAAAAGTACATTACGAGCGCGGGCCTGAAGAAAAACATGAGCAAGAAAATTAATAAAACGAATTGGAAATTTTTGGTTTTATTGTTGGGATCGATTGGCTTCATTTTATCGGTGGCCATAGGCAGCCTTGTCCTGTGGAAAGCCCAAGCCGATTTACCTAATCTTGATGTGTTGAAAGATTATCAGCCGCCCCAAAGTACTATTGTCTATGATCGCAATAAGCGCGTCATTGGCCGCTTTTTCGATGAACGCCGCACGGTAATTTCTATTAAAAACTTGCCGCCTCATGTCATAAATGCCTTTATCGCTGCTGAAGATGGCGCTTTTTTTGAGCATCATGGGCTCGATTATTTGGGAATTTTGAGAGCGATTGTTTTAGAAATTAAATATCGCACAATCGGTGGACGTCGCGTTGGGGGCTCGACGATTACCCAACAAACAGCGCGCTCGATGCTTCTAGATTCAAGTCAAACCTATATGCGAAAAATAAAAGAAATTCTTTTGGCGCGCCGCATTGAGCAGGCCTTGAGTAAAGAGCAAATTTTGCATCTTTATTTAAACCAAATTTATTTCGGCAACGGCGCTTACGGCATCGAAGAAGCAGCCCTGACTTATTTTTCAAAACCCGCAGCCAAACTTGAACTTTTTGAAGCGGCGGCCCTGGCATCCATTCCTAAAAGTCCCAATCGTATCAATCCTTTTGGCGACACCATTCGTCTAAAAGATCGGCAAGCTTATGTGCTTGATCAAATGTTAAAGCTTCAGTTTATCGATGAGAAAGCGGCGCAAAAAGCCAAAAATGCCCTTTTATTTAGTGCCAGTTCGGGGAAAAGCACGCCCAATGTAGCGCCGTATTTTTTAAGTGCAGTGCGTAATGATTTGGTCCCGCGTATCGGTGAAGATGTCATTCGCAAGGGTGGACTTAAAATTTATTCGACTCTTGATCTCGATATGCAACGTTTGGCCGAAGAAAGTCTACAATCGGGCTTGCGCATGCTTGATAAAAGAACGGGATTTAGAGGGCCATTGCTAAGGCCCACTGAAGCGCAAGCAAAACTGCTTAACGAGAAACTGGCGCATTTTAAAAAAGAAGCTTTTATCGAAGGCGGCGCCCGAAAAGTATGGGATTTAAAACGCCTGGCCAAGGCCAATGAAAAAAATATTGCTTCAATCATTGCCAATACGCGCCTGATGCCGCCGGAAGAAGGGCTCATTGTCGGCGCGCGCGTGCTAAAAGTGAGCGATAAAGTGGCTCAGGTTGATGTGGGTTTTGGCGCCATTGATTTGCCACTAAGTTCTCTTTCTTGGGCGCGTCCTAAAGAGGGCGTTAAAAGTGTGGGGCAAATACTTTCGAGCGGCGATATTATTCTCGTGAAACTAAATAATGTTCATGAAAAAATTTGGGCAAGTCTTGAGCAAATGCCACTCATCAATGGTGGCCTTGTAGCACTTGATGTTGAAACTGGCGGTGTATTGGCGATGGTAGGCGGTTATGATTTTGAGGAATCATCGTTTAATCGCATCATGCAAGCCAAAAGACAGCCCGGCTCCGGCATGAAGCCTTTGATTTATGCTCAAGCTATTGACCGCGAGTTGGTAACGGCGGCGTCTTTAATTACCGATGCGCCGAAAGCCTTTTTTGACCCCGGTACGGAGGAATATTGGCGCCCGCGCAATCATACTAATCGTTACTTGGGCGATATTACCGTGCGACATTGTTTACGCTCTTCGATTAACACCTGCACTATTACCTTGTTGGAAAAAATCGGTATCGATAACTTTTTAAACTTGGCCAAAGAAGTTGAATTAGTAGGGCCTGCAACGCCCTTTCCGCGAAATCTCACCATCGCTTTGGGAAGCGCTGAGGTCTATCCGATTAATCTCGCGAATTCCATGCGTGTTTTAGCTCATGAGGGCAAATACTCGCCTTTTCATTTGATCAATAAACTCAAGCTTGCTTCAGGAACGACCACTGAATTTGAAAGTCCGGCTGAAAAACAGCTTTTGCGGCCGGAGTCGACGTATATCATCACCAATATTTTGCAAGGCGTTATTTCCCATGCAAATCGGCAAAGATATTTAGGTCGCACCTTAAGCCAGTTTGCGGGTAAAACAGGAACGACTAACAATGTGCGAAGTACTTGGTTTTTTGGGTACTCTCCGAAAGTTCTTGCTTTAGTCTTTATTGGCTATGATGATAATCGCAGTGTGGGCGCCAATGAATGGGGTGTAACGACGGCATTTCCGATTTGGGCCCATTTTATGAACGGTGTGAAAGAGCATCACGAGCCCTTGGCTTTCGTGCAGCCTGAAAATGTTGAGTGGAGCCCCGTGGAGCCTCAGAAAGTAGTTGTCAGTGATGAAGAGGAGGGCCTCGATCCTAACCCTGCGCCTGTGGAAAGCGAGGTGGTGATGGAAGCCTTTATTCGAGGCACCGCTCCCACAGCAAATGAAGAAGAAAGTGACTCTCCAAGGATCAATGTTTTGGAGAACTCGGCTTTTGCGCCTTAGACTTTGAGCCTTTGAGGGGAGCTATTCCTGCTTCAAGCATTGATAGCTAATTTTCGTTTGAAAGCCCAAAGAAGGAAAAGAGCAAGGAAAAAGCTTGAGGAAGGCGAGGTGGTGCAGCCGCTTTCCTCATCATCTTCATCATCATCGGCACTCACCATCGCATAATCGCAATCGGAACGCTCAAGGCTTTTATCGATTTCAAAATCAACGTTGAGATTATTAATAATATATTTAAAATCATGACTCAGCATTGAAACATAAAGCATACGTTGTTCGCAGGGTTTGGCATCTAGGTCCAGTGAAACCACCCACTGATCATTTTCATACTTAGCATCTTTAATCTCTTCGATTTTTTGATCGCCGCTGTAGGCTATGGAAGTGGCTTTTTTGAATTTCCAAACAATGGGCTCATCAAAGCTTTTTATGATGCTGAGCGGAATAATATTGGCCGTAGAACTAGGGGTACTTTCAGTGCCCAAGAGCGCCCCAGTGCCCCCTAAGAATTGTTTCCAGGAAAGCGTGAGCTTGCGAGCCCCAGCGGGAATGGCTATTTCAAGTTGTGAGCTGGATGGCGCGTAGTTTTTTAAGCCAATTTGATTTTTTGAAGGGATGAACATCATTTTCTTGCTTTGCTTTGTGACGCGATTTTTATCATCAACCTGAGAGAGCGCAAAAGCGCGATAGCAATCCCTCACGCCGCGTTCAGTCATGATTTCGCCGGCGATTTTTGCTATTTCTTCACCTAAGGCTGGACGTGCTCGAATGGCGCTTAGAAGCTTTTCACTCTGCGTTTTAAAATCTTCGCTGGTTGTGGCGCGGCTTAGAGCGCTTAAGACGGCCTTGTCAAACTCTGTGCGGCCTTTTTCTCCTTGGATTTTGTCGACTTGTTCACGAATGGCCCATAAAGCACCTGACCAAACCTGGGAATCGTTATGAATTTCGCCGATGACATCATTGGGGCAGCTTGCTTGATTATCGATATTTCTTAAGCTTGCTTCACCCTCGCCACCGCGAATAGCAGCGTACTCACCGATATTGGCATCATTGGTGAAGGCAGCAGAAAAATAATCGGACCAGCCCTCATTGAGACTTCCCGGCTCAGAATGAATGCCCCATTGATCCAGACCCAGGGAATTTAATTTGTTGACCAAAGAGGTGGTAATGGCGTGCATGAACTCGTGGAATACGACATCGCCATCGTAGGCAAAATCTTTGTCGCCTTGAAAGAACACATTATGATCCCAGGGTTTTATTAAATCAGATAGGATTTCATCGGCGCGGGGGGTGGTGGTTTTAAGTTGGCTGAGAGCGGGAATGAAGGCTGCATTGCCCATGCGGCTAAGGCTATTTAAGATGATCGGGTTTTCTTTGCTGCCTTTGCCCGCAAGAATTTGCACAAGAAAATTATCAGGATCAGACTGTTTATTGCCCATTTTCATGTCAGGTACGAGCTGATTTACGAAAACGCGATAAGGATTTACCGGTTTGCCATTTTGAAGGACGGGTTTGCCGTCTTTATCGCAACTCATGGCCGTAGAGCGAAGGCACCAGCTAGGATTTTCTAAGAGCGAGCGAATATATTTAAAGAAGGACATCATCGAAAAATATACTTGAATTTCGCTGAAGCGATCCATTTCCGATGCCGATCCAGGCTCATCAATGGGTTCATCAAAAAAGCCGAGATTAGTGCCATTAGTTTGAGCGTGACTTGCTTTGGCAAAGGGCAAATAGGTGCAGCGAACAGTATTGACGAAAATGCTGGGCGGCAAGGTCATAAGCGGATCGAGCCCAAGTGAATTGGTGGGCAGCTCTATGAGTTCTCGACTTTGACGCGCGCCCTCGTGGCTGGCAAGAGCGCAGCGTTTTTTATCCTCTTCGCATGAGCCCTCATCGGGGCAGCTATAAAATTTGCAGCAGGTCCGTACCTGCAAATATTCACCTTCCAAAAAACCGTTGTCTTTAATATCGATAAGATCAGGAAGCGTGACATTTTGCAGATCAGTATTTTTTAGACCCCCAGGGGAGGGCGAATAGACGAAGGCTTTGGCCGGAGCATTAACAAAAAGAGCACTGTCTTCAATGCGGAGTAATTCTCCATTTTCGGCATCGACATAAATATCTTTTAAATCTGGCAGAGACAAAGTAGGGAGCCGAGTTTTAAAGCAAGGCCGGAGGCTGCCAAAATGCATGAGCCATACCTTCTCATACATGCCCTCAATTTTTTCGACGAAGGGATTTTTTAGCAGTGATTTTTCTTGTTCAAGGAGCGCTTTTTGCATGGTTTCAGCAGGACTAAGTTTAAACTCAGCAGAAGGCAGGCTAAAATAGGTATACTCAAAGTTGTCGATCAACGAATCTTTGCTATATATGCCATCGGCCCCTTCAACCACAATGCCATCGATGATAGGCGTGAGTTTATAAAGCTCTTGTCCACTTATCATGGTTTCTTGCGTGAGGAATTCTATACGAGGGGCGTGCTTTCTTGTTGATGGGGATAAAAGAAGACCTTGATGAAATTGTTTTATATTTTTTGGTGATTGTGTTGAAAGAAAAAAATTATGATTATTATTTTCTTCTAGATCGTGCAGTTTAACGCTTATTTCAGGCCATGAAAAAGCACTAAAAAATAGCAAAGAAATCACGGAAATAATCTTCATAGTTTAATCCTTTGCTTAATAA
>JBPOIV010000125.1:0-2838 GCA_052034245.1 Myxococcota bacterium
GGAAAGCGTGTACCTCATAATCGGGATTTAATTCAGACATTTGATTAGTATTTTGCAGAGATTTTCTTCGCCATCCAAATAAAGTACATTTTTTTAGGAATAACATGTGCCTTGCCATTACATTAAATAAAAAATGCAAGAGTTAATAAAATGGTTTTAATTTTTAATGATATATTCTTTTTTATGTTTTTGTTGCGCTCTCGCTCGCCTATTACAGCAAAGCTAAGTTTAAAGAATTTAGTCTAGTCTAGTATTTTACTTGGATAAGCGGAAGAATCTCCCCTGAATGCTATATTCAATATTTAGTTCTTTAAGAAGGCTTTTTATTTCTTCATAACATGTATCCCAAACAAAAATTGTATCGGGCAGATTATTTTGCCTCAAGCACGCAATCAAAACAGCTTTCATTACACTAACCGGAGCATACTTATGCTTTCCATTGTCAGCCGCTTGTAAGTATTTTCCTTCAAACAATTGATTTTTCTTAAATGAGATAATCTTTCTTCCCATAATATCTTTTTTAAAAACATTATTTTCTATCAAAATTGTGAAGAATTTTTCTAATGTATTATCTTCATGTGCATCTATCAGTAATTTGAATTGATTTGCAAGAAAACCCAGATCAATAACTATATTCCGCTTAGACATCATGTTCCAGATTTTTTTTAGCAGTTTATAGTCATGTTTATCCAATGCATACGCCACAAATCTACATGCCATTGCACTATCAAGCAGATTACTATTTGTTATTTTTTCCTGATTTTTTAAAAATTTAAGAGCCTTGTTTGGCGCATCGGTTTTAAGATAGGTTTTTAACAACTCAAAATATGTAATAGCGTCGGGACTAATATGGTTCTTAAGCATAGTTTGAAAAATTTTATTCGCTCGCTTGCGGGCCCTAGGATGTGTCGAAGCCGCCACAGACTTCAAGAATATATTGTAAATAATGTGATTATGATCACCGTGAGGCAGTTCTGTGTCTGATGCTATATATTTTTTATATAATTTATAAACCAATTTGTGTTTGTCAAAACGTGTAAAGCTGTCAGAAAATACCCCAAGCAATTCCATGTTTATAGGTTCATTTTGTTCTCTCCAAAGGTCCCAAATTCTATTAAGTTGGTCCTCAGATTCTACGCCAACCACCATATCCAAAGTATATTTTTGAATAGTGGCACGTCTTTTGATGCTCGATATTTCGCTTTCGAATAAACCAGTTCTCTTATATCCGGATTCTCTAGTTAAATTGCCAGCAAACATGGAGGAGCAAAACAAAAAAAATAAAAATCCAAATTTCATATATAACCACCAAAAATAACAACTCTATTAGGGAGCCACAACTAATGCGGCAAAGCGCAATGATTAAAACTCTAACTTCAATAATATTCTCTTCTTAAAGCAGAACCCGGCGAGGACGGCAACTACGTAGCCGGTCTTTCCAAAAATTCGTATCTAGAGTACCAGCAGAATAGAGGCATTTTTTTGGCGGTAGTTCGCCAAAAATTATGTTTCAACCCTCTATTCCCGGCTTGGGTACGAGCAGTAAAGCTCTATAGGAGTTGCAATTTCCGGCACTATAATTTCTGCCTCGTGAGTAATTGCAAAACCTCCATAGAGCAAGATTTTAACCTGAACGCCGCGTGCAGCATTTATCGTCTGATATTGTAAAAAAGGTCCTGGATTGGTGCACGACGGCGGCTCATGCTCGCTAGCGACTGCTTCAAATTGCAACTTATAAAGCTTATCTGGTGAGCCTAGCTTGGGGTTGCTTATCTGTAGTGCACCATTCATTGTACGAAGATCAAGTGACAAAGAAGCTTCAGTATTTGCATTGCCACAGGTTATCGAACCAGCAAAAGAAGCTAAGGTTAAGGAAGAACTCACAAGTAGTATAAGTAGCAGGCTTTTCATAGATTTCCCTCGACGAAAGGAGTTTTCGAACTCTGGCTCTAGTATAGCTTTGCTTAAAATTTTGGTTAATAAATAGGCTAACAATTTACTTTTTATTAACGAGCAAAAAACAAAATCATTTGCTCGATAGTTTTGCAGTAATAATCATTTACGATCGTAAACGGACATTAAGTCGAAGCAACCATTCAAACATATCGAAGGCTAAGATGAGGATCTTGATAATGGAGGTTGTCAACAAAGCTATGGGCTCACCCACGAGACATAGCGCTCTTATCAAGGACCGTCATGACCTTACCAGAGCCAAGCTTCTTTCAATGGCACATTAGCTTAGAAATCATGATTTTTACCGAAATAGCACTAAGGACAGGCGAATCGCCTCTCCAGCCCAAAGAGTGAGCTTATTTAAATTCTATTTATGATTAGAAATAGGAAACCTAACTTCACAATAATCAAATAAGGTGGGAGAAAAAATATTCTTTTCACAAACAGGACAAGTGGTGCAGTTCTTCATTCGTTTGCTTAAGCAGGTAAGACCAAATAAGTGACCGCATTCTATTTTTACAACCAAAGAGTGTTCACCATCATTACCAGCTTCACGTAACGGATGTCTACACTGACTACACTCATAAAAAGAAACATCCATATTTAAAGCGTCTACGCTCCCTAACTTACAAAGGCTATTAAATAATGAAGAAAAAAAGAAACTACAATTTTTCTGCTCAAAAGCATGTTCTTGATAAACCCTACAACTACTGCGATAAAATATATGCGATGATAAATTCCACAGAGCATCGTCTTCTCCAAGATAAACCTGGAACAATTTTTTTAGCACTTCTGGTTCATTAAAATAAAAACTATCATCTAATGGCGTAAACCCACGCCCATCTTCCAATTTTATATCAAGATTCTTTCCTTTTAAAACAATAT
>JBPOIV010000234.1:0-16633 GCA_052034245.1 Myxococcota bacterium
TCTCTAAAGAAGGCCATATCATTCACTTGGAAAAATTGTGGGTCTTTCTTTTCTCTTTTTTCAACAAAATTAGTCATACCCATTAAAGAAGCATGGGCATTAGCAACCCAGTTCTTAAGCACCTCAAAGCCACTTATTTCTTGAGAGTTGTCCGACGCAGAGTCATCGCTAAAACGTTGAACTAATTCATGCGTTAATATAAAGAGCACGCGTTTATCGAGTTCACGGATTGTTCCTCGGTAAAAATCGCCTAGGACTTCTTTGATACGCGGCCATTCAGTGTTTCCTCGATTCTCTACGAAAAGGGCCCAGTGGGTCAGGTCATGAAACAAATATTCAGCACTATTTTTTAACATGTCGTTATGTGGTCCCTCGCTGGAGCTAGGGAAAACCGAAAGACTTAAACTCAAATTGGGATCAAGGAGGCTCGATAAATAATCATCTAAACTAAACTTTCCTTCTGGATGAAAAAGAATGGCCTCAAAGCAAAAAGGAAAGGGATGAGCATCAAGCGTATCTCGGTTCATGAGGAAGCCCGAGCGGAGAGCATCAGCATCGTAATCCAAAGAATAATCATTATTGGCAAAATTGTTTTGCAAGGATCTGTAGAGGCCCGAAGCATAATATAAAGCTCCACGCTCTTGCGAAGATGCAACGAGTAAAGCAAGCCGCATGATAGTTCTTTTGTAGCGCGCGATGGTCATTTGCTTATTAGCTAAATCTTCTTTAGCTTCTTCCCAAAATTTTAAAAGCAAGGCTTCTTTTTCTGTGGGAATCTTGCTTCGAGTATACGCAATAGCGATAGGCAGAAGCTGTTCGTATTCTTGTATATGGGTAGTTTTGGGATCGAAATTGTCGTGGTTATAGTTTCTATAAATATTTTGATAGAGCTTTATTTGATCTTGAAGCGATGGAAGATCAGCATTAAGCGATGGAAGATCAGCATTTTTTTCGCGACATCCCTGACTGGAAAACGCGAGCAACAAGAATAGTAAAATTAATTTTTTCATTAAAACTCCATAAATTAGATTTTTATATGGTCTTATTTCTTTAATACTCGATATAATGGTGTGTGAAAATGCGCAGTGAGGTGGGGGATAGGATAATAAGGCTAAGTACTCCCATTAAAAGAACCTTATATAAGACGATTATTTATTGTTTTAAAGGTGTAATAAAAAAAGACAATAGGGGCCAAATGGAACACATTTAGCCATCGCTGTCATAAGTACCTGTTCTTATTGCTTAAAGATAAGTCGCTTGAATAAGTTTACGCGCCAAGCGGGTGAGAGGCCCCACTTTGCCGGTGCCTATAGTTTTTTGATCAAGGCTTATGATGCCCAAAGCCTCTCTGGTGGTACTCGTGATGAAGACCTCATCGGCGGAAAAAAGATCGTCTTTTTGCAAAGATTTCTCAACGATGTGCTGATGATTTTCTTTGAGCAATTTAATGAGGTGATTACGTACGGTGCCAGGCAAAATTTGTGTGCTTAGGGCTGGCGTATAAAAACACTTGTCTTTGACCAAAAACACGTTGGAAGAGCTGCCTTCAGTGAGACCTAGGTGCGGATGAATAAAAATAGCTTCTTTAGCGCCTTTTTCATAAGCAAGACTTTGAGCCATGCAATTGGGAAGTAAATTTATAGACTTTATATCGCAGCGGCCCCAGCGAATGTCGTCGTGAGTGATGGCTGTGATACCTTTTTCGAAGTCTTCTTCTTTTGTGAGGCCTTCGGCAGATTTACTATAAATTAAAATATTGGGCTTGAGTTCTAACTGATGAAAACTATGGGCACGCGGCGCGGTGCCGCGAGAAACCTGGACATAAACCATGCCATTTTCAATGTTGTTATCGAGAATATTTTGAAGAATGGCACCTCGAAAATCTTCTTTGGCGTCGATTTTTACGGCATCGAGACTTCTTTGTAATCGCGACAAATGCTCATTGAATAAAAAGGGTTTTCGGCCATAAATGCTTATGACTTCATAGACACCGTCGCCAAAAAAATAAGCTCGATCTTCGACGGGAATTGAAAGTTCGGACAACATGCAATTCGCGCCTTTCCAGTTAGCGATGATGCTCATGGCACTATGCTCCTTAGTGTTTCAAATGGTTCTTCAAATACAGAGCCTGCCCAATGGCAAAGAGAAAGGTCAAGCCAAAAAGTCCAAAGAGTTTAAAATTCACCCACACATCGGTACTAAATTGATAGGCGACGATGATATTTAAGGCGCCTGAAAGGGCGAAGAAAATTATCCACGAGAGATTTAGTTTTTTCCACACGGCAACCGGGGCTTCGATTTTTGCGGCTGATAAGAGTCGCTCTGTGAAGGTTTTTTTCATGAAATGGCTTACGAGAAATGCCAAGCCAAAACCCCAGTTGAGCACGGTAGGTTTCCATTTGATGAACATTTCATTTCTAAATGCGAGCGTGATACCGCCAAAGATCAGAACCAAGACGAAAGAAATCCATTGCATATTGGTAATAGTTTTCTTTTGAACTTTAAGAATGACGAGGCCTAAAGCCATCAGTGCCATTAAAACGATAACGGCAAGGTAAATATCGACCGCTTTATAAGCGATGAAAAATCCTAGCAGAGGAATGAGTTCGAATAATTGCGACATTTTGGCCCCTTATTTCGGTTAAGCTTAGCTTAAAAGGCCAAAAGCGTTGACGCAAGGCATGGCCTTTTTAATCTTGCTCTACGAAGTCATCAGAAAATTATGGTGAGGATAAGGGTTGATCCTCACCAAAGAAAAGCACTATTCGAGGCTAAAAAGAATGGAGCTTTGAGAGCGCAATGAGGCGGTTTTAAAGCTATAAAGCGATGCGTCTTCTTTGCTCGTTTGCACGCCTACCGTGGCAGAAGCGCCATTATTGAAAAGGGCACTTCCGAGGTTCACATCGGCGTAGTTAAAAAGAATGTTGGCGCTATTTTCATAGAAAACGACTTGAAAAGTGCCTACATCAGGAGAGCGGAAATTTTTCATTTTCCACCATTCCACCACTAATTTTCTGTTGGGTGCTTGTCCGATTACTTGGATATAAATGTCGGAATCGCTTTTAGCAGGAGCCAAGTCATCCCAAAAAGGTGCCACCAAATTATTCGCTACTGCAGCTGGCAAAGTGAGATTATTATGTCCAGGATTAGCGCGATCTGAAAAACTGATAGTGCCGTTGGAGCTTACGAAGAAATCAGTAAAGCCAGGATCATTGCCACTAAAAGGGATAGCGAAGGGCGCGCGAATCCAGTGGATGCTCTCATCTTTAGCGTTTAATCTCACGCCTTGGATATTTTCATAGCCATAGTTTACAGAATCATCGGCGCGGTATTTTCCAAGCTGGCCTTCTCCATACACCGAAACTCGAATTTTATCGTTAGCTGAGAAGCTTAACTCATAGGAGCCTTTTTGGCTTGGGTACCATAAAAGACTATAGACACCATCGTTGGCTTTTTGATCGCCGTTTCGTCCATCGTCTTTGAGTATGATTTGCTCGGTGCCATTATCGAATACGATCAAATCTCCCGCTCTTTCAGCGCAGTTAATATGAAGGGCAGAAAGAAACAAACTGCCGCCGGCTGGAATGGAATATTCATTATTGAGAGGTGATTGGCGGATGCTCAGACGCTGATCGAGGCACGAGAGTGAGCCCACGCCATTGCTATCAGCGCCACGTATTCTTCGGCCAGAAATAGTCGTGTTGGTTAAGGCTGGAATTTCTTGTCCACCGCTAATAATGAGATTTTTTATGCCTGTATAATCTAGATCAGGTCGGACTGACGCAATAACGGCGGCGAGACCCGACACATGTGGCGTGGCCATGGAAGTCCCGCTGAGTTTGCCATATTTGTTTCCTGGCAAGGTACTAAGAATATCCACGCCGGGGGCTCCAACGTGAACGGATTTTTTGCCGTAGTTTGAAAATGAAGCGAGACGATCGTTATGATCAGTAGCTGCAACGGAAATAACATTCGAAATGGCATAGCTACTTGGATAACTCTCATTGCTATCATTATCATTGCTATCATTGCCCGCTGCGGCAATGAATAAAATGCCAAGTGCTTCATGCGCACTAATAGCCTCGATCATTGCTTGTGACGAGGAACCTCCTCCCCAAGAATTATTGGTAGCAATGATGTTTACGGGATTATTGGGGCGAGTTTTTAAAGAAGCAAAATATTCAAGACATTGAATCGCATCGCTATTTGCGCCTGAGCCTGTGCTTGAAAGAAATTTGCAGGCGGCAATGCTTACTTTTTGCGCAACACCCACCACGCCCACGCTGTTATTTCCGCTCGCACCAATAGTTCCGGCAACATGGGTGCCGTGTCGATTATCGTCGAAGGGATTACCGTTATTTGCGATAGTATTAACGCCATTAATATCATCTTTATAGCCGTTATTATCGTTATCAATGTTATCGCCAGGTATTTCGTTGATATTATTCCATAGATTATTGATTAAGTCGGGATGATTATAATCAATACCTGTATCAATAATACCTATGACTACATTTCGGCTCCCCTCAGAAATGGCCCATAATTTTTCAGCGTTGATATCAGCATCAGCCTTTCCGCCCGTTTGCCCGCTATTTTCCAAGGCCCATTGACGAGCAAAGTCTGGGTCATTTTGTTGATCAATTGTATAAAGATAATCAGGCTCAGCATATTGTACGGCAGGGTTTGCCAGAAAAACTTCTTGGGCTTTTTCGACGGCAATTTCGGGGCTGAATTCGTAAAGATGTAGTCCTTTTACAAGACTAAAGCTCTTGATTTCGCGGGCTCCTAAACCGGCCGCCGTTGCTCCTAATGCAGATAGGGATTCATGGGGGGCAATTTTTACTAAAAGCCGCCCTCTGATATAGTCTCTCATGCTGCCCGCTGTCAGCGAATTGGCAAGCAAAAACCCGATGAAAGCAGACCTTATTAAGCCGCGCATTGAACCTCCGGCGAAGAGGGCTTTGAGGCAAAAGTGGTCCTCATCCTGACCCTGGCGCCTAAAGTCTCTTCAAAACCTCGCGTTTATATGCAGCGTAGTTTAGATGTTTTAAGTATATAAAAATTATTTTTAATATTAATTGTTTTTAATAGTATATATTATCGACACTTATAGGAGGATATATTTGCACCAGTAAGGAGTAATCAAACAAAAAAGGCCCGATGTAGGCCTCTGACAGTATTTATAAAAAAAATATTACCAACGATGATAGCCTGGATGCCCAGGGGAAACAGCGACGAAAAGGCCTTGGCATTTGGCAGTAACTATTCCGTTAGCAAGCAATTCCGCATAGATTTCCGCTTTTTTCTCGGTGACTACAAGGGGACGTGCTCGAAGAGTAAGTTCAGTGTCCATCGGCGTAGGCGCGAGCAATTCAACACTATATTTTGCTGTCACGCTGCATGGTGGCTCTTTTTCTCCTCGCTTAAGCATAATGTTATAGGCGGCACACCAGTTACTATGACAATCAAGAAGAGTGCCGCAAATGCCACCGCTTAAAACATTGTCAAAAGCTTGATGATGTAACTGTGGTCGAAAGTGCGCAATTACTTCCTCGCCTTCGACATAACTTTTTATACGTAATCCCTCGCTATTACTTGGCCCGCAGCCAAAGCATTTGTTTTTTGGTGCATACTGATCTTGTAGTGCTTGCATCATTGGTCCTCGCTTTTAATTGCACTGTGCCACTTGAAAGAGTTTTTTGAAGTTCTAATGCAATCAGAAAATAACATTCGGGAATATTTTTCATGATAAAGAAAATAATTTTTTCACTGCTCTTTTGTTGTGGCGCTATGGCAATGCAGCATAATCCGTATGATTATCGCAGCTTTCTTGAGACCTTAACGGGCACGAATAATTCTAATTTTAATGTCGAAGTAAAAGAGACTCAAATTATCGTCCATGGCTCAAAGGCGGAAATAAGCGAACTTAAAGACAAACTCGCCGAGGCGCTCTCTTCGAGCACAGAGCTCGCGAAAAATTTGCATTATGAATTAATAGCTACCGAAGAGATTATTGAAACACCCTTTCCTCTGCACACCATTTCCGCCGCAAAAGAATTTCTTCATAAGCTTTTAAAAAGTACCATCGATGAACTCGCGCTCAATCTGGATACTCTTTTTGATGAGCAACAAGGAGCACTATTTGATGATGGACTTATTTCTTCGCGGCCCTTATTACCGCGTCATCAAAAAAGTTACCAAGGTCATTGTGAATCGCTCGGAGATTGTTTTCGTGGCTATAGCGACGAGCAAATAAAACAAGCATGGGATGAAAATAGAGAACTTTTGCCGCTCGATGAGGTGAGACAGGAAAATAGCCTAGCCAAAGAATGTGTTTATCTAAGCAAAAAGGAAACTGACTACTGCTTGAATATTGATCTTCGCAGTATTTTTGAGCGTACCCATTGCATGGCCTACTGCATGCAAACCGAACAAAGTGCGATGCTGGTAATCGATAAAGTATTGCTTTTCGACAGGGTGAGAAGGCTTATCGATGGAGATGCGTTGCTTCAACTTGTGCGGAATGAAGAAGAAAAAACCTTCGCTTTACCCATTATTTTGCCTAAAAAAATTAGCGATGCTCGTCGAAGTCTTTATTTTTTCGTCATCGACAAAAGTGGAAGTTTACGCAATGTTATTGACCACTTAAAAATTAAACTCGAAAAACTCATCAACTATATTGGCGAAAAAGATCCTGATGCGTTGGCTCAATTTGTGAGTTTTAACGATCGAACATTTATTGACGAAGAAGTATTGGGTATCACAGATCAGCGTCTGATTACTAAAATTCGCACTTTGCAGGCTGTTGGCAGCACGCGTCTTTTTGGAACCTTGCGAGATGTAATTAACCATATTAATAACAACAAATTTCATGAAAAATATAATGTTACGATTACTTTATTTACCGATGGGGTAAACGAAGACGGAGGATGCTTTTGCTCAGAGGACGTCACCCGGGCGCTCCATAATACAAAGTGTCAGCCTCATTCAATTACCTTCGGCTTAGGAAGCGTGGATCCTCACTTAGGAAATTTTGCGACGGAAACTGGCGGGCACTATTATTCCATTGCTGTGCTCGATGATTTACAAAGTTTGCTGGAGCAAAATTCCATCCTCGTCAAAAAACAAAATTTTGTTGAGGTCTTGATGAAGATTGGGGAAGAAATCGTAGGGAGAGGAAAGATAACGCAAAATTCTTCGGACATTCTTATGCCACCTTTGGCATTTGAAGTTGATGATACTAGCAAGTTTAGTATCGGGAATCAGGATTTTAATGGTTTCGACCATGCCTCAGTGCCTTTGGCATCCTGCTTTGAGCAAGCGCGCATCATGCAAGCACAAGTTTATGATATTGCGAACGACGAAACAAAAACTATAAAGATGAGGGTGAATGAGCTCAATATTTTCAAGGAGAAGGTACAAGCTCATTTTGCTGGTTCTTTGGTGAACCCCGCGCGTTCGGCTGCTCTGAAAACCATCGATGAATATATCGCATTGCTTAATAGACGTTTAAAAGACAATAGTCCGAGCAATTTTAGAGCAGCGTTGAGTACGCTTTCAGGCATATTCGAAAGTTTTAAAAATTTAATGAGATAAAAATTCTGCCCTGCCAAATAGCGGGGCTTTTTATTTATTCCGCGCCTAAATCTTTTGCTATGACCTTGTAGGTATTGATTAAACGACGGCCCACTCGTCGAGGAGTTTCAGTAATATCGAGCTCAAGCGTACCGCGCCAAAAATCGCCAGCGGGGTAATGAGCGGCAATATGAAAGACCGTAGCATTTCCTTCCATGCGCGCTGTAACACTGGCAATATTTTTCACGCGATCGCGCGTGGGCATATCAAGCATGCCTGATACTTGCAGCATCACTTCTGCCATTCTTCTTGCATCTTTTACTGTCATTTCTTCTTCAGTGTAGTGTTCGTATGGCTCGGTGCCCATTTGATCGCGTACGTGCCCTAAATCTTTGTGGGTGACCGTATAATAGTTTTCCACCATTCTCCCGACACGACGTGTTTGCTCAACGATAGTGAGTTCCATAGTTCCTGCCCACATGTCGCCGTCGGCATAATGACTTTGCACTCTGTAAAGCATGCGATCGGAAACGCGGCCCACTTCATAACTAATAACCGTTTCCATTTTCTGAAGAACATTTACCGGCAGTTGGGTAGCGACTTGAGTCATCATTTCAACGGTTTTTGAAACGTCATTACATGGCACCCAGTTAACCGCTAAGACTTGATGTGCACTTATAGTTAAAGCAAGAACTAATAATTGAATAGATTTTTTTAGCATGGATCCCTCGATTCATCTGATGCAATGAATAGTGAATCGAGGGGCTAAATGGCGATTTTTTATTCTTAGAGAAAGCCCAATTGCAATTTTGCGGCTTCACTCATGAGGCTTGATTCCCAGGGCGGGTCAAAAACTAAATCAATCACGACGTCGGCAACGCCAGGGATGTCACGAATTTTCTTTGCTACATCGGATTTGAGCACTTCGCCCATGCCGCAGCCTGGGGCAGTGAGCGTCATTTCTACTCGTACGATAAAATGCTCGCCCTTGGTATCCACTTGTTTTACTTCGCATTCGTAAATGAGACCAAGCTCTACAATATTGACGGGAATTTCAGGATCATAACAGGTTCGTAGCTGCTCTTTGACGCAGGCTTCCATGCCTTTTTCTTTCACTTCCTCAATACTCAGAGCACGGCGCTCCTCGGGAATGGGCTGGCCCAAGGCATCGGCATCTTTGCCATCGATGCGCATCAAATAGCCTTCCTCTGTTTGCACCGTGAACATGCCGCCCAAAACTTGTTGGATAAAAACTTGCTCGCCCGCTTTAATACTTGAGGCCACACCATCAGGAATGATGATGCTTTCAACATCACGACTTAAGAGTACTTCTGTGCCCGTAATCCGAATCATAACTCCTCCGTCGTTACGCTACTCGATTCTTTTTTCAAGGCGGCCATCAGCGTGTGCCAGCAAAGTGTCGCGCATTTTACGCGCATCGGAAATTGCTTTACGCCCTCAAAAACAGCCAGTTTATTGAGCGATGGTTCAGGAATTTGGTCATCGACGAGCATGGCATGAAAGCCTTCGAATAAATGTCGCACACGCTCAAGACTTTGGCCCTTGATGGATTCAGTCATAAGCGATGCTGATGCCTTGGAGATAGCACAGCCATCACCATGAAAACTTATTTGTTCAACGCAGTCGTTACGAATAAATAATTCAATATCGATGGTGTCGCCACAAAGAGGATTATCACCGTGCGCGCTATGGTTTTTTTCCGACAGCTTTCCGAAATTTTTCGGCGTTTGCGCGTGATGAATAATTACTTCTTGGTATAAATCAAGAATGGCATTCATAATTTAAAAACCTCAAATACACGTTTTAAAGCGTCGATAAAGCGATCGATTTCTTCATGCGTATTATAAAAAGCGAGACTTGCACGACTTAGAGCACTCACCTTAAAACGTTTCATGAGAGGCTGGGTGCATAAATGACCTGCTCGGATAGCAACCCCTTCGCGATCCAAAATCGAGCTAATATCGTGAGGATGGATGCCCTCAATGCTGAAAGAAACGAGGCTCACTCGATCTTTGGCATTGCCAATAATTTTTATCTTCGGAATGGCGCGGAGTTTTTCCAATAAATGCGTGAGCAATTCTTGCTCGTAGCGATGCATCGCTTCAAGGCCCATTCCTTCGATATAATCGATAGCCTTAGCTAATCCCAAAACACCGGCAATATTTGGCGTACCTGCTTCAAATTTTTGTGGCAAAGCTGCGAAAGTGATTTCATCGAAGCTTACAGAAGCGATCATATCACCGCCGCTTTGATAAGGCGGCATGCGTTCCAGCCATTCTTTTTTACCGTACAAAACTCCGACCCCAGTTGGTCCATAAAGTTTGTGGCTAGAAAACACATAAAAATCTGTAGCAAGCTTTTCTACGTCGACTTTCACATGATGGATCGCTTGAGCGCCATCGATGAGAGTGGGGACTTTGTGTTCTTTAGCAATGGCTACCATCTCGGAAATAGGGTTGATGGTACCGAGGGTATTGGATGCATGAACAAAAGTAGCAAGTTTGGTTTTCTCGTTGAAAAGCGCTTTATAAGCGGCCAAATCAAGGGTGCCGTCATCGAGTACAGGAACAACGTGCACGCGCAAATTCAATTCGCGGGCAAGCAAAACCCATGGTACTAAATTGGAGTGATGCTCCATTTCCGTGAGAATAATTTCATCGCCGGCCTTGAAATGACATTTTCCCAGTCCAAAGGCTACGAGATTTACCGCTTCGGTCGTCGAGCGCGTAAAGATAATTTCCGAAGGAGTCGCATTAATAAAATGCGCTACTTTTAGACGAGCATCTTGATATTTCTTGGTCGCTTGCTCGCTTAAATAATGAGCACCACGATTTACATTGGCAGCATAGCCTTTGTAATAGGCCATTTCCTCGTCAATAACCGATAGAGGTTTTTGCGCAGTGGCAGCATTATCAAAATAAATTAAATCTTTGCCGTGCACCTTTTGATGCAGAGCCAAAAAATCCTTGCGTACTTTTTCGACGTCAAAGATCTCAGACATCGTGGGCTCCCAGAGCATTTTTCAGCGATGAATCGACTTTTTCTTTCATTAATTCCATGACTTCAACGCGCAAAATTCGATCGATAATGTCGCGATTGAGAGCCGAGACAAGCATTAGTTTTGCGGCTGCTAAACTTAGGCCCCGTGATTGCAAATAAAAGAGAGCAGTTTTATCAAGCTCTCCGATAGTAGCCCCGTGGGATGCGCTAATATCGAAGTTGTTAATTTCTAGCTGAGGCATCACTGAGGCTTTGGCCTGTTCGCTTAAAAGCACGGTTTTATAGTGTTGCTTGGCTGAACTTTTAGCCGCATCTTTTTCGACAATCACTTTGCCCAAAAAAGATCCGAAGCTTTTATCAGCATATATAGCGCGTACTAACTGAGTGCTTTCGGTGTGGGGCGCACGATGAAAAATCGTGAGATTAAGAGCACTTTGGGCGCTGCCATAAAGTTGATCAAGCAGAAAAAAATCGACCGTAGCACGAGGCTCAAGTAGCTCCACATCAAAGCCATGCTTAAAGCTCCCCAAAGATAAATTAATGCACTGATTCGAAATATAAGCATCTTTAGAAAGGCGCACTTTTCTTTGTTGCTCTAGGCTCGCACTTTTCGGCGTTTCTATGAGTTGGTAAAAAGATCCACGAGCTTGCTCAGCAAGTTCTATGGTGAGAGAGCTCGGCCTTTGATCGGAACACGAAAAGTGCTCGATCATTTCCACCCAGGCATTTTTTTCGATCTTGATGTCGAGGTCGATGCAGCTTTCCTCATAATGAACAACAAGCGGATCAAACAAGGAATGCTTGATATGGAGGCAATACTTTTTATCGCCAACTTTTTCCAGTTTAAGCCGGGGATCAGCAAAGACTTCATCATCTCTCACCCGTATCAAAAGTGCATCGGGAAGAAGCGGTGAAGGAATAGGCTCATTGAAAGTTTTTCGCAGAGGCATCATGAGTTGATAACCTCCAGGCCCTTATTTCTGGCTTTGGCAATAAAGCTATCATAACCAGAGCTTTCAAGTTTTAGCGCAAGCTCCTTACCGCCTGATTCGATGATGCGACCATCAACACAAACGTGCACGAAATCAGGAACGATATAATCAAGCAAACGCTGATAGTGCGTCACAACAATCATGCCGCGTTCTTCATTACGCAAAGCATTGACACCCTCGGCACAGATTTTAAGCGCGTCGATATCAAGCCCTGAATCGGTTTCATCGAGAATGCAAAGTCGCGGCTCTAAGAGTGCCATTTGTAAGATTTCATTACGCTTTTTCTCTCCACCTGAAAAACCTTCATTGACGGCGCGATTTAAAAAGCGCTCATCCATCTTAAGTTCAAGTAAACGGGAGCGAACCATTTGCAAAAAATCAACCGCATCGATTTCTTCTTGACCACGATAGCGACGGAGTGAATTGAGTGCGGCTCGCAAAAAATAAGCGTTGTTTACACCCGGTACTTCTACTGGATACTGAAAAGCCAGAAAAATCCCTAAGTGAGCACGCTCATCAGCGCTTAAATCAAGAATGGATTGTCCTAAAAACTGGATATCACCTTTGTGTGCGTGATAATCATTTTTGCCCGCAAGCGTATAAGCAAGCGTGCTTTTTCCTGAGCCATTGGGGCCCATAATCGCATGTACTTCACCCTTGTTCACTTCGAGACTAAAGCCCTTGAGGATTTCATTTTGGTCGACGGAAACATGCAAATCTTTAATCGATAATAACGTAGACATTAACCAACGGCTCCTTCAAGACTAATAGCAAGTAATTTTTGTGCCTCTACGGCAAATTCCATGGGCAATTTCTGAAATACTTGTTTACAAAATCCACCAACGATCATGCTCACCGCATCTTCATCGCTGATGCCGCGTGAGCGGCAATAAAATAATTGATCATCGGAGATCTTCGAAGTCGTCGCTTCGTGCTCGATGTGCGCACTTTGATTATGCGCTTCGATATAAGGAAAAGTATGAGCGCCGCATTCGGCACCAAAGAGCAAAGAATCGCATTGAGAAAAATTGCGGCTCCCTTGTGCTTTGGGACTAATTTTCACGAGGCCACGATAAGAGTTTTGACTTTTGCCGGCCGAAATACCTTTGGAAATAATTGTGCTTTTGGTATTTTTTCCGAGGTGAATCATCTTGGTGCCGGTATCGGCTTGCTGATGATTATTAGTGACCGCAACCGAATAAAACTCTCCAACCGAATTATCGCCTTTTAAGATTACGCTTGGATATTTCCAGGTGATGGCAGAGCCAGTTTCTACTTGCGTCCATGAAATTTTAGAATTATCGCCTAAGCAAATGCCGCGCTTCGTGACAAAATTATAAATGCCACCTTTGCCTTCTTTGTCACCGGGATACCAGTTTTGCACGGTGGAATATTTTATCTGCGCATTTTTGAGCGCAACCAGTTCTACTACCGCCGCATGCAATTGATTTTCATCGCGCATAGGTGCAGTGCAGCCTTCAAGATAGCTCACCACGGCATCTTCTTCAGCAACAATCAAGGTTCGTTCAAACTGACCGGTATTTGAAGCATTGATGCGAAAATAAGTGGAAAGTTCCATGGGGCAGCGCACGCCCTTTGGCACAAAGCAAAAAGAACCATCACTAAAAACAGCGGCATTTAAGCATGCATAAAAGTTATCGGTATGAGGTACCACCGAGCCTAAATATTGTTTGATCAACTCTGGATGTTCTTTGACCGCTTCGGAAAATGAACAAAAAATAACGCCCGCCTCTTTGAGTTTGCTCTTAAAAGTAGTGGCCACGGAGACGCTATCAAAGACCGCATCAACCGCCACATTGGCGAGCATTTTTTGTTCGTGAAGAGGAATGCCTAATTTTTCATAGGTTTTTAAAATTTCTGGATCAACTTCATCGAGGCTATTAAGCGTTGGCTTCTTTTTAGGCGCCGAATAATAAACGATGTCATTAAAACTAATTTCGCTCACTTTAAGCTTGGCCCAGCGAGGAATGGCATCAGAAGCTTGCAAAGAAAAAAAGTGCTCAAGCGCTTTGAGGCGGTACTTAAGCAACCACTCTGGCTCACCTTTTTTTGCGGAAATAAGGCGCACGACACCTTCGTTTAAACCAGGTGCGATTTGGTCAACTTCGATATCGGTGGAAAAACCATAGGCATAGGGTTGATCGGTTAATTCTTTTATTTCGGCACTAGCCATGTTTGAACCCTCGAATGGCTTTAGGCGCGGAGGCCTTAGCTATGATCAATTCCGATAGAGGAATTTCTTCTAATAATTTCGCAATTTTCTCATGGACCATTTGCCAGCCATAGCGTTGTCGACAATGCTTATCAATCAGGCAACCGACGTGCGGGTCGCTAAGGCAAGTGGTAAGTCCTTGATTTCCTTCAAAAACTTCAATCAAGCGCAACAATGAAATATCTTTTGGGCTTTCCGCTAATTGATAGCCACCTGCGATGCCGCGGGTCGCCTTAACGATTTTATGCTTGGCCAATAATTTTAAAAGCTTGCTGACGGTGGGCAAGGGCAGTCCAGATTGCTCGGCCAAATCGCGGGCAGAAAGAACCCGCTCCGCCTCTGAGGCAGCCAAAAAGCGTAAAAGCACTACGCCGTAATCCGTAAGTCGAGCAACTTTAAACATATTTGAACCAAATAGTACTAGGTTGGTACTCTTTGCTAAGGTAGTGGGCTGAGGGCTCCTGTCAAGGAGGTAAAGCGAGTGTCAGAAGCTTCGTCATTGCAAGCAAAGCAATCCAGAAAGTGTAAAAAAGCTTAGAAGAATTGCTGGATTGCAACGACTATTTCATGGCCTCGCAATGAGCTTTCAACGCAATGATTGTTTTTAAAAGCTCAAAGGCTCATTTTAAGACTTTGCTGATAGTTTAAAATAGGCTCTCGTGCAGCTTTAGCCTCATCCACCTTGCTCAAGAAGGTGGCATGAGGGGCGTTTTTCACCATTTCAGGATCTTCTTGAGCTTCTTTTGCTACTGCAATAAAGGCATCGATCATCACCTCTAAATCGTAGAGTGATTCAGTTTCAGTAGGCTCAATCATCAGCGCACCTTTTACAATGAGCGGAAAATACATAGTCGGTGGATGAATGCCATAATCAATAATACGCTTGGCAACATGTAAAGCCTGTACGCCATACTCTTGCTGCTTTTTATCGCTAAATACTACTTCATGCAAACAATCACTTTGATAGGCCAAATGATAATGAGGCTCAAGTTTTTTTCGTATATAGTTAGCATTTAGGACGGCGTATTGTGAAGCTTCTTTTAGGCCAGAGGCACCGAGACTTTTTACATAGGTCCAAGCGCGCACGATCATGCCAAAATTGCTATAAAAACTGCGGATGCGACCGATGGAATGAGGACATTCAGCGGGCTCAAAATTATCGCCATTCTTTTTGATCAAAGGAATGGGCAAAAAGGCCGACAAAGCTTTACTCGCCCCAATAGCGCCGCAGCCAGGGCCGCCTCCGCCGTGAGGGGTGGTCATGGTTTTATGCAAATTAAAGTGCATAACATCGACGCCCCAATCTCCAGGCCGCGTAATGCCCATCAAGGCATTGAGATTTGCGCCGTCGCCATAAACAAAACCGCCACGATCATGGACAATCTTCGTGATCGACAAAATGTCTGATTCAAATATGCCGAGCGTATTAGGGTTGGTGAGCATGATACCGGCACAATCATCGTCCATTAATTGCTCGACCTGAGAAGTGATCACGCGGCCATCATCGCCGATATCGAGAGAAACCACTTCATAGGAAAAAAAGGCAGCAGTGGCAGGATTCGTGCCATGCGCTGATTTCGGCACGAGAATTTTTCGACGTTGCTCACCGCGTGCTTTCAATGCTTCGGTGATCATCAGCAAGCCTGCAAACTCTCCATGAGCGCCGGCCGAAGGAGCCAAGGAAACGGCGTCAAAGCCTCCCACTTCAGCAAGAAAATACTGAAGTTCAAAACAAATTTTAAAGGCGGGCTGCAGATCTTTTATGTCCATGTAAGGATGCAAACTCGCAAGCCCCGCCAAACGTCCTGCCCATTCGTGGAGTTTGGGATTGTATTTCATGGTGCAGCTGCCCAATGGATAGCTGTTTGAATCAATGGCAAAGTTTTTTTTGCTGAGGCGCGTATAGTGACGCACGAGATCAGGCTCGCTGAGCTGTGGCAATAACAAAGAATCGTTATTTCTTTGAACAGGGCCGATAGCGTTTTCGAGCGCCAAATTATCTATCGTCGCGCTCTCTTCGCCTTCATCATAAAAATCAATACCAGTTTGGCCCGCTCGCGAGCGCTTAAAAATAAGTTCTTCATGAACCTCAATGCCCGAGCTTAAAGCTGCTGTTTTATTCATGGATCCTACCACTTAAAATTTGAGCAAGTTTTTGAATATCGTCATCGCTATGAAGCTCCGTAGTGCAGACCATAAGATGTCCTTTGAGCTCCGGATAAAAACGAGAAAGTTTAAGACCCGCACTCATATGATGCTTTCGAGCCAGACTCACGCGTTGGTCAAGCACTTCGTCATTGCCAAGATCGATGATACTTTCGTTATAGTGAGGGCCAATAAAACGCAGAGGAACTGCTAGCGCACTTAGCCTTTGTCTTAAATAAATCGTTTTCTTCAGATTTTTTAATGCAAGATTTCTAAAACCCATTTTCCCATAAGATGCCAAGGTCATAGAAAAGGCCAGGGCCATAAGGTTGTGATTGGTACAAATATTTGACGTAGCTTTTTCTCGACGGATATGCTGCTCGCGGGTAGATAAGGTCAGTGTAAAACATGGCTGATTCTTTTTATCGTGGCTAAGGCCCACGAGACGGCCCGGAATTTGGCGTAAGAATGAGGTTTTGGTGGCCAATAATCCTAAACCCGGGCCCCCTAAGTGTAAGGCCCCAACAAAGCCTAAGCCTTCTCCGACGGCAATATCGGCCCCAGCATCGCCAAAAGATTCCCACAGTGCACATGAACTCGCATCGGTGGTGCAAGCGATCATCAAGGCGCCATGCTTATGTGCGAGCGACCCAAAGTTTCTTAGTTC
>JBPOIV010000103.1:0-5198 GCA_052034245.1 Myxococcota bacterium
TATGCTTACTAGTTGGTTGAAAAATATAGTTATTATTGGGGTAATAAAAAAGCATTTTTAAAAATAGTATTTTACCATTTTTTAATGGGGACACTGCGTGGTAAATATTAAAAAATATAAACCGATCTTAATTTTTCTCTCTCTACTGCTCGCCAATCTGTCGTGCACAAATTCTTCTACAAAGGCCCCTCCAGTACCACGTGCTGAGCAGAGAGAACCTACTGTAGAGAATGCCGCTGAAGACAATAGCCCAGCAGAAACGCCACCTGATACGAGCGATGGTAGTTCTTCGACTATGACACCCGACTATCCTAGTGGGCCCGGAAGTGGCGGTCGGAGTCGACGATCGATTCGTTGTGGAGACGGCATCCTTGGCCGTGGTGAAGAATGCGATGATGGTAATCGCAATGATGATGATAACTGCAGCTTACAGTGCACCATCAAAGATGGTTCGCCAGAATGCAGCTGGCTCTGTGATGATCCTCAATGCCCCGCTATTTGTGACCCTGTGTGTGAGCCGCCTCGTTGCCATACTTCCTGTCAAGAAGTGATCAATCCGCCGAACTGCACCTGCCAAGCCAAATGCGAAAAGCCTGAGTGTGAAATTAAGTGCCCTGATAGTGGATGTGAAGTTGATGGATGCCCGGCCTGCACGACCATATGTAAAGATCCTCATTGTGTAGTGGTGTGCGAACCCAACGAAGGAAATACCTCAGGCTGTGAAGCTCCTACTCCTCAGTGCGGTGCTCAGTGTGATGCGCCTAATTGCGATTGGAAGTGTCATAAACCTGCTTGCCCCAAACCTAAATGTGAACTCGAGTGCGAAGAACCACGATGCTAGGAAAAATTATGCGAACCTTTCTTCCATTATGCTTAGCTTTTTGTTTCAGCACCTACCTAAGTGCTGAAGCTGATGGGGCGTGTCATCCTATATGCCGCTGGGAATGCGATGATCCAAAGTGCCCCGCCATCTGCGATCCGGTGTGCCAAGAAACATTGTGCGAAGAAACCACCTGCGAAGATCCTGATTGCCAATGCAGCAGTTTTAGCACGCTAGAGACGATAAATTGCAGTCCTCTGGCCAACGATTGCCCGCTTTGTGAAGTCGGCCGAACGGGGATTGATTGCTTAAATAGCCAAGCTCAACCTTGTTCATGCGCCGTACGCTGCCAAACTAAAGACTGCAATTTGGTGTGCCATAAACCTGCTTGCCCTAAACCTAAGTGCAACCTCGTCTGTGAGCAGCCATCGTGTGTGTCTATTCCGCAAAAATAGGCTTAGGCCACTTTCTCTACGCTTACCCACAGGCTTAGATCATCAAAGCTTAACTCTTCGCTGCTCGCGGGTTGTTGTTCCGCAAGAGCAATAGTTAAGCTGGTCGCCAATAGTTCTGAAGCGAGATAGCTTTGATGTTTTAAAAGCGCATCGATTAATTCACTATCGCTTGAATGAAGCGCCAAGCTAATGCGGTCGCTCACTTCCAAGCCCTTGGCTTTACGCAAACGTTGCAAAGAACTGAGCGTATCGCGCATGATTCCTTCGTGTTTGAGCTCTTCATCAATTTCGGTATCGAGAGCAACCGTGAGATGCTCTTCGCTCATGACCACCACATCAGCAACGGCTTCGCGCACAATCACGACGTCATCGATACTTATATGATGTTCATTCAAGGTGATTATTTCACCTTCTTCTAACTTACGAAGTTGCGCGCGGGAAAGGCTGGCAATGGCTTTAGACATGGCTCCCATATCCTTACCGACGCGCGGTCCTAGGGTTTTAAAATTAGGTTTGCATGAGAGTGTACACAGTGAGTCATCTTCTGGCAGTAGAAGAAGATTTCTAACGTTAAGTTCCGACAAAATCAGGTCTTGATGCGATTCAATTGCTTTAATTGCATCATCGGAATGGCTAACCACGGTAATTTTTAACAAAGGCTGGCGAGTTTTTAAGCGATATTTTTCGCGCAAGGCTCGTCCCATGTTCACCACTTGGCGAACAATGCAAACATCGTGTTCAAGACCTTCATCAATTTTAACGCTGTCGGCTTGAGGGAAATCACAAAGATGCACACTGTCATGAGAGCCGAAATTTACGCCAGCTTCTACCACCAGATTTTGGTACATCATTTCACTCATGAAGGGCACGATGGGCGCAAGCACCTGGGCAAAGCTTACGAGCACTTCATAGAGCGTCGCGTATGCTGAAGCTTTATCTGCTTGATCGGCAGGAGTTTCAGCATTTTTCCAGAAACATCGTCGGCTACGTCGAATATACCAGTTAGTAAGATCATCAATAAACGACAGCATCGGAGCAATAGTTTTATAAAGGCAATACCCGGCCATTTCCTCGTTAATGGTGGCAATCAACGATTGCATTTTTGAGAGGATCCAACGATCGATTTCAGGACGATCGTTTAAGGATGGTGCTTTATCTAAGTCACGTTTAGGATCAAAGCCATCGAGGTTCGCGTACTGCACAAAGAACGACCACGAGTTATAAAGCGGCAACAAGACTGAGCGCACAACTTCTTTAACGCCTTGCTCATTAAACTGTAAAGGTTCAGCACGCACTACTGGTGAGCCTACCAAATAGGCACGCAAGGCATCAGAGCCATGGGCACGGATTACTTCTTCAGGATCGGGATAATTCTTTTTCGATTTGCTCATCTTTGAGCCATCGGAAGCAAGCACCATGCCGTTTACGATAACGTTTTTAAAAGGTGGTGCATCGAACAAAGCGGTGGAGATAACTAGGAGCGTATAAAACCAACCACGGGTTTGATCCAAGCCTTCAGCGATGAAATCGGCGGGAAAAGATTGAAAAAATCTTCATTTTCGAAAGGATAATGGATTTGGGATATTGGCATGGAGCCTGATTCAAACCAACAATCGAACACTTCGGAAATACGGTGCATTTGTGCACTACATTTCTCGCATTTGATTTCTAGATGGTCAATAAAATGACTGTGGAGATCGTCAATTTTTTGGCCAGTTTTTTGTTCGAGTTCATCAGCTGAAGATAAACAAACTTTATGGTCACATGAGCTACATTGCCAAATCGGAATGGGGGTGCCCCAAAAACGATTCCGTGACACTGACCACTCAGCCGCATCTTTCAGCCAATGCGCAAAACGACGGTGACCCACCGCTTCCGGCACCCAATGAATCGAAGAGTTATGCAGACTCATGCGTTCTTTGATCTTAGGCACATCGATAAACCAGACAGGAAGCGCCTTATACATGAGTGGCGTATTGGAGCGCCAGCAAAATGGATAACTGTGCATGATAGTCGAACGATCAAAAATTTTATGATCGTCTTTAAGCATTTTCAAAATAACTTTGTCGGCATCTTTGAAACTAAGATTCAGAAGATCCGGTACTAGTGCGCCAAATTTTCCTTCTTCATCGATGGGATCGAAATGCGGAATGCCTTCTTTTTTGCAGGCCTCAAAATCTTCTGCACCAAAGGCAGGAGCCATATGAACCAGGCCTGTACCGTTTTCGGTGGTAACGTGAGCAGAATCAATAACTTTAAAGCACTGAGAGAATTTTTCGGCAAGTACACTCCGATACTCTGTCGATGCGTAGATAGGCTCATATTGAAGGCCCAGTAAGGCGGTACCCTTCATATGTTCGACAACTTCAAAACCGTTTTTAAATGCGGAAGGTGCAAGTGCTTCCGCGACAATGTAATAATCAGCATCATCAGGCTGTTTCACTTTTACATAATCGATAGAGCTACCAACCGCGATGGCAAGATTTGAAGGCAAGGTCCAAGGAGTGGTGGTCCAAATTAAAAGATAGGTGTTATCTTGCTCAATCAACTTAGCTTTGATGGTGACGGCGGGATCTTGGACTTCTTGGTAGTTTAAGTTCGCTTCGAAATTAGATAATGGCGTCGACAAACGAACGCTGTACGGCATGACGCGAAAGCCTTCATAAACGAGGCCTTTTTTCCATAGCTCGGCAAAAGTCCACCACACCGAGAGGATAGGAAACATAAACGGCTTTTTTTCATTTTGCCCACCCTACTTAAGGCCCATAATTTGGAGCCAGAACAGCCCTCGGTTGCTCAAGGGTTAACATAAGCGTCATTATGGGATTAGCTTCGCGAGTAAAATCAGAACCCAAGTCGTTTTAATGGCATATTAACCCAGAAATCATGATTTTTGGCGAATTTCCACTAAGGACCGGGTTCACGAAGTTAATGAAGATGACTTGAATGAATTTGTTAAAGGTTATCTAAATATAATAATTTAACGGTAAATCATTTAAGCTCTGTTTTCTCAGCCATGGATTTCTCTGAAGAGATAAAAACTAAGATAAAAAGTTTTTATGAGCACCTAAAGACTCCCAAATATGCCTGTATAGATTTGGCGAAGCACTTGATTGCGGATTATGTACTTTCGAGCATAAACATTTCTCAGACATCTACATACTGCTTCATTTATTCCGATTTAGATCATTTGCAACCTTTGACTAGAGAAAGTATTTTTGACGACACAACTAAAGATATTTTAACAAGGCAGCCTTTTTTACCATGTTCCGTCAATAATATAACTGAGAATAGTTTTTTTATTATAGTTCATTCCAAAATCGATCAAGGATCGTCTTCAAAGAGCGGACAAGAGATTAATAGAGACATCATTCTAACGGCGGCTAAAAGGTATTTTGCACCTTACATTGGCAACCAAGCAATTTTTGGTCTATACAGGGGCTCATTAGCAAAAAATGGCTGTCTGGAAACCAAAGAAATGCAGTTTCCTGATTCGCATTTTTTCAATAACCGATGAACTACATCCCTCCAAACCGCCTGATGTCAGGCGCTTATAGAAGAAGTTTGCTTTTATAGGGCGCAAAAAAAAAGGCGGTTTATCCCGCCTGTCTACTTTATAGAACCAATGTCCTCCGTAGGCCAACATCCGACACTCTAATAACTCCAACTTCCCCTTGCTGATGCTCCTGCCGCTAAATAGCCCTTCGGAAAAATCATGCTTTGACGTACACTATTCACTAATTCCAGGGTAATCTCATCTTGAGGAAGTGGTCCTAAAATCTCAGCAGGGTCGACAAAACTTAGGAGCAAATAAACTCCAGGCCCCGAAAGTTCCGCTGTGTGGCGTTTTTTTTCATTACAAATAAGACTCGATCCCACCTTACAGCAAACATCGGCAAATTTTTTTCTCTGTAGTGGAGTAA
>JBPOIV010000005.1:0-4045 GCA_052034245.1 Myxococcota bacterium
ATATTAAAAATATATTCTAATTTTAATGAATAAAAAATATCAATTTGTTCGCGCTCCGAAAGCAGCCTCACTGCCTCAATCTGGTCCCTTCTTAAGAGTTGCGCTATTTGTTCTGAACTCAGACGTCTATCTGCTATTTTTAATATTGCAGACAAGCCTTCTGCGTTTTGGCTGTTGATGGCATTTTGGATGCAAGCTGGAATGGCAAGCATCCTCTTGTATTTTCTAGGATTGAAGTTGCCTTTGTTCGCACGATCTACTAATTTTTCCCATCGTTGATTCCTGCAGTATTTAAGGACTTTGCTTTCGCCAAGGAATGCAATAGATGATTGCGCGTGAAGGAATACTAATAAGTATAATAAAATATATCTCATCTAGACTTGCCTTAAGTTATAAACATATATGTTTTTTACAGCGTATCCAGACATTTTTATTATCGCTATAGGGAATGCTCTACTAAATCTCAAATGATTTTTTGATGAAAAGCTAGGCGCTTCGAGCCTGGTGGAAATCGCTTTTTGATGTATGAAAGTGCTATGGGCAAAATACTTGAATTAAGTCAGCATGTTTCTAATCAAATCGCCGCAGGTGAGGTGGTCGAACGGCCATGTTCTGTGGTGAAAGAATTGGTGGAAAATTCTTTGGATGCTGGTGCCAAAAGTATAGAAGTTCGCATCAAAGATGGCGGTTTGAGCTATATTGTCGTGCAGGATGACGGCCATGGCATGGACCAAGACGATGTCCAAAAAGCCATAAAACGTTATGCCACGAGTAAAATCCAGTCTGTCCATGATTTGCAAAGTCTGCAGAGTTTCGGCTTTAGGGGCGAGGCTTTGCCTTCGATTGCGTCTATTTCGCGCATGAGTATTGTTTCGCGTCTTGCTTCCGAGGATCATGGAAGCAAAGCCATTATTGAAGCCGGCAGCATTGTCGATCTTTCTCGCGCGGGCGCTCTCGTCGGCACACGCATGGAAGTGAGAGATCTCTTCTTCAATGTCCCTGCTCGTTTAAAATTTATTAAGAGCGAGCGCACCGAAGCGGCTTTAATTGAGAAGCTCATGCGTTCTTTTGCTTTTATTTACTCCCACATTAATTTTAAGTTTTTTAACGACGAGAAACTTGTTTATCAAAGTCCAAACGGGGAGCATGCCTTGCTTTTGCGTGCCCAATCTTTGCTTGGAAAAGATACCGAAGGGCTGCTGCATCTATTTGATGAATCGACGGAACTTTTAAGAATTCACGGCGCTATTTGTGCGCCACTCCTCACACGTCATGATGGGCGATCGATGAATGTTTTTGTCAATCAACGGATGGTCAATGATCGAAAAATTTCAGGAGCAATTAAAGCTGCATTCAGAACACTTCTCGAGGTTGGTCAGCAGCCTATTTTTGCTTTAGCGATTGAACTTTCTTCTGAAGAAGTTGATGTGAATGTGCATCCGCGCAAAGCAGAGGTGCGATTTGTCGATGAAAGAAGAGTTTTTAGCCATCTTATTAGAAAGCTAGGAGACTTTTTAGCTGGAACGCCATGGCTTAAAGGCTATGAAAATACTTCAGTGTTTGTTCCTGAGCATGATGTCTCGAAGAAAGAAAATCTTTTTTCCATGAATAATTTTGAAACCCTTGCACCACCAAGAGCCGAATTTCAACCAAGCTTTGGCGCGGTCTATCGTTTGCCGTCGACAGAGACTGAAGCAAAAAAGCTTTTACCCGCCCAACATTTTTCTCATTTGCGAGTGATTGGCCAAGTTTGTCGAACTTATTTATTATGCGAGAGCGAAGAAGGGTTGGTTTTGCTTGATCAACATGCGGCCCATGAACGCGTGACTTTTGAGTATTTGCGCGCACAAAAAAATCGTACTTTTAGCTCCTCGCCCTTGTTGATTCCCATCAGCATTGAGCTTGATACCCACGAAATGCTTCTGGCCGGCGCGCACATGGAAGATTTTCGTGCTTTTGGAATTGAGGCTGAGCTTTTTGGTGAAACGAGCATTGTCATTCGATCTCTGCCAGATTTTTTGCATAAAACTGATGCGAAAAAATTAATCACCGAACTTCTCTCTGAATTCCTTCTTTTAGGACGCGCAAATTCCATTGAGGCGATTTTCGATCACGTTTGTGCCACGATGGCGTGCCATGGCTCCATTCGAGCAGGACAATTAATGAGCAATGATCAAATCAAGGCATTGCTCGAAGATCTTGATAAAATCGAATATGCGGCACATTGCCCTCACGGTCGCCCTTTGATCAAAAATTTTTCTGAAAGCGAGATGAAAAAATGGTTCGATCGCCCTTAAGTCCGATAATTATCGCCGGCGCAACCGGAAGCGGCAAATCGGCTCTTGCTATAAAACTCGCTAAGAAACACAGGGGCGAAATAATTTGTGCTGACTCACGCCAGTTTTATCGCTTTATGCGCATTGGCACCGCAAGTCCTTCGGACGATGATTTAAAGAGCATTCCTCATCATGGTTTCAATACTTTTGATCCCCGTTCGAAGAAAATTGATGCAGGTTTTTTTGTGGACTTTGCGAAAAAAACCATTGCTGAGATCCAAGAGCGTCAACAGCGGCCGATTTTAGTCGGTGGCACCGGGCTATATTTGCGTGCCCTTCGCTATGGCCTTGATGATGTGCCTATGTCTAAACCTGAATTAGTGAAAGAGCTCGAAGAAGAATGCGATAAAAAAGGCCTGCTCGCGCTTTATGAAGAGCTAAAAAATATTGACCCTGAAAGCGCATTATTTATCAAGGCCAATGACCGTTATCGCATTGTGCGCGCACTCGAAATTTATCGCCAAACCAAGCAAATACCATCGAAGATTCGTCAAAGTTTTAGAAAAAGTATTCCCAAAATAAGGGCCCACTGGATTTTGAAAAACACGCCGCGAGAAGCGCTATTGCACAAACTAAAAACTCGCGTTGATGCCATGTTTGATGAGGGGCTTTTGGAAGAAACCAAAGCTTTGCGTGCCCTGGTGCCAGCTGAGCATTGGTCTTTGCATGTTATGGGCTATCATGAAGCCTTGCTGGTGCTGGATAATAAGTTGACTTTGGAAGAGGCTAAAGAAAGAGTTTTTATTAGGCATCGACAGTACGCAAAGCAGCAAAATAAATGGTTTAAAAATGAATCTTTTTATCGGTGGAAAATAGAATAACTATTGCTAGAAATTGTGAGCGTAGCGACGCAATCTAACTTATTTGTCTCATTTGTCATTTTTCTGGATTGCCACGGCCATTTCATGGCCTCGCAATGACGCTGTGATGTGGTGTTTCTAGGTTTTTTTTTCTGGATTGCCACGGCCATTTCATGGCCTAGCAATGACGTTTGGGGTGTGATGCTCCCTGTTCTTTTTTCTTGGATCGCTACGGCTATTCTTTAGCTCTCGGAATGGCGAATCGAGCGTAGAAAAACATGGCCGCCATGTGATGGAAATTGTCACAACTCACGAAACTCAGCGCAAAGCGCAGCTTTATTTAATATAATGGGTGTTTTTAACCACTAAGCAAGACTGTCCTTAGGAGATTGGTTATGTTGAAGTTGGCTGAGTCCCATATTTTATCAATTATTCCCTACATTCCAGGATATGTCGGGGGGAGCACCGATGCCCCAGTGGCAGATTTGGCGTCAAATGAAAATTGCTTAGGACCATCGCCTTTGGCCATAGAAGCGGCAAAAAAAAGCCTCAACTTTGCACATTTATATCCCAACAATAAACGTTCTGAAGTTATATATAATATTTGTCAGCATTTATGTGATCACGATATAAAACCATCCCAAGTTGCTTTGGGGAATGGTAGTTCTGAATTGATTGTAAATTTAGTTCGCGCGCTCCTTGCGCCTCACGAAACCATGATGTCAGGATGGCCAACTTTTATAATGTATCATCAGGCAGCAGTGTCTCATGCCCGAGCAGAAACACAGGTATTTGTTAAAGAAGATTATTCCTTTGATTTGGATAAAATGCTCTATATTGCCCAAAATGAGGTTGAGCATCCCGTAAAAATAATATTTTTAGCAAACCCTAATAATCCAACCGGCAATT
>JBPOIV010000297.1:0-21931 GCA_052034245.1 Myxococcota bacterium
ATTTGAATTACGCAAAAACAATTTTTGCAAAGCTTCTTTATAGTGTGGCGAGCTCTCTACATAAGACATTAACTTAATCTCCAATCGCTCGTCGCTGAGCATTCAAAAATATACCTCTATACCGCTCTTTAATTCTTAACTAGGTTAGCGAAAGCCTTCCACAGGAGATCGTTAATGACGTCCATAACTTATCAAGATGCCGGCGTAGATATCACCTATGCTGATCAAAGTATTCAAAACATTCCCAAAGGTCGATCACGTTCTCATGAAGTAATTGCCAGCGCCAATGATTTTGCTGGATTATTTTCTCTAAAAGATCTCATCAAAAAATATGAGGACCCAGTCTTGGTGGCAAGTACCGATGGGGTCGGCACTAAAGTATTGGCTGCTATTCATTGTGAATCCTATGATGGACTTGGCCAAGATCTCGTGGCTATGTGTGCGAACGATGTGCTCACCAAAGGGGCCGATCCTTTATTTTTTCTCGATTATTTTGCTGCATCCAATTTAAAATCAGTCCCTTTTTCACGTCTTTTAAATGGCATGGTGAGCGCTTGTGATGAAATCAATTGCGCGTTGATTGGCGGAGAGACCGCCGAAATGCCTGCCATGTATGAGCAAAAGCATTTCGACTTGGCAGGATTTATTGTCGGTGTTGCTGATCGCTCAAAAATGCTTGGTGCGCACCGTGTCAATGAAGGCGATGCATTGATCGGAATTGGCTCATCAGGGCTGCACGCGAATGGTTTCTCTTTGGTGAGAAAAATTATGTTTGAGAAACTCAAACATCGTGCCAATGATGTGCTATGGCAAAACGAAAAATCGGTATGCACTGTCGCTGATGAATTGATGGCGCCTACTATTCTTTATCAACGCGTCATCAATGCTTTAAAAGAAGCAGGCATAGAACTGAAGGCTTTGGCCCATATTACCGGCGGCGGGCTCGTGGGCAATGTGCCACGAATATTGCCGGCACACCTGTCAGCGGAAATAAATTTACGTTCCGTAAAAATTCCTCGTATATTTTCTTATCTTGCAGAGCATGGACCAGTGCTTGAGCAAGAAATGTTTAAGACCTTTAATATGGGCATTGGCATGGTGGTGGTACTCGATAAAACCGTACAAGATAAAGCTCTAGCAATTATCGAAAACAACCATGAAAAGGCCTATGCACTGGGCCAGGTGGTTTCCCACACTTCGGGTGAGAGATGTCAAATAACGATCTGATAAAGAGAATTGCTCGCTCCATTGGACCGCACCAAGAAGAACGGTTGCGAATCGGCGTTTTGGTATCCGGCCATGGCAGCAATTTGCAAGCGCTCATCGATTTTGCCAAGCTTTCAAAAGCGCACTTCAAGATCGTTTGCGTAATTTCCAATAATGCCGACGGCGTAGCGCTCAAACGTGCCAAAGATGCCGGCATAAAAAATCATTTCATCAATCATCAAGCTTTTGCTAAAAGACGTGATTTTGAATTGCAGCTGGTAGAATTTTTACAAGAGGAAAAAGTTGAACTGGTGGTATTAGCTGGATTCTTGCGCGTATTGACTCCAACCTTTTTATCAAGTTTTTCGGGGCGCATTATCAATTTGCACCCATCGCTCCTGCCCCATTTTCGCGGCCTTCATGCCATTGAGCAGGCTTTGTGTGCTGGAGTAGATCGCATTGGCTGCACCGTGCATTTAGTCGATGAAGGCTTGGATACCGGTGAAATCATCGCGCAATCCTCCTGCCCCCTATTCCCCCGCGAAAAAATAGAATCGGTCAAAGAGAAGATGCATGGGCTTGAGCATGAACTTTTACCGCGCATCGTGAACGAAATAGCAGCGATAAAGTTATGAAAGTGCTCTCTTAAATAAGCCTACATGACGTCCAAAAAATATCCCGCAAATAAGTGAGCTGATTAAGGCCAGACCAATCGCCACATAAAGCGGGTTGCCCGAGAAATCGAGCAGCAAATGACCGTTGACATAGAAAGCAAAGATGAGGCCATTAAGGGAAGAGCACAAAAAGGGCCACCAAGAAAAGACCTTCTTTTCGCTTACTACAATATTATCGATACCGCCAAGGCCAAACTCAAGAGAGATGCTCACCAAAACTGGCAACACCATGACAGGATAATAAGCAACCAAGGGTGCCACCAATAGCCCATGAACGATCGACCAGCTAATCCTGGACCAATCGCCGCCATTGATACCCGTGCGACGAAATAATTTATAAGAGCCCACTACATAATCAATGGCAGAAATCCACGTGATAAGTATGATCACCGTCATTTGCATAATGAGGGTGTGATCTTTGCTCACAAAATAGCCCAAAATTCCAACGATGAAAAACGCCGAAAACACGGGCATAGCCCAAAAAGGAACAGGCTTTTTTCTAAAATGATAAACAAGTGCCACTGTTAAAAAAGGAATAGATAAAGCTAAGCACACGAGCGTAAAAATTCCCCAGGGCAACACGATGGTGAGGAAGATCGTGCCTAAGCCACCCATTTGGATAATGGTTTTAAGCTTGGCTAATTTGCTTGTTTTGACTTGTTCTTGACGAATAGCAACGCAAGAGCGCAAGGCGGTCATTAAAAGCTCGCGCGTCAGTAAAATACTCACTACCCAGGGAGGAAAAATTTCCAAAGCCACCATACTTAGAAGAATGGCTGCAATAAAAATTTTATCGGCCACGGGATCAATAAGGGAGCCTAGACGGGTGGGTCCTTCCTTTCTTGCCATTAAGCCATCGACGAAATCAGTGGCTCCCAAAATGACAAAAAGGACAAAGGCGATCCACCAATCAACCGCATCGCCGTAGATCAACATACACGAAGGTACAGGCAACAAAAAAATCCGAGCCATAGTTACCTGATTGGCAGTGATACGCACGATCCACTCCTAAAGAAATCCGCATCTAATCACTTTGAATGCCGGTGATTAGGCTTTATCACCTTTAAGTAACATGATCTCGCTTTTATTCAATTCACGATGCTTACCGACTTCAAGTTTACCTAAAGCAATGCCTGCAAAATCGGTACGCAGAATTCTCATCACGGGGTTTTCAATACGCCAAAACATGCGTTTAATTTGGCGATATTTTCCTGAAGTTAGAGTAACGCGAACCCATGAATTAAGTTTGGTCCCACGATGAAATTCAATTTCCGATTTGCCTGTTGGGCCATCTTCTAAATAAACACCACGGCGAAGAAGCTCAATGTCTTCCTCTTTAGGGATGCCTTTTACTTTCACCAAATAGGTTTTTTTGCATTTAAACTTAGGGTGAATAAGTTTTTGCGCAAGATCGCCGTCATTCGTCAAAAGCAAGGCACCTTGAGCATCATAATCGAGCCTTCCGACCGGAAAAATACGCATATCTTTGTATTCCGGCAAAAGATCGAGCACGGTCTTACGGTCAAAATTATCTTTGAGCGTTGTTACTACTTCGGGGGGCTTGTTCAGCAAAATATATACTTTTTCCTGATTGTACTCAGCCATAATTGAAACGTGTTGCCCGTTTACATGGATCACATCACGCTCAGCATCAACCAGTGTCCCAAGCTGCATTACTCGTTTACCATTTAAACGAATACGGCCTTCAAGGATCATCTCTTCAACGCGTCGTCGCGACGCCACATTGGCGCGGGCAAGAACTTTTTGTATTCTTTCCATTGTCATTTGTTGCACCGATAAAGCTAAATATTATTCTTTCACTAGAACTTTTTTCTCTACACTATCTGCCCTTAATAAGGCATCATCCAAACTTTTTAATGCGTCTTCGCTCAAACGCTCAACATCACTCGAAAACATTGGTACTTTTTTCGCTTCTTGAAATAAATCTTTGAGGCTTATATTGCTGGCATCCAGGTCTATTTCTTCTTTATCTTCGCCCGCACCTAAGGCCTCATATTGCTTTAGAGTTGGCAAATCATTCAGCGAGTTTAGGGAAAAAAACTCCAGGAATTCTTTGGTTGTACCATAGAGAAGCGGCCTGCCAAGGCCTTCGGATTTACCTAGTATTTTCAAGAGTTTAAGCTGCATAAGCTTTTTTAAGGCAAAAGAGGAGTCCACTCCGCGTATTTCATCAATATCTACCCGTGTTAAAGGCTGCCGATACGCCACGATAGAGAGCACTTCCACCTGTGCTTTACTGAGCTGAAAAGGCTTTTCAGCGATGATCTTTTTTACGACCTGCGCATTCTCAGCAGCCGTCGCAAAAACCCACCCATGTGCCAAATTTTTTAAGCACAATCCCCGCCCAAAAGTCCGCGTTTCATCCTGCCATTTGCTCTCGAGAGATTTTAGCGCCCCCCGCACATCCTTATTTTGTGCGTTGATTTCAGCAGCTTGCAGTGTTTCGACCATTTTATCGATGCTCAAAGGCTCGCGGCTTACAAAAATCAGCGATTCCAAAATGGGCTCTAAATCAGGAAGCTCTTCTTCAAAAAGACGCATGTCATCGTTGTTTTCAATAGTCATCTTTCACTCCGATTTTTCTGCTCTCATTTTCTTTATAAAAATTCTCTTTCACTACTCGAATCGCCAAATCATCAACTTCAGAAACCTGAATACGCAAAAGTTTTAGGCGAGACATTTCGAGCAGCGCCAAAAAAGTAACAATGACATCGATTTTTTCGTAAATAGGAAAAAATCGCAGAGCATCGTAAAAAGAGAATTTATCGCGGATTTGGCAATAATCCATCAGTTCACTAATGCGCGCTGAAACACTGATGCGATCGCGCGTGATGGTATGCACATCAAGCTGCTCCGATTTTTTCAAAAGCCCCGATAATTTTTCCACGAGCTGAAAAATTTGCATGGGCGCCAAAATGATTTCGCCATTTTCTTCTTCATGGACTTCTTCAAGATCATCAAGCTGGCGGTAAAAGAAATCAGAGCCTAAAGTGGGCCTTTCCATAAGCGAAAGACTCGCCTCTTGATAGCTCTTATAAAGCAGCAAACGCTTCGTAAGTTCATGGCGAGGATCGCTTCCCTCTTCATCATCCAGTGTGCTTGATGAAGCCTGCTCTTCTTTGGGCAAAAGCATCTTGCTTTTGATTTCAGCCAAAGTAGCGGCCATGACCAAAAACTCTCCCGCCACATCGAGATTCAATTTTTGCATCACGTCGAGTGCTTCTAAATATTTGGCGGTGATAGTCATAATCGGAATATCGAAAATATCCATCGAGTGCTTCCGAATCAGGTGAAGCAAAAGATCTAAGGGCCCATCGAAATTGGGAGTATCGATATGAAGCAGCAAGGATTCCTGCGTAGGCACGAAATCCAAAGCATCTTTATCGCGAAAACGACCACGGGCGGTGATGCGCACATGGGCATCACCCAGCTCTACACTGGTCATATCTATGGGAGTTTGATTCAGCTCATCAATCATAAATTTCCTAACTCGTTCTCATCGTGCTTTCCCAGTTTAGAACGGGGATGGTGCTGATCGTAAAGCGCACGCAAGCGTTTTTTATCAACGTGGGTATAGATCTCAGTGGTGGCTAAATCCGCATGGCCAAGCAAAAGTTGTAGGGCACGTAAATTTATCCCACCTTCCAAAAGATGCGTTGCAAAACTGTGTCGCAATTGATGGGGCGATAAATTGCTTCCTAAGCCTGCAAGTAGGGCGTATTTTTTAATAATTTTCCACACTGATTGTCGGCTTAGTTTTAAACCGTGTTTACGAATAAAAACCAGCGTGGATGATTTTTTATCGAGCAAGATAGGGCGCGCATGCTCCAAATAATCGCTCACATAGATCAAGGCTTTTTCATTGAGAGGCACCACACGCTCTTTTTGGCCCTTGCCCATGGCTTTTAAAAAGCCTCTTTGGGCATCGATATCATCGAGTTTGAGTGCAATGAGTTCTGAAACACGAAGGCCACTTGCATAAAGTACCGCGATAATTGCCGCGTCTCGCTGGCCTCGGGGGCTATAAGCATTGGGCTTTGAGATAATTCTATCAATATCTTTAAGCGCGCTTGTCTTTGGTAAGCGCACTTCAGTTTTAGGCAACACAATGTCATCAGCAGGACTTGAAACGATGAGATTTTCTTTGCGCAAAAAAAGAAAATAGCGTCGAATCGCACATAAAGCACGATGAAGACTTTTTGCACTTATGTTGTCTTTGGTCCTTTTTTCGCAAAAAAGCGTGATGTGTTCTCGGTTAACGTCAGCAGGCTCATGAATTCCTAAGTGGAGCAAATGACTAAAAAATTGACGTAAATCGCTGCTATAAGAGATAACAGAATTTTCTGCGAGACCTTTTTCCACTCGACTAAAACTTAAAAATTGCTCGAGAAAAAAATAAAATTTATTATTTTCCATGCTGCACCCGCGCCACGCGATGAGTAAGATAGCGGCTTAATCCAAGGACCATGCCGCGAGCGCAAAGCTCGCGGACATGAGCGCTTTTTAGCATCCGCTCTTCATCTGGGTTAGAAATAAAAAACATCTCACCTAAAATGGCGGGCATGTTCACAAAGAGCACGTGAAAAATAGCTTGGTTATAGCCCCGATCTTTGAGCTTCGTTTCAGGAATTTTCTTTGGCAGCTGATGTCTCAGACCTTTTGCTATCAGTGATGCAAGCTGGTCGCTTTCTTGGCGATGCGCATTAGCGCGAAGGTCCGCCAAAATAAACTTAATCGCCTTTTCATCGATACTGCTTCTTATATTTTCTCGTGCTGCCAAACGATCGGCATGGCGATTGCTTGCCACATCGAGACTAAAAAGCTCGAATCCGGACGCATCTTTTTTTTCGCTTGAATTTATATGAATCGATAAAAAAACATCGGCGCCAACTTCATTGGCCTTTTTAACCCGATCTTCCAAGGACAAATAATGATCGCTTTGACGCGTTAATACTACCTCCACCTGCGGCATCATTTTTCTCAACAAGCGGCGGATGCGAAGTGCAATATCAAGCGTCACTTCTTTTTCTTTTAGACCAGTGGGACCCACCGCTCCAGCATCTTCACCACCATGACCAGGATCGAGAACAACACGTCCAACCAACCCCGAAATGCTAATTCTTTTGCTCGTCGCCACAGGACGTTTTATGCCCATACTTGTCGCACAAGATGCTAAAAAGCAGCTTAGTAAAAGCATGGTTAAAATTCTATAATTAACATTTATCATAAGCATCATTTACACTATCATGATTTTTTAACGATGGATGTTCATGTGGTACAAGGTGCCTTTAAATACACCATTCATTTGAAAATAAAGATATATTTATCATAAATTTAGACCTCTGATTTCTGACTCACTATAATCATTGTAGCAAGCATTAGCGGTTTAGTGCCGATAAGCTTTCAGGCCGCGATCGAATTCGAGATTGGATGATACTATGAACATAAAAAACCAAAGCCGTTTGCCTATATTTGCGCTGGTAATTATCGGCACCACTGTTCTTAGTTTGGTCGGCCTAAACTATCTCGTTGAAGCTATATCGAAAACTAAAGCGCCACAGATGGCTCAATCACAAATTCCTCCCCGCAGGATGCCCAATTTAAACGGACGGGATGATGGAGCCAATAGTCCCGACGATGCCGCAAAAGCTGCTCCTTTGCGCCCTATGCCGAAAAAAATGCCAGACTTCAATCAGGGTATGCCCCCGCCAGGAATGAGAGGGGATCCAAGAGAAATGAATGGCGTGATGCGCAACTTGCGTAGACCGGGCATGAATGGCGGCAATGAAGCCATGCCCCCTATTGAGCGCACTAATGGCAAAAATGGCAATCAAAAATTTCCGCCTGAATTAAAAGAGCGTACACCGCCGCCAGCTCTCCCGCAGATTCCGCCATCAGAACGCGCAGGACGGCCAGAATACCCTACTTTCGACCCCAACCAAGCGCCTCAAGGATGGCCCCCCGCTCCTCCTCCCGGCTATTATCCGCCGCCCTCAGATTATTATCCTGAAGGCCCTTATTACGATGAGGATTATCTCGATATTCCAGAGGATGAAGGCTATCCCGGCTATGATGGCTATGACGGAAAATTGGAAGACAACAATAAAGAAGAAATCAAGACTACCGAAGTCATTGACGTAGATGATGAAGAGCTCAACGAAGATTTATACTTAGAAGATGAGTATTTCGGTGATTTCTTCGATGAAAATGAAGACGAAGATTAAGCTCTTAATAAAGTAGTAAAATAATTCTCATAGACATCACTAATGCGTGTTTTTCAGCCTCGCTGAAAAGTTCACTTATTTATCCTACTAATTTATGAAGACTCCCCTACAAGGCCTGTAAACAATGTGTACAAGCAAATTTGTAGGAGAATTCATGAAAAAATTATTGTTTATTTTGTTATTTTTTTCGCCCGCAATTTTATGCGCTAGCATTGACCTAATAGACGAAGAGGTTGTTCTTTCCATCCTTAATGCGCGTCCTTTAAATACAGAGTTGGTTATAGAAATTCTGGAAATACCTAGACAAGAGCGTGAAAACGCATACACCGTGTATTCTGATGGCGACGATGTAATGCGAATCGTAGAGTATCTTTCGCTACAGAGTAATCTCAGTGATAACTTAATCACCGCAGCTATAAATATTCTTAGTGAATCCTTGATCATACAAAGAGCAGAATATCGAGAGGATATTTTGGATGCCTTGTTTCGCTGGTGGTTTCTATTCCTCGAAAAAAGAGAAGCCAACTTAGGGCCGGCTACGGTGCTCAAGCATGAGTGCTTTCAAGGAAATTCCGAAGCTCTAAAGACCTTTGCTCTTGAACTGAGCATTGCTTTTCCGGGCGCACTCGATACCACTCCTGTTTTCGAAAATATTTTTTCCCGAGGAAGAAGGCAAAACCACAGGCCTGTGGCTCCTATGAAAGAAGAATGGGGGCAGTATTTTAGCGACGAAAATATTGAGCATATTGCACGCTCTCCTCAATCTTCTGGCTGGCTCAAGAATGAAAGACCGATCGGAGAAGATTTTTCACCGGATTATGAATATCTGTTGGCACAGGCACAAATTTTAGAGCCTCACACCTGGGAACTATACATCGATAATCTTCTGAAAGGCCTTACTAATGCGCCTCACCAACTAGTAATCGAGGCTAAAGCGAAAGTGCTTAGCGTGGCTATAGATAAACTCTTAAATGAAGCCTACATGAGCGAGGATGAATTGGGCCCTTCGTATAGTCTTGCCAAGGACGAGCTTTATGGCGTTGCGGAGCATGAAGCTTACGCACTGGAATTTTTGGTCGCTATCGTGAGCGAGCATCTCTTTCCCCATCATCCAGCGCGGAAAGAGCAATTTATTCGACTTTTTCAAATTCCCGCGCGAGCGATGCCGCATTTTGATTATCAGCGGGGTGATGATGGATATGAAGACACAGATTTTTTGGCTGACGATGAAAATTTCTCAACTTATTGGGAAGCACCTCCCGCTTTTACAACATCACGTAGGGGAGCCGTAGCTTCCTGTTTTGAGATAGACACGAGCACGCAGCAGCATTTTCCTCGCCGCGCAAAATTGGCTGAGGAACAGCGCCAAAAAGTTTTGATGAAATTAGTAGAAGATTCAAGGACGCTCCTCGAAAATGGTGATTATTCTCTTGAAAATTTGGTACCGATGCTCGAACGCATACATGCCAATCAAGGCCCCGAAATTCAAATAGCGCTCACAAATCTCCTTAATGCTGTTTTGCTCGAGTTAGTAAACCAGCAAATTCTCTTGCTCAAAGAAGCCAAAACCATATTCTTTGACCTCATGAAAAAAGAGAAAAATAGTCTGGAGGTTTTGCGCTTTTATTGCGAGGAATTCTTTGCATCGACTCCTGGAGATCTCATTAATTTTATTGAAGAATGTGAGAGACTAATAGCTAATGAAGCTGCAGTGTTCTTTGAAAAGAAGTAGGCGCGGGACTTTAAGGTTTTCGCTCTGTACGCCTTTGAAAATGCCAAAACTTTTGGATCAAGAATTACTTAGACTTATAGCTGCATAAAATCCACCTAAATATTAGCTAATTACTAGGCAGTATTTAGGTGAATTATTATGATTAAAACAACAACTAGTATCCTGATTTTATTATCGTTTTCATTAGCCGGACAGTGGCATTTTAAGCCCCTTGGTCAAAACATGCCTGCATGCCCCCAATTCGCGACTACAAATTTTTCATTCCCAGAGGCTACCACATTATTCATCGATAACTTTATTAAAGAAGGAAGCTCAAAATGTTTAGAGAGCGCGGTGGAAGATGCCTGCCAAGTTGCAAAACCATTTGTCAAGCCGAGCGGAAATTTATGGGCGAGTATGTGTGCTCTCAATGTTCGAAACGTGGTTAAAGCCTGTCCACGGCCATTCGCTTTTGCTTTAGTAGGCATGTACGGACTTAATGCCCTGAAATGCGCCGACCGATAGCCAAGTCCCCAACACCCTAAAATTATTTCCTTTTGACTACCTATTAAATCGCCCCTATTCATAGGGCTAAAATCATTATTACTATTTATAAAATCAATGCATGATTAAGTTAGTGATTGCGATGAAAAGCAGTACAGGGATTGACTTTATCAAACCATAAAATATGATGCATTTTTATTACCAGAAAAAGCGAGAATAAAATATGCAGTTAATTGCCATTATTAGTTTATTTATTTTATCTTTATCCGTGATTGCAGAAGATGATTCATATGGTATTGGGCGTCCTTCTATTGGGAAAGAATATAGCATTTCTTCCAGTTTTGCGGCCCAAAGTGGCATGAATGAGCAAACTGAAGATCAAGCCATTAAAGTTACAACTTTGATTGAGGATACTGAAAACTTCGTTAATCAAGTCGACGACATAATAGAGCTTTCTGAGCAAAATCCTGATCTAACTGAAGCGTTACGTGATTTACGTCGTGGCGCTACCAATTTTGGACGCGCTTTACTCGAACGAACTCGTAGTAATCCTTACTTTCAAGTATACTCCTCAGCTCTGAGCATTCACCCGCTGACGGAAAGAGCTCGTGAAATACATGAAAAGCTTCTCACTTCCTTGGACGAGTTCGCCCAAAGTAAAGAAGGCGAAGAATTATCTGAAGCAGTAAAAGACGCATCTGCAGGGCTTAAAAAGGTTGCAAGCGCCCTATGGAAGGCTCAATACAATCCGCATGTCCAAGCTACGGCAGCTGCTGCGACAGAGTCTGCCAATAAACTAGTAGAAAAGTTTTACGAAAAGACCCAGAAATATTATTTCGACGCGGCTGAATCTACTGAGAACTTAGTAGTTAAGGGATGCGAAAAAGCCGACGAATATTATTTTAAGGCGATTGAAGATGCGCAAGCATTTTATAATGAAAAAAGTCAGGAATTAGTTCCTCAGATGCAATTTCTTCAAGAAGCCAGCAAATTTTTTGCTGCAAGAAGTCTAGAGCAAGCTCGCCGCTATTATGAAGAGGGAGCAGAATTAGTAGCTGAACGATTAGTGCCTTATGGACGGATTAGTAATGAAGAGAGCGATGGCAGGATAAATCATTTTATGAATCTTTATAATCAAGCCTCTCTTCAAAAAGAAAATAATGACACTGAAGAAGAAATCGTCACCGCCGTTCAAGAAGAAAAAGAAATAGAAGCGAAAGTGCCAAGCCAACAAAGTTCCAGCTGGAAGAAATTTGTGCCAGGAAAGAGAGCAGCTCAGGCAGCTCTTTACGCCCCTAAAAAAGTTTGGGGCTTAGTAACGTACATGACGCCTAAAACTCTAAAAAAGGAATAAGCTTAAAAGCTTAAATAAAATCTAGATTTTGCCTTTGTTTCAGCCTCGCTCCAATCTTTAGCCAAGTCGATTAGTTTTCCTTGGTGCCACAATAAAGATTGGTCGAGGCTATTTTCATGGTCTCTATCGCCGCTTGTGCCTGTATCGAGCACTGCTCTAAGGACCGGCGGATCGCTCATAATCGCTTGAAAACGAAGATTCGCCCCATACACGACCGGCATGCCTATCTCGGCCAAAGGCGAGGATCCTGAACCGGCAACCTCACGCCTTTTATCGCGAAAAAATCCGCCCACGACGGGTGCTTTTGCTAAAGTACTTTCACGTTTTAAATAATGATGGCGTCCATAGCGCCATTTCCAAGGAGCGCTCCCCGCTTTCTTCACCAACTCATTTAGGCTCGGCTCGCAAAGTCTGGCAATGTATTTCTGAAAGGACATTCGATCGCCAAAGAGTCCTGTCTTATTTCCCTTAAACTCCTCCAAAAGCGCATTCTTCACAGCATAACGAAGCTGCTGATTATGAAAGATTTTCTTGACTAAATCTGGTCCTACAGCCTCATGAAGTCGGGTGCCAATAATCATATCCATCATCATTTCATAGGGCAGAGCGGCTTTAGAATCGGTAGTAAAATTTCCGTCAAACGAAGAAAGCTTCAGCGCAAATTCCTTTTGTAGAGCACTGCCGTTTTTAAATTCTTCCTGACAGATCCGACCAAGCTGTGGGGCTATTTCCTTCGCCTCGATCGATACGCTATCAAGCTGAATTTTCGCAAGCTCTTCGACTTTTAATTCCCCTTGCTTAAGCAAAGTCTCAATGTTCTCTTTAATTTTTAAGGCGCGATAGGGCGCCGCCCCCTGCTTTCCAAACGACTTTTTATAGGCTGCATGAGCGTTATAAATATTTTGATTGGCAGTAATAATGACGCCGTCGTTGGGATTAATTAAAAAGGGTTTTGACAAAAAAGCTGACCAAAGCGAGGAACTTTTGCCCCCATCAAGGGGTAAAAAAGGAAATTGTTTATTATCTCGCTGAGGCACGAGGCCGGCATAGGCATAGGCTATAGCGCCCGCAGTGTCAGTAATGACTAAATTGACGCCAGGAAAAGTCATGGCTTTTATAGCTTCAGTTCCTAAACCTACGTTCTTAGCACTGGCGAGTTTAACAAAGGTAGTGGCAATCGCTGAATGCTTTTCTATCAAGAAACCGGTCCACATGAGCGCTAAAAAATCTTCTTTGGCGATAGCAGAATCATGACGAGTATCCATTACAGGGCCAAAGATGCTCACATAGAAATCTTCTTTTCTACATCCCTCATTTTTTGCCAAACAAAATTCCTGAGGCCATTTTTCAAGTTCGAGCGACTTATTATCGACGAGATACTTGAGTTTATTTTTCTTGTCACGTTTTAAGAGGACGGTGTCCTGAGTATTCAAATAGGAAGCAGTAACCCCCCAAGCGATGTGCTTTCCAGCACCAATCACGATCGATGGCACCCCGACCAAACTTGCACCTTTTGCGCTCATCTCATCGGTCTCAATGCCGGCCAAATAAAAGTTAGAAGGCCATGTGTGGCGTAAATGAGGGTCGTTCATCAGCACGCTGTGCTTATTTTCCATCAAATTTCCAGCCACCACCCAGGCATTTGATGCGCCACCCGTGCTCTGGATAATTCCCATTTCCTCATCGAGAATCTCATACGTGGCTTTCAATGGTGCAAAGAGTTCTGAAAGTTCTTTTTTATTTCGCGCCGACCCTTTAGCTTCTAAGGGAATAATCGATGAGTTTCGATCTTCGACAGGATTGAGCAAACTTTGTTTTTCTACATCACTTAGAGAAGAGCGAGCAATAATTAAACGATCAATCTCGGTGTTTAAGTCTTGAGCCAGCTGCCAAGATTGAAGCCGCGCAATAGCAACTACATCCCTAAGTGCGAAGTCCTTAAAATGAGTACCAAGCAAAAAGTGTTCAGTACTACGGCCACGCTTACGAGCACCCTCATTTATGCCTGCTACATAGGCTCTTAAAATAAGCTGCTCATCATGCGTCAAATGTAAAAGCTGTTCATCAAGGCGATAGCTTAAAATTCGCAATTTTTTATCGAGCGCCAAAGTTCTTTGACCAAAAAGCTCCGAAGTGCGGCCAAGGGCTGCATGACGAATAAGATCAAGTTGAAACAAGCGATCATATGCATGCATAAAACCCAAAGCATACATAGCTGCTTCTGTAGTTTTTGCCTTAATAAAAGGAATGCCAAAATCATCAAGGACTATATTTACAACTTCCGTGGCATCAGATTTTTTAGCTTCGCCCAGGCTCTTCGTAAGAGTCGGGGCTTTGAACATAAAAAAAGGATGACAGCCAATAAGAAGAACTACACAGCCTAAAAGCAAGGTTTTTTTCATGGTTTCCCTTTTTAATTACCGATTAACATCAAGATTTCTAAGCACTTTTTTCCCCTTTAATAATCATAAAAAAAGAGGCCCAATAGGTGCTCTCTTTTTTGCTTGCTTGACTGATGAAGTACCCATTGGTAGACAGAGAGAAAGCGTACGGCCTTTATCGTCTGCGCACCAGGTTTCTTATGAGTTCTATGACAAGCCCAAAAAAGGGCCTTCTTCTTGCCGGCCTTTCCGGCTTACTTTACGGTTTATTAGGTTATTTCGGCACGCGCCTTTTGGAAACGGGCCTTTCTGTTTACACTATGTCTTTTTGGCGTTTCCTCGGTTCGTTTTTACTCGCCTTGTTTTTAATTTTTTTCACCAAAGAAAACAAAGGCAGCATTAAACAGCATCTAAACATCCTTTTCATTGGTGCCATTTTTTATACTGCGCCGGGTATATTATTTTTTATGGCGAGCCCGCTTATCGGCACGGGCCAAGCGATGGTGATTTTCTTTATTTTCCCAGCCTTCGTTATGATTTTAAATCGAATTTTCTACAAAGAAGCGATTAAAAATCGGTATCTTTGGTCATTTTTGGTGATTATCATCGGTCTGATTTTGCTCGTAGATTTAAGCGAGCTCAGCTTTGACCTTATGGGAATTTCTCTCAGTTTGCTCGCCGCTTTTTTTTATGCCATCTATTTATTTTTGAGCGCCAAAAGCAGGTTGTCGCCCATAAGTTCAACCTTGATGGTCTCCCTCGGCTGCGCAATGACCGCGCTTATTCTGAGTCTCCTTGATCAAACTTTTGTTATGCCTACGAGCACAGAAAGTTGGGCCTATATTGTAGGCATCGGCATTCTTTGTTCCGCTGTACCGATCTTATTAATGCTTCATGCGATGAAATTTATTAGCAGCGATAAGGCATCAATGCTTTCCGTACTAGAGCCCGTCTTTACGGTGATCTTTGGAGTACTTTTGTTGGGCGAAGTAATGAATATTTCGAACGTAATCGGCATTCTTTTAATTCTCGCCGGAGCGATGAGTATTAGTCTTAACTAATTGTCCTGCTGAGATCCTAAAAAGTCATCCTCGCATACTAAGAAGTGTCATCCTCGGGCTTGACCCGAGGATCCACAGCATAGCAATATGGACTGCCTAAGCAAACCGGAAGCATTGGATGAGATTGAAAATAAGGCAAATCCCATAGCCATCCTTGATAACTTTTGAATGCTAAGATGGATCCTCGGGTCAAGCCCGAGGATGACAAATGGTTGTAGCGAAGAACGACAAATGGTTGTAGCGAAGGACGATAAAATGTCTGTACCGAAGGACGACAAATGGTTGTAGCGAAGGACGATAAAATGTCTGTACCGAAGGATGACAAATGGTTGTAGCGAAGGACGATAAAATGTCTGTACCGAAGGATGACAAATGGTTGTAGCGAAAGATGACAATGCCGTACTTCGCGGTGACAAATGCTTCCACTTAAGGATGACAAGGGTTTTTGCCCCTTAAAATATCGATTATCTCTCTCAGCTCAATCATTCCCACTCAATAGTTCCGGGTGGTTTTTGCGTAATGTCATAAAGTACGCGATTTATGCCACGGACTTCGTTCGTAATTCTTGTCGACATTTTCAACAAAAGCTCGTGCGGCAGTTTGCACCAATCAGCGGTCATGGCATCTTCGCTTTCAACTGCACGAATAACAATTGTTTCGCCATACGCTCGCGCATCACCCATGACCCCGACACTTTTTACCGGCAACAAAATAGCAAAACACTGCCAGACTTTGCTTTTATAGTGCCCTTCTGAAATCGCCGTTTTCATTTCTTCCTGAACAATGCGATCAGCACTGCGCAGCAAAGCAATGCGCTCACGGCTTATTGCTCCAGGTGCACGCACTGCAAAACCCGGACCAGGAAAAGGCTCACGCATCACTACTTCATCAGCAAGACCCATGAGCTTTCCGATAGCGCGCACTTCATCTTTAAAAAGTTCTCGAAGCGGCTCAACGAGTTGCAAGTTCATATGCTGAGGTAATCCACCCACGTTATGGTGACTCTTGATTCCGTGAGATGGGCCTCCTGTCTTATTCGGAGATTCTATTACGTCGGGATACAATGTTCCCTGGCCTAGAAAACTCGCCTGAGTTTTTTTTGCTTCTTGCTCAAAAATCTCAATAAAAGTCTTGCCAATAATTTTGCGCTTTTGCTCAGGATCCGTGATGCCTGAAAGAGCACTAAAAAATTGTTCTTCAGCATTTACGACAGTTAATTCTTTTTCAAAAACACTAGCGAATAATTTCTCAACTTCTTTGGGTTCGTTATTTCGATATAAACCGTGATTCACATAAACACAGTGAAGCTGGTCTTTGATGGCCTTGTGAATCATCAGCGCAGCCACCATAGAATCAACGCCGCCACTTAAAGCCATGATGACTTTTTTTCCCTCAGTCTGCTTTTTTATCGCTTCGATTTTTTGTGCTAAAAAATCACCTAAATCGAAGCTCTTCTCAAGCTTCGCAATGGCAAAAAGAAAATTGGAAAGAATAGCCAGACCATCTTGGCTATGACTTACTTCGGGATGAAATTGACATGCAAAAATCTTGCGCGTTTCGTGGGCAATGGCCACATGGGCACAGCTTGTGCTTGAAGCAATTGTGCGAAATCTTTGCGGAATGTCCTTACATTGATCGGAGTGAGACATCCACACCAAGCTCTCTTTTTTCAAACCATTAAACAGCGGTGAAAGCCCATCGATAGCGATTACTCGCTGACCAAATTCTCGATGTTCTTTTGACTCTAAAACACCACCAAAATTATCAACTATGAGCTGCATGCCATAGCAAATACCCAAAATCGGAATATCCACATCAAAAATATTTTTATCGATACGAAGGGAATCGGAAGCAAGTAATGACTCAGGTCCACCGGATAAAATAATGGCAGAAGGCCTTTCTTTTAAAAGTTCTTCTTTGCTGACTGAGGGCATAAAAATGCGGGAAAATACACCAAGCTCGCGAATGCGTCGAGCAATTAATTTTGTCGTTTGCGATCCACAATCAATCACTGCGACATAATGATTGCTATTCATAGTAACCTCATGAATTTTCGAAAGAGGCTTTGCATACCTAAGGCTATTGATCAATCGACATAAAAGTTGAGTATGTAAAATATTTAGAGGAAGGCATATGAACTCAGCTCGCATAATCGACGGCAAAGCTTTATCTGCAAAAATAATCGATGATCTCAAAATTAAGCTGAGTAAATATCCCGATCGGCAGCCGGGTCTTGCAACGGTGATTGTTGGCGAAGATCCTGCCTCAAAAATTTATGTAAGCAATAAGATTAAAGCTGCGGCACGCGCTGGTATTCAAAGTTTTCATTTCGACCTTAAAGAAAGCACTTCTGAAGATGAACTTTTAAAACTTTTAAGCCGTCTCAATGAAGATGCAACTATCGACGGCATTTTGGTGCAATTACCCTTGCCCAGACACATCCGCGAACAAGTAATTATCGAGCACATTGATCCGAAAAAAGATGTTGATGGTTTTCATCCCATCAATCTTGGACGCCTGCTTGCTGGCATAAAATCTACTGTGGCATGTACTCCAAGCGGAGTTATCGAAATGCTAAAAAATGCCGAGATTTCAATGGCGGGAAAACATGCAGTAGTGATTGGCCGAAGCACCATTGTCGGAAAACCTATGGCTCTTCTTCTGTTAGCAAACGACGCCACGGTGAGTATTTGTCACCGTCTTACCCCGAACTTAGCTGAAATAACCAAAACCGCTGACATTGTTGTCTCAGCAGTAGGAAGGGCCAAAATGATTAATGAACACCATATTAAAAAAGGTGCGGTTGTCATCGATGTCGGCATCAACAAAGATGAAAACGGCAAATTGTGCGGCGATGTAGATTTTGATCGAGTAAAAGAGATTGCATCGTATATTAGCCCTGTTCCCGGCGGCGTTGGTCCTCTCACTATTGCGATGCTTTTAAAAAATACGGCCGATAATTTTATTAGAGCTCACCATGCCTAACACCCCTCTTTATGATCATCATGTGGCCGCAAATGCACAGCTCATCGATTTTGCCGGCACTATGCTTCCCGTTCGTTTTAAGAGCGAGAAAGAAGAACATTTTGCAGTGCGACAGCACGTAGGTATTTTTGATGTCAGTCACATGGGTGAAATTTTTGTTGCTGGTGCCGATGCCGAGAAATTTTTAAATTGGCTGCTCAGCAATAACGTTGAAAAACTTCGAGCATACGAGGCGCACTATTCCCTTTTACTGAATGAAAAGGGCGGCATCATCGACGATTTGATCGTCTATAAATTTTCTTTGGAAAAATATTTGCTCTGCGTGAATGCTGCCAACATCGATAAAGATTGGCACTGGATAAGAGAGCAAAGCCTGGCCTTCAATGTGACGCTCGAAAATGCTTCCAGCAATTTTGCCCAAATCGCGATTCAAGGCCCCAAAGCCATCGCCATGCTCGAGCCTCTGTGCTCGTCGCGGCTACCCGACCGTTTTTGTTTTGCAGAAACGACACTAAAAAATATTAGCTGCATTATGGCAAGGACGGGCTATACGGGTGAAGATGGCGTCGAAATTTTTCTGAGCCCAAAAGATGCTGGACCTTTATGGCAACTACTTTTAGCTGAAGGTGCAGTGCCTTGCGGTCTTGCCGCGCGCGACTCTTTGCGTCTTGAAGCAGGCATGCTTTTACACGGCAATGACATGGATGAAAAAACCACACCCCTTGAAGCCGGTCTAAGTTTTGCCGTTGATTTCTCTAAAGATTTTTTAGGAAAAACCGCCCTTCTTCAGCAAAAACAACGTGGACGAGAGAAAAAACTAATTGGCTTTAGATTGAAAGAAAAAGGCATTGCGCGCCACGGCTTTGCTATCGAAAATCGAGAACATAAAATTATTGGTGAAGTAAGCTCTGGCACATGGCCACCTACAAAAGAGCATGCAATTGGTTTTGCTTACACCAAAGATCTAAGCCTAAAAATTGGCGACAGTATTTTTATCAACATTCGCAATCGAGCAACAGAAGCTGTCGTTGTCAAAGCACGTTTTCTTTAGGAGCCCCTATGCAAACAATTCCTGATGATCGTCTTTTTACTGAAGAGCATGAATGGATTAAAATCAACAATGATGAAGCGCTCATAGGCATTAGCCACCATGCCCAATCTGCTCTTGGCGATGTGGTCTATGTTGAACTTCCCGAAGTAGGTAAATCCCTAAAAAAAGGTACCGCTATCGGTGTTGTCGAAAGCGTCAAAGCCGTGAGTGACATTTATGCGCCCCTCTCCGGAGTGGTTGTGGCCGTGAATCAAAATGTCATTGATCACCCAGAAGGTATCAATCAAGATCCCTACGGCGAAGGCTGGCTCTTACAAATAAAGCTCAACAATCTAGAAGAAAAAAGCCACCTCCTCGATGCCGAACGCTATGGTGAAATTCTTTGCAAAGAAAATAAGTGCTGAAAAGTAATTGTCACCCTCGTCTGAAGCCGACTTTGTTGCATAAAAAGAAACGAGAAGACTCCTCATTGTTGGTCAAAGGTGCTGCGACGAGCAAAACCCTTCACTCCTCGTCATTGCGAGCGCAGCGCGGCAATCCAGGACGATCCCCAAAAGGCATCAAACCATTCCTTAGATTGCCACGGCCACTACCTGACCTCGCAATGACCGGCTGAGTTGTGGAGTCAGGCAAAACCCTTCACTCCTCGTCATTGCGAGCGTAGCGCGGCAATCCAGGGTAATTCCCAAAAGGCAGAGGAAAAACGCCTACTACTCCACCGTCACGCTCTTGGCCAAATTCCGTGGTTTATCAACGTCGATTCCCTTGTGATTGCTCAAATGATAAGCGAGCAGTTGTAAGGGGATAGTGGCAAGCACCGCCAAAAGTTCGGGTGCTACTGATTCAAGCGGAATGAAAAAATCGGATTCACTTTTTATATGCTCCGCATTTTTTGGCGCTATTGAAATCACCCGCGCACCGCGTGCTTTAACTTCAAATAAATTACTTAATGTTTTTACTTGCAAATGATCCTCGGAGAAAATCATCACCACGGGCATTCCAGGATCAATAGTTGCAATGGGGCCGTGCTTGAGCTCTCCTGCCGCATAGCCTTCGGCAAAAATATAAGAAAGTTCCTTCATTTTGAGGGCACCTTCAAGGGCAACCGGAAGCAGCTCGCCGCGTCCCAAAAAGAGCATGCGGGGCTCGTGCATGAGCTCTTTAGCAATATCGCTTATCGCGTGGTCATGAAGAAGAAGTGATTCGATGGATTTTTTAAGATGCAATAAAGCATCAACTCTTTTTCTTTCATCCACGATACCGCTTGTACGCAGCGTTTTCTCGAGCGCCAAACTTAGAAGTTTTAGCGCGACCACTTGCGCCACAAAGGCTTTGGTAGAGGCCACCGATATTTCCGGCCCGGCATTAAGATAAAGATTGCCGCCACTTTTATCACAAAGGCGAGAAATAGCTGAGCCTACGACATTGCATACGCCAATGCACAAAGCACCTTTTTCAATCGCTTTTGAAAGAGCTGCCAAAGTATCGGCCGTCTCCCCAGATTGCGAAATAGCGATGACCAAAGTCTTTTTATCAGTCAACGTGGTGCGATACCGATATTCACTAGCGATTTCGACATCCACCGGAATACCCAAATTTGCTTCCAAATTATTTTTACCAATCAAGCCTGCGATATACGAGCTGCCACAAGCAATAATATGGATGCGCTCAATATTTTTTATCTGAGCAAAATCAAGAGGAAATCCGTCGAGATTCAGCGCACTATCTTTGATGCGGCCTAAAAGTACCCTTTGGATAACTTCAGGCTGCTCGAAAATTTCTTTGTGCATGAAATGTGCATGGCCCATTTTTTCTATAGTCCCCGCCTCGGCATTTAAGGCCAATAATTCAAAAACTTTGAGAGCCCCGCTAGCATCAAAAATCTTTATCTCGTCTCTCGTGATAAAACCATAATCACCATCTTCGAGTGGATAATAGCTTGGTGCAAAATCAACTAAGGCCATTTGATCGGAAGCGAAAAAACACTCGTTTTTTCCTCGAGCAACGATTAAAGGAGAGCCTTTTTTTACAAAATAAATATGGTCCGCATCGCCATCAAGCAGTATGCCCAAAGAAAATGCGCCCTTAAGCAACTGACAAAGTTGTCGAATAGCCTCGATAATGGGTATATCCTGCTGAAGCATTTCCTCAAGCAAATGCGCAATGACTTCAGTATCCGTTGCTGAAGAAAAAATATGTCCTTTGGCGATAAAACTAGTTTTTTCTTCGAGATGGTTTTCGATGATGCCATTATGAACGACCGTGACGCGACCATACTGATGGGGATGGGCATTACTATCATTAGGCACGCCATGAGTCGCCCAGCGGGTATGACCAATGGCACGAAATCCTTCGAGCGATAAAGGATCAATCTTTTCTTTTAGGGCCTGCAGTTTTCCGGCCGCCTTGGTGACACGCACCTGCGCATTTTTTTCCTCAATAGCAATGCCAGAAGAATCATAGCCTCGATACTCTAATCTCTCGAGTCCTTTCATGACTACATCTTTGGCATTTTGTTCACCGATATATCCAACGATTCCACACATTTTAGGATTCCTGCTCAAGAGTTTAGGCCCTGGCGCGAAGAGGCCACCGAGGCTTGGCATATCATCGAAATAAAAGTTGCGAAAGCGAAAAAAGCTTGAGACCCACCGCAAAAGTTATTTAAGAACAAACAATTATTCAATCACCAATAAATGAACAGAGGCATTAATTTTATATACTATATTTAAAAAGCTAACAACTTAGAAGAAGACAGT
>JBPOIV010000092.1:0-1963 GCA_052034245.1 Myxococcota bacterium
ATCATATGCTTCTGCAAAGCGGGCCCCCTTAAAGAATATTGAGAAATAAATTGAAGGCATGCTGTCGATGCAATAAAACATTAAATAAAGCCCACCATGCTCAACTCGTTAACATTATTTTGAAGGATTCTTAGAGATGACTGCCCTCACCTATCTTTTACAGCTCTCTCTACCTTTGTTGCTGATTTTTGCTAGCGCTTGTGTGGATTTGCCTTTAGAATTTACCCTTCGTAAGCCCATTATTTTCAAAGAAAGTCGCATTAAAAAAATTGTCAGCGAGGTGCGACAACACCTCACTAAGCTCGATCTTGGGCCTGATGGGACGATGCCAGGCAAAAAAATAGATGCACAAAAGTGCAACCAGGCCTTTGTCAGCTGGCTGGATAAGCAATTTGCCAATGGCCTCATACCCAAACGTCTCATCACGCCTTTGGAATATGCTCGCAACAATCAGAATCCGCTCTTTAGTCAATGTAAAAATGTCGACTTAAGTATCGAGTTCAATGCATCAGTAAGGAAGGTAATAGCAGCACAGTTAGGGCCGCAAGAGGGGGTTCATTTTCGAGCTGAGGAATTCCGCTCAGCCTTGGCCTCTGAAGAATGTCGCAAACGATTTATTGATCCTGAGAAAGAAAAAATAATCATTAAAGGCATTCGTTTGTGGGTAAAAAGAAACACGCTAAACATTCATGCGCCTACCTATAATCTTTACTATGCGACGAAGGACATCCCCGACAGCGAGTTTAAAGGCGCTGACGCTGAAAAGAAATTGGTTGAGACGGGTCAAATGGTGCATTTTGCTAAAAGCACACGTTTTGCTCCGCGTTTTGAAGGCGTGATTGGCCTGTCTTATCTCGGAGACTTTGCAAAAAAAGAAGCTAAGTTCCCCGGCCTCGAGGCTGACATTATTGCCCTGCCAGAGCTTATTTTTACGGAGCCTGAAACAACTGTCATTGCCGATCAGGAATATTTCATCGTTCCTAAAGGCGAGTTGGCATTCTATTTAACTATAGACATTTCGCTAAAAGCTGAATTATCTGATGCCTTATGCGCTCTTCGCGTTTACAAAGAAGAGCAAAAGGAAAAAGATGAAGCGCGACGTCGAGCCTTCGACGAAGCTAATTAAGCTCGTTAAGACCACTTCGATCAAGCACTAATCGACGAGGGAAGGCTTCGCTAATCTGGTAATTGTGGGTCACGAGCACTACGGTGATTTTATTTTTCAGATTATAGGTTTTGATGAGATCGATAATCGCTTGGCCGGTTTTCTCGTCGAGATTTCCGGTTGGCTCATCCGCCAATAAAAGTCGTGGCTCATGAGCAAGGGCTCTCGCAAGCGCAACCCGCTGCTGCTCGCCCCCTGAAAGCTCGCCGGGCTTATGATGAAGCCGGTGTTCTAGTCCAACGAATTTAAGGACCTCACTTGCCTTATCTTCGGCCTCATTTTTTTTCATTCTTCGCATCAACAGAGGCATCATCACATTTTCCACCGCACTAAATTCACTCAGCAAATGATGGAATTGAAAAACATAGCCGATATTTTTATTGCGAAACTCCGCGATGCGGGCCTCAGGCCATTGTTGAACATTGGCCAAATCGTAATTAATGAGGCCCGAACTGGGCGTATCAAGAGTACCAAGCACATGTAAAAAAGTACTCTTCCCTACCCCTGAAGGGCCGGTAAGAGAAATCATATCGCCAGCTTTGATGGACAAATTAATATCCTGCAAAACAGGAATGATTTGGCCATTTAAATAATAGGACTTTGATAAAGCCTGAACATCAATATTCATAAAAGTTACTCATAACGCAAACCTTCGACTGGTTTTAAGCGCGCTGCAAATAAAGATGGAGGAATTGTTGCCAAAAAACTGATGATGATTGCGGCAATCACCACTATGAAAATTTCTGCGCTTTCAAGCTTCACGGGAATTTTAGAAAAATAATAGACATCGGAATCAAG
>JBPOIV010000023.1:0-9938 GCA_052034245.1 Myxococcota bacterium
GCATAGATCTGTAAACTATAAAGAACTAAAAATAGTAAAAAATAAAATTTTATTTGGAATTCCTCTTTTGAAATAAGGGGAAAGGCTTCCACAATAAAAAGCTTTGAGATACTTTTTTCGAGCAGGAAAAAAGTACAAGGCGCTATGAAAACAACTATTCTTTGGTTTCGACAGGATTTACGACTTAATGATAATCCCGCCCTCATGCAAGCTGCCGAAAAAGGCCGCGTGATGGCGGTCTATGTGTTAGATGAGATAACTACTAAGCAGCATAAAATGGGCGCTGCAAGTAAATGGTGGCTTCATCATTCACTGCATGCATTGAATGCTTCGCTCAATGGCAAGCTAAATGTTTATAAAGGCTGTTCGAAAACCATACTTAAAGAATTAATGAGTCGTCATCGTGCCGATGCCATTTATTGGAATCGCTGTTATGAGCCCGAGCAAAGGGCTTTGGCCGAGGCTATTAAAAAAGATTTGGGTAAAGAGAAGACTAAAAGTTTTGCTGCATCCTTACTGTGGGAGCCAATGAGCGTTTTGAAGGCCGATGGCGAGCCCTATAAAGTCTTTACACCTTTTTATCGCGCGGCTCTTCATCATGAGCCCGAAGAAGCCCTGAAAGCCCCCTCGCAGTTGCAGCTTATTAAAGATGAGCATTCCATCGATATCGACGATTTAGCGCTCATGCCTAAAATCCCCTGGTATCGAGAGATAGAAAAAAACTGGAATGTCGGCGAAGATGCAGCGCAAAAACAGCTAAATTTCTTTATAAAAAATGGTCTAAAAGGCTATCAAAAAGGGCGTGATTTTCCAAGCTTACCAAATACCTCACGCCTTTCGCCTTATTTACATTTTGGTGAAATTTCGCCGAGAGAAGTGTGGCATCGCATCGCGAAGCACCAAAAAACCTATCCCGAGGATGCGCAGTTTTTTCTTCGCGAACTGGTTTGGCGAGAATTTTCTTACTCGCTGCTCTATCATTTTCCTTCCTTGCCCGAGAAAAATTTTCAAAAGAAATTTGATAACTTTTCATGGCGCAAAGACAAAAGAGCTCTCAAAGCCTGGCAGCAAGGAAAAACCGGCTATCCATTGGTCGACGCCGGCATGCGCGAGCTGTGGCAAACAGGCTATATGCATAATCGCGTGCGCATGGTGGTGGCTTCTTTCCTCATCAAGAATTTATTAATCCACTGGCGCGAAGGGGAAAAATGGTTTTGGGATTGCTTGCTCGACGCAGATCTAGCGAACAATAGCGCAAGCTGGCAATGGGTCGCTGGCTCCGGCGCTGATGCAGCGCCCTATTTTCGTATTTTTAATCCCACCAGCCAAGGCGAAAAATTTGATCCTGATGGCGCCTATACCCGACGCTTCGTGCCTGAAATCGCGAATCTTCCCAACAAATACCTATTTAAACCTTTTGATGCTCCTGAAAAAATTCTCAAAGAGGCGGGTATAATTTTAGGAAAAACCTACCCCCTCCCCATTGTCGATTTAGGGCTCTCACGAGCACGCGCACTGGAAGCTTTTCATAGCATACGATAAAGACGTTGGTGCCGCTATATAAAATGTTTCCATAGGCTTCCAAATTTGTGGGCTTGCGCTTGCCCCCAAATAAATATTTTCTTGTTTTGAAGCAGCTTTAGTAGAAATTCAGACAAGTTTTCCTATGAGTTTGATCAAAATACTTGCAAAACTGGCAGGCATGGATTTTCTACCGTCGAAGAAATATGCGCGGCGCTAAAAAACGAAGAACTTAATAAGCATTGCGCCCAAGATCTCCGCGAAAAGTAGTATAGAGAAAAATGCAGAGATCTATAAATCATTAGGCACTTATCCCTCGATATTTCATATTTTTATATCCAGAAGCTTCTTTGCTGCTTCTTCATGCAAAAAAAATCACGCTCTGTTTTTCTATTTCTGCCGATGATCATCAAAGAATGAGTTTTTTTGCTCTTCAGCAATTTCTGATGGGCATTTTTTTATGAATAATTGGAGAAGCCTATGGAATTATTTTCTCGTCTAAAAATAGTGAGGACAATTTTTTCTTTAGGAGCAATAGTTATTGTTCTTTTTTATTCACCTTTCACCTTTGCTAAATGCCAAGATCTCCCACTCGATACGGATCCCCTCTTTAGAGGGCATGATTTCAGCGCAAATAGTCGCTATTTATTTGCACTGAACGAGGGGCGGATTTGTATTAGACGCAGAGGAATCCCTTCGGCGAAGTGGCATCGCCTAAAAATGCCCGATAAAACGAAAGGAACTATTAGTGAAATTGCGGTGGATGGCTCACGGCTCGTTGCTAAAGGTAGTGATAATACAATATATCTGATGAAAGAAGGCATAAAAGAGCCTTCTTCATTCGTCTGGATGAAAACGTGGGGTTTTCCCGTAGGCCGCGGCGATGCCTTAAAATTACCCGCTGATACGAGCGTGTGGGACTTTTCTTATTTATCCGCCGAAATTGACAAATCATTTATTGATTCTGTGGGTCAAAGCCATTGGGTTGGCGTAGGTGTGGGGAGCCTCTTTGCCGTAAGAGGAGATCAACAAAAAATAAACTATTTTGACCCTTGGCTCCCTGTAGATGATAGCTATCAGGTATGTGGTCCTCATCGAGGAAGACTTCGCATAATTGCCATCAGCTCGATTGGGTCGACCATGATGGTGATGGATAAATTTGGCAACATATTTATTCGCCGCTTCGATTTCGATATTGCGGGCTGCGATACGGTCATCATGAATTATACCTATAAAAATAGAAGGCCACATCGGGGGATTTTGCATTGGCTTCTTTCGGAGAGAAAATTGCCTGAAACAGATTGGATACCGCTGCCAAAAGTTGCGGGGGAACTCACTAATAAAATTTCTATAGATAGAATAGGCCGCGGAGCAAAAGTTCGCATCATGCGCGTAGAAGGCAGAAAAGACGGCCACACGGGCTATTACGAAATGGAATATGATTTTGTCGCAAGAAGCCCGGAACTACTACAGGACGTGTCGCCCCTGGAATGGAAATTTATAGAAACCAATCTGCCTCTTCAGGGTGAAATCATCGATAATTCGCCAAAGCTCGATTTAGGAGAAAGCAGAGGTGAGAAATTTAGCTTTGCGAGCAATGACTATCTTTTTCCTTTGCACGTCGAGTTATTAGATTTTAATCGCCATTGCTCACCCGCGACCATGCGCGTCACCTTTGGCAAGGACGATTCTTTAGATCTCATTTTGCACGTGACAGATAAAGTTCGCCTTAAGGCAAGAAAGTCTGAGAGCAAATCTATCAAGCAAAATGGTGTGCTCGAAATTCCTTTTTCCCTACTCAATAATCTTGCTCAACAAGGTCCTCGTCAGCAAAGATTCATCAAGGAAATTTTGGGAAGAAAACAATTTACCAAGCTGAAACTGAAGATTAAAAAAGACAAAATCTTCTTCACCTCTGACAATGCGCTTAACAAATGGGAATTTACCAAGGTGCCTTAGGGAGTTAATTCTGCCGAATCCAATGGCTGATCTTTTGATAAGCAAGACAGCCTTGGTGAAGCTCCTCGATAGCAACATGCTCATTCGGTTTATGAGCCAAAGCCAATGAGCCCGGACCAATGAGCATTATTTTTTCTGCGATCTTCGACAAATAAGGGGCGTCTGATCCAAAACCCGCTACAAAGCTTTCGAAACCGGGCGGCACAATATAAGAAAACGGCTCGCTCACTGAAAAAACTTCACGACGCAGAGCAGGACCAAGAAGTGCATCTATTTGTCTAAGAATACTCGCTGAGTTCACACTCAAGCGCATTATGCATTTTGCGCTAGCGAAAGAAGCGAGCATGTTGCGAGCTTCGCCACCATGTATCTCGCCGACATTTAATAAAGTCTCGCCAAATTTTATATCTTTGGGCCATGAAATAGCGAGGAGCTTTGCCAGTGCCTCGATCAAAAGATGTATGGCAGAAGAACCAAGCTCAGGCCTGGAGCTATGGGCCTCTCTCCCTTCGGCACTCACATCAAAAACCAAAGTGCCTTTTTGTGCACTCGCCGCTTTGAGCTCGGTGGGCTCGCCGACTACCACTACTTTTGCGCGGCCTTCAAGCTCTTTATTACACTCTTTGGCCCCATCACTCGCTTCTTCTTCACCGACAGTAAGCAATACGGCGATGTCATCGTGTCCTTGTTCCTTTTCATGAAGAAGCGTCATCACCATGGATGCCGCAATTCCTTTGGCATCGCACGAGCCACGGCCCCACATCACATCGTGTTCAATGCGAGGAGCAATGAAGGGTGGCACGGTGTCGATATGAGTGCAAAAAATCGTCTGATAGACTGCATGTTCTTTGCCGGCAATCAACAAATTAAAACGTCCCTCATCATTACTCACCGGAATTTTTTCGACGTAAAGATTTCGCTGCTCACACCATTGAAGCAAGAATTGCAAAAGCCCCTGCTCCTGATAACTCAACGAAGGAATATCGCATAACTGGAGCGCAAAATCGCTTATATTTTTTCTTAGATTAAGCACTCAAATTACTCGTTCCAAAAATATCAAATTGTTCTTGATGAAAGGAGCCGCGAGGACGCACGATAATGTGCTTTTTAATTTGTTCTTCGATTTTCGCAAGATTGTCATGCTCTTCGCCATAGACCAAATCGACAATTTCAGGATGCGCATGAACGATGATGCTGGGCTCAAGTAAATTCTTGCCGCGCGTAAGCAATTGGCGGAAAATTTCATAGACGACCGTCTGTTTCGATTTAAGGGTGCCTTTGCCATCGCAATAAAAACACGGCTCACACATGCGTCTTTCAAGACTTTCACGCGTACGCTGACGAGTCATTTCCACAAGGCCAAGCTCACTAATTTTTACTACATTGCAGCGTGCACGATCTTTCTTAAGCGCCTCTATCAAAGCCCCCAAAACTTTGTCTCGATCGCCTTGGGTTTCCATATCGATAAAGTCGACAATAACCATGCCCCCAATGTTACGTAGACGCAGTTGATAAGCGACTTCGCGCACCGCTTCGAGATTGGTCCTGATGATGGTGTCTTCGAGATTTCTTTTGCCAACAAAACGCCCTGTGTTGACGTCAATAACCGTGAGGGCTTCAGCCTGATCGATGATCAAGTAGCCCCCAGATCTAAGCCAAACTTTGCGACTCATCGCACGCGCGATTTCCGACTCTACGCCAAAGCTTTCAAAAACCGGATCGCTGCGGTCGTAAAGCTCTAATTTTTCGCACATGGGCTGATAAAAGATTTCTAAAAAGCGCATGGTACGTTGATAGGCTTCTTCATTGTCGATAACGATGCGACTCAAAGATTCATGCGTCATATCACGAGCGCACTTAAGCAAAATGTCGAGCTCGGGTTGGATCAACGCGGGCGCTTGCACTTTCTTGACGCGATTTTGCACATCCCGCCACAGCGAAACCAAATATTCACAATCTAATAAAATTTTCTCATCGGAAACACCTTGAGACACCGTGCGCGCAACAAAGCCACCTTCAGCTGGTTTTTTTTGGCTGAGCAATACTCGTAATCGCTCTCTCTCTTCTTCTTCGCCAATTTTACGGCTTATGCCCACATGATCATAGTTGGGCATAAAGACCACATGACGGCCCGGCACCGAGATATTACAACTTATGCGCGGGCCTTTGGTGCCTATGGGATCTTTGGTAACTTGTACGAGGATTTCTTGGCCAGGTCTTAAAAGATCTTCGATTTTATGGCGCTCTTTGCTACGGCGTTTTTGCTTTATGAGCTGCTGATCTTGAGGAGAATTCGCAGCGATTTTTTCTTCGCCTTCAGCTTCTACGTGCTCTTCGTTTTTTTGATCATCCAAAGCATCCATGGGATCGAGATTTGGTTGAGAGCGAACCACATCGCCGACGTATAAAAAAGCGGCCTTACCAATGCCAAGCTCGACGAAAGCCGCTTGCATGCCTGGCAAAACCCGCTGCACTTTGCCTAAATAAATATTGCCCACAAGACCACGGTCGGCATTGCGCTCAATCATCAGTTCCGTCACCACGCCGCCTTCCAGCAAGGCAATACGGGTTTCAAACGATGCCACATTTACAATCAGCTGATCACTCACGCTAATCCCTTTGGTTACACTAAATTATATAGACCGAGGCCCGCGCTCCCTCGATGGCCCTTGGACATGCGTCCTTTTTAAGTGAGCGATCGCATTTAGGCGAGTTTCTGCAAGAGCATTGGCGGCTTTAAGAGTAGAGATTTTTTTATTTTGAGCAACGCTTATAATCTCAGTAATGATATCGTAAATTTTTGCCGCTTTCGCCAATGCCTCTTCCCGCCCACTCCGATTTAATTCACAACACTGATAAGCCCTCCGGCATTGATCACAAAATCGGGAACATAGAGGATATTTTTCGCTATCAGCGCGGCACAATCTTCTTCTTCGCTCAACAACACATTATTGGCACAACCAGCCACAATGGCGCAGCGAAGTCTCTCGATAGTTTTAGGATTGATACTTCCACCCAATGCACAGGGAGCAAAAATATCGCACGGTACGTCATATACTTCATGAATAGAAACGAATTGTATAGCGCTGCAAAGAGCTTTTGCTTTTTTAAGGCGGTTTTCATCAATATCCGCCACGATTATTTCGGCACCAGCCTCAGCTAAATGCTCAATTAAATGAAGACCTACTTGGCCCACACCTTGCATGACAATTTTACGTCCCTTGAAAGAATCATTAGCAAAAGTTTTTAATAAGGCCGCGCGCATGCCATGAAAAACGCCTAAGGCCGTCACCGGACTTGGATCGCCTAAACCACCCAAAGAAGGAGGAAGGCCTGTGACATGATCGGTCTCTTGATGCACCGAGATCATTTCATGCACGGTGGTGCCCACATCTTCAGCCGTAATATAGCGACCAGATAAACTTTGAACGAAGCGACCAAAGGCACGAAAAAGTGCTTCGGATTTCATGGTCTTTGGATCACCAATAATAACGGCTTTACCCCCACCTAAGTTCAGCCCTGCCACTGCAGCCTTGTAGGTCATTCCTCGAGAAAGCCGCAAAACATCGGTGACTGCTTCTTCTTCGCTGGCATAGTGCCACATACGACAGCCACCTAAAGCTGGCCCAAGCACCGTGTTATGAATCGCGATGATGGCTTTGAGGCCCGAATGCTTATCGTGGCAGTACACTACTTGTTCATGTTCAGTGGTAGCGAGCTCGTCAAAAATTCTCATGGAATACCTTTTACATGATGGTCCGTTTTAGGGACTTTGATGTTCTTCGCAATTTAACCTACCTTGCCAAGTACTATTTTCAAATAAGCCTAAAAAAATAGCTCGCCTCGATACACGAAAGAGGCATCGGCAATCTGGCTAACATTAAACTGCCCGGTATGCTTGGAGATGGCGCTAAGTGTAATCTCAACATTGCCTCCCGGCTGAGAAATCAGCAGGGTATTTTTTTCTGTGCGACCACTAAAAAAAAGCGCCATAGCCGCAGCGATGGCTCCACTTCCACAGCTTTGCGTAAAACCGACGCCGCGTTCATAAACTATCGATCGGTGAGTTTTGCCTAGGATAAGGCCCACGTTAAAATCCTGCCAGTTGGCAAAAGCGCTCTTAATTTGGGAAATTAAAAGAGCAGGCTCATCTTCTTGCTCGCTCAAAAATACCAAATGAGGATTACCGACATCAGCTTTGAAAACTAATGAAGGCTTTGCGTGGCCACTAAAAGTATAGTCAGGCTGCGCAACAAGAGAACAAAGTCCCATTTCAATAAAGAAAGCCGAGCCCTCTTTTTTGGCTGTATAGATTTTATTGCCAAGCTCAATGGTGACGGTGCTTTCGTGAGGATAGCGTCTAAAAAACCAATGAGCGACACAACGAAGCCCATTGCCACAATTTTTTGCTAAGCTGCCATCAGCATTGATAACGGTCATATGCAAAAAATTTTGTTCATGTGAAAGCAAAAAAATGCCGTCAGCGCCGACGCCACGATGACGATCGCACAATATTCGCGCCTTAAGTTTTAAGCTTTCCACCAAATCTGTCTTTAAGGAGGAATAAGAAGAGCCATCGATGATAATAAAATCGTTGCCGTTAGCATGATACTTCTCAAATTCTATGCTATCGCGCCCAAGTTCGTTTTTAAGATGAGGTATACCGTGCATAAAAAACCTTATGGACTGCTCTTAGTGCTCCTGCTTTGCGGCTGCAGCACCTTTCGTCCTATTGATAAATCTATGCCAGAAAAACCACTGCCACAATACTGGTTAAAAAGCTCGCTTTATGGCGGCCGATTTTATGACGATGCACAAATTGTATTGCTTGATTGCCGACCTTTTTCAGCTCTTCACGATGTCTTGGGCCTAGAGCATAATAAACTTTATCCCCCTGATCCTAATCACATCGTTCCCGCGGGCACTTTGGTGGAAATCACCGCCATTACCTACCCCACTACCAAGGAAAAATTGAAGCGTCCGCTGTATTCACCTAAAAATAGTATTTGGGTCTATTTTCGTGTGGCTAAAGAGCGAGGGCGCGTAAGCATCTTTCGGGAAAAGACTCACGTAATGGTTATACCGCAAAACATAGAGACTGAAGAAGCTCTAAAAGTATATCTAAAAAACTACTTAAGCTTCAACGATCCTAATGTATGGATATTAAAAGAACCTTCTTATATTCAAAATGCTATTTGGAATAAAAAGCCAGTTATTGGCATGAATAAGGCCCAACTCCAAGCAAGCTTGGGCCCTCCGTTGAAGAAACAATATTTGAAAGAACATGACGAAAAAGAACAGCAAGAACTATGGCATTACGATGACTATTTTATAACTTTCCAGGGTGATCGAATAAATAAGGTCAAAAACCTAAAAAAAGTTTCTTTTTAGCATTAATTTTCCCCCTTAAACTGTTGAGCTGAAGGCAGTGTCATCGATGCTGCATTCGGCGGCCGAGGTAATGATGATTTTTATGCGATTATTTTTTATTAGTATGCTTTTTTTGGCTTCTTTTTCTCGACTTGAAGCCTCCGATCCTTGTCCCGTATGCCATAGTACCGAATCGGTCGAAGATCCTACAACTGGTGACACCATTTGCATCGATTGCGGCCGCTGCTCACCGGATATATTGAGTTTTTGAAAAATTTAGATTTTATCCTCAGGCTTTCTTAATTGTAAGTTAGGGATTTTAAAAATATATACAGAAAGTCGCGTAAAAAAAATCCCAACCACAGTAACAATTAGGGCATATTTTATTGAATCGGTGTCAACAGTACGTGATTGAAATGTAAGAAAAATAGATAAAAATAATCCCCACGTAATAGCTATTTCTGGCATAAGTTTGCCGCTCAAAGTAGTAATCTTGCGCTCTTTGCTAATTAAGTCGCGAAGAATCCCGCCGCCTGAGCCGGTAACGAGCGTAAAAAAAGGCCCCCACAACCACAATGGGGTTATCTTAGCAACGACGGTAATAATTATTCCCGATATAGTAAAAGCAGCAAGGCCGAGCCCTTCGGAAATAGCTAAAATATTATACATCCAGTTATATTGATCGAGAGGAATACGTATTTGATCATGGTAGCGATCATAAAGACGCACCACGATGTAGCCGATTAACACTACGCACAAGACAATGCTTATGCTACGTACTCCGGCCAAAGCGCGTACAGGAAAACGATCAAAGACCAAGTCTCTGACTATACTTCCTCCCAAAGAAGGCAAAAAAGCAAAGACTATGGCACCAAACAAGGTGGAGCGATCGCGATAAGCGATAACCAGACCGGAAATGGCCATAGCAATCATACCGGTAATTTCTATAAGCCGAAACCAAAAAGTATCGACTGTTTGCAAGAGTAAAACCGGGTATAAATAACCAGAAATAATTTCGCCATATTGCTTACCTTCTTTAATTTTTATAATGGCCCTATTTACTTGTTCAACAGTCTCTTTATCGACCG
>JBPOIV010000246.1:0-10728 GCA_052034245.1 Myxococcota bacterium
TTCTCATCGGCGAATTAAGAACTGACCCCTTTCTTTATAACAATCCACGCATCTCCAAGGGGAGCTTCGCTGATCTAAGCCCCGAAGAAATTGTGTATCTTAGCCTCAGGCATGAAGGTCTAGAACACGAGGCTTACGCTAAGACACATAATTTGGATACAAGGAGATTAGATAGATTAAATATTAGCGCCTTACAGTTCATAAAGCTGAAAAAAGATACTCAGAGACGTAGGCGGACTAACCGTTAGACAAGCCGAGTTTTTTCTCGACTTCGTCTAAAGCAAGCTGAGCTTCTCTTCTTACGGTTGCATCTTCATGGCCGTAGGCCATCACTAAGAGCCATTCTGCAGCAGTCTTATTAGCAATTTTTCTTGCAGCTAGAATGGCTTGACGGCGAACAATGGCAGGCTTTCGCTCCACAAAGTCAATAATTGCCTCCATAATTTTCGGATGGTTAAGCTCACTCAAAGCGCTCAAGCAAGCATTTCCGATGGCTAGATCTTTGGTGGTTTTCATCAATGTCATAAGAGGCTCAGCCGCTTTATGTTCTTTATCTTCGCCAAGCTCAATAATGGCATCAAGGAGCTCAGTTCTATTGACTTTTTGTCCCTCATTCGCGTTTTTAACAAGAGCGAGTTCCCTCGGTTCGCCAAAAGGCCATCGAGTACAAAGACACGCGCCAAAACATAAAAGCAAACTAAGAGCAAGAAGAAGCCTTTTCACAACTTTAATTTCCAATTTTCTGGCACATCGCGACTATCTTGGCCGCGGGTGCTTTATTGAGTATTTTTGCCATTTCTAATGATACATTTACTAGAGCATCCAATGAAATTCCGGTAGCAATATTCATCGTTTCGAGCATATTTACAAGATCTTCGCTCGCCACATTTCCCGAGGCCCCCGGAGCATAAGGACAACCACCTAAGCCTCCAGCAGAAGAATCAAAGGATGAAATTCCCAAACACAAGGCTGCGAAAATATTGGCTAAGGCCATGCCCTGCGTATCATGCATGTGAAGACCGAGAGATTCTTTGGGGCACACTTTAAGCGCTTCTTCTAAAAGCACAATGGTATCTTTAGGTGAGGCCGCTCCAATGGTGTCACTAATAACCACTTCGTAGGGCCCAAGATCACGTAGTTTTTCTAAAAGCGGAATGACACTAGAGGGCGCTATATTTCCTTCATAGGGGCAAGCAAAAGCGCACGATAAATAGGCCCGAAAAGGGATATTGTCGGCGTGCGCTCTTTTGGCAAGTTCCTGATAGCGCGCTAATATTTGGTCTGTACCAGCATTCAAATTTTTTACATTATGCGTATTCGATGCCGCAACGACGATGGAAACTTCGTCGATCTTTGCCGTTGCAAGCGCCCGCTCATAGCCACGAATATTTGGTACCAAGGCCGCATAAGATACGCCGGGCTTCTTTTTGATACCATGCGCTACTTCATTATGATCAGCCAAAGGCGGAATCCACTGCGGGCTCACAAAGGCACTCACTTCGATGCGCTTAATGCCCGTATCAACCAAGCTTTCAATGAAGCGTATTTTCGATGCCGTGTCGACTAAAGTTTTTTCGTTTTGCAAACCATCACGCGGACCAACTTCCATGATCCGCACTTTTTGAGGCAGCCTTTTGAGACCTTCACTACTACTCATATAACTAGCCTCCCAAACTTTGGCTTATTGCGCAAATTCCCTTAAAATCCGTGTACCAATAACCAAACGTTGAATTTCGCTGGTTCCCTCATAGATTTCGGTAATGCGCGCATCGCGATAATGACGCTCCATCGGATACTCAGTCACATAACCATTGCCACCAAAAACTTGCATCGCTTGGTGAGTGACATAGGTCGCACCTTCCGAAGCCATTAGCTTTGCCATGGCGCCCTCTTTGGTAAAGGATTGTTTTTGATCCTTAAGCCAGGCCGCGCGATAGGTTAAAAGACGAGCAGCATCAAGCCGCATACCCATCTCTGCAAATTTATTTTGAATCGAAGGCAATTCCGCCAACACTTTTCCAAAAGCCTTTCGCTCATTGGCATATTTAGCGGCACTCTCCATCGCGGCTCTACCAATACCCAAGGCTTGTGCGGCAATTCCTATACGTCCACCATCCAGTACCGACATGGCAATGCGAAATCCATCACCTACTTCGCCTAATACGTGGCTCTTTGGCACACGGCAATCTTCGAAAATAAGATTGCACGTAGAAGAAGCTCTAATGCCAAGCTTGTCTTCTTTTTTGCCGAGACTTAGACCTGCCGATGGCATATCGACGACGATGGCTACCACACCTTTATGCTTGAGCGAAGAATCCACCGTCGCAAACACTATGGCCGCATCTGCTTCGTAGCCATTGGTAATCCACGCCTTAGTACCATTGAGTACATAGTGGTCGCCATCAAGACGCGCGGTAGTAAGCATTGCCGCAGCATCGGAGCCATTATTAGGCTCACTGAGGGCAAAGCAGCCAAGTTTTTTACCAGATGCAAACGGGGTAAGAAATTTTTCTTTTAAAAAGGCTGAGCCATATTTTTGAATAGGATCACAAAAGAGCGAATTATTGACGCTCATAACCACGCCGCATGATGCGCAGCCTGCACTTATTTCTTCCATCGCAATAACATAGGACATGGCATCAAGCCCCGCCCCACCATATTCGCTTGGTATAAAAACACCCATCAAGCCGAGCTCGCCTAGGGCTTTAATTTCATTGGCCGGAAAGCTGTGGTTTTTATCGAATTCATATGCCTTTGGTGCAAGATGTTTGCTTGCAAATTGACGACAGGTTTTTTCCAGTAATTCATGGGTGTCATTCAGTAAATAGCTCATATTATCTCCTCTACATACCTTCGTAATTGGCTGCACGTTTTTCTATAAATGCACTTATTCCTTCGCTGTGATCGCGACTGGCAAAAACCAAACCAAAGCCCGCCCGCTCCAAGGAATTAAGGGTCGCGACACTCGCGCTATCTGCATCCATCATTAATTTTTTAACCAAAGAAACAGCAAAAGGACCACGCTCGTTGATCTTGTCGGCAAGATTTTTAGCAGCTTCAAGCACCCCACCTTCTGGCACCACACGATTCACCAGACCGATGCGCTGCGCCTCACTCGCATTAAGTTGTGCTGCGGAAAAAATCATTTCCTTGGCATACGCTGTTCCCACTCTCTTTGCGAGGCGTGCTATGCCGCCAAAACCAGGAATGAGTCCAAGCTTTGTTTCAACCAAACCAAAGGCGGCATTTTCTGCCGCGTAAATAAAATCACAGGCCAAAGCGAGCTCAAGCCCTCCGCCCAAAGCATAGCCATTTACCGCCGCTATTACCGGCACGCTCAATGCCGCGATGGCGTCCATGACTTTGTGACCGAGTGCAGAAAATTCCTCGGCCTCCAACGGCGATAGACTTTTCATCTCCGAAATGTCGGCTCCCGCAATAAAACTCTTATCACCCGCGCCGGTAATAATGACGGAGCGAATACTTTTGTGGTGCTCGACCTCGTCGAGAACTTTCAAAAGCTCGTGCATAACGCGCTTATTTAAAGCATTGAGCACTTTAGGGCGTGAGATGGTAATAATTCTGCTAAAGGCTTTGTCTTCGAGAATCAAATGTTCATAGGCCATAAAAAAATCCTAATCGTTTTGGTATTTAAAAACGCCTTGTCCTGTTTTTCGACCAAGCATGCCAGCCTCAACATATTTTCGAAGCAAGGGGCATGGTCTATACTTATCTTCGCCTAAGCCCTCATGCATAACGCCAATGATGGCAAGGCAGGTATCTAGCCCAATCAAATCCGCCAAAGAAAGCGGCCCCATGGGAAAATTGCAGCCAAGCTTCATCGTTTGATCGATATCATTCGCGCTCGCTATACCTTCCATCAACACGAAAAAAGCTTCGTTGATGAGCGGCATTAAAATTCGATTCGCAATGAAGCCAGGATAATCATGAGCGATAGTCGACACTTTACCCATTTTTTCCACCACTTCTTTTACGGCGTTGAGGGTGTGATCATCGGTATGATGTCCTTTGATAAGCTCAACCAATTTCATGAGCGGCACAGGGTTCATGAAATGCATGCCAATAAATTGATTGGGCCTTGTCGTCGCATGCGCAAGCCGCGTGATAGAAATGGAAGAAGTATTGGTGGCAATAATTGCTTCTTCCTTGAGCAAAGCATCGACGCTGCGCAAAACTTCGCGTTTTATCGACTCACTTTCAACGACCGCCTCAATGACTAAATCACATTGCCGCAAGCGCTCTACGTCTGCATGCCAATGAATGCGTTCAAAGATCTCTTTCTTGTTTTGAATGAGTCCCTTTGCTTCGAATTTAGCAAGACTCTTTTCAACGCCCTTTGCACCACTCACCAAGGCATCATTGCGCGCATCAGTGACCACGCAAAAATAGCCCGCGGTGGCTGCCGCTTGAGCAATACCAGCCCCCATTTGGCCGGCTCCCACGACTCCAATCTTATGAATACTCATAAATACTCCTCTAAAGACACTCGATTAACATGGCCACAGCTTCACCGCCCCCTAAGCACACGCTAATACAACCGAGGGATTTTTTTCTCTTCGCTAAAGCATTGATTAAACTCAAAACAAGACGCGCACCTGAAGCACCGATGGGATGCCCTAGAGCAACTGCACCACCAAAGACATTGACTTTCTCTTCTTTGATCTTGAGCTCCTTGATGGCATGCATGGGCACGACGGCAAAGGCCTCATTGATTTCGAAAAGATCAATATCGTCAAGAGCAATTTTTGTTTGTTGACTTAGTTTTTTTATCGCCGCCGCGGGAGCGGTTGTAAACCATTGAGGCTCGGCCGCATAGGTTGTCGACGCAATGATGCGTGCTTTCGCCACAAGCTTATGGGTTTTTAGTGCATCTTCACTCACCAACACCATCGCTGCGGCCCCATCATTTATTTTTGACGCATTGGCAACAGTCACGCTTCCCTCAGCGGAAAACGCAGGCTTCAACGATGCCATTTTTTCCGGCGCATAGCGTGCAGGCTCTTCATCGTCGACTATGATCTTTTCTCCGCTTTTTAGTTTTAGCGTCACTGGCACAATCTCGTCGGCAAGATCCCCATTTTTTATTGCAAGCCGTGCTTTTTCATAACTTTTTTTCGCAAAATCATCCTGCGCTTCTTTAGAAAATAAAAACTCTCGCGCACATTGATCGCCAAAATGTCCCATAGCAGCGCGGCTATAAGGATCCACTAAGCCATCATGCATCATAAGATCAACAGCAACTTGATTGCCGAGGCGAAATCCTTCGCGGGCTTTCGGCAAAATATAGGGCGCCTGACTCATGCTTTCCATGCCGCCTGCCACGACGAAACTTGCTTCTTTTAGTGCAATGGATTGATTGGCCATCATCACGGCCTTGAGTCCTGAACCACACACTTTATTAACGGTCGTACAAGGCGTTTTAACGCTAAGTCCCGCACCCAAGGCAGCTTGACGAGCTGGCGCCTGCCCTACTCCCCCTTGTAGCACTTGGCCCATGATCACTTCGTCGACAAGTTCTGCCCTAAGTCCCGAGGCTTTTAGAGCCGCTTCTATTGCGATCGATCCAAGTTCGGTGGCAGATAGGCTTGATAAAGCACCTAAAAACGAACCGATGGGCGTTCTTTTACCATCGATGATGAAGGCATTGCTCATGATTACCTCGCGATTTTAAAGAGCACTATCATGGGCATTTAGCGACGTAAAGGATTGAATAAATCCTTAGAAAATCGTGCATGAAGAGCTCCGATCTTTTTTCTCTAGGGTTCTTTTCGGCCCTCGATAATAGTCAGGACTTTTTTTGTCCTTATCAAGCTTGCTTTCTATTTCCAGGAGTTTTGTCGACCAGTTTTCGGAATGAATCCTATAGTTATCGACGAAGATTTTAATATCGGGAGATCCATTAAGGATTTTTTCTAAATGTTGCGCTTCATGACGTATAGTGGCCAAATCCTTGTCGTAATCGAGATGGACATGCATGATGCCAGTATAATTTTTCAATTCTTTTGTAAGAAATTCTAAATGCGAACAATGTATCGTCAACATCACCGCGCTAAACTCATGTAATTTTCCCCTAAAATCTTTGTTGTTAGCAGACTGATTGATGGTGATTTTGGCGACTTGATCTGTATCATAGGCTTTATTGCCGACACACACTTTGGTCGAATAAAGATTTAGAGCTAAGAAGCTTAGAAAAATAAACACAAGTGTCGTGGCAGCCATGAAAATTCCTCATTAAGAATATGCTGCCAAAGGAATGAATGAAACAAAGACGTCCCGTGCTTTATTCCTCATCGGCATCAATTCGTTCTAGGGATTTTTTTAATAGCGTGATGAGTTTATCCGCTTTTCTCGAATAGGGCGAAACCAGCGCTTGTGGGGATTCACCTTTATAATTTGCTTGATTCGCATCAAAGCCTTTTCCAAGAAAAAATCTCACCATGGCCGCGCTTTCGCTTTTAGCAGCGTAGTGAAGCGCAGTATTACCGTCGTTATCAGCCTGGTCGATAGCGGCGCCCTTACGCAGCAAGAATTTTACCAGCTCGACATCCCCGTGCAAAATTGCAGTATGAAGAATACTTTGGCCATTCTCTAAGACCGCATTCACGTCCGCATGAGCAATTATCAGCCTTCGCATCAGAAAAAAGTATTTTTTATTAGTGGCAATAAATAAAGCCTCAGATTTATCAGCTTTATCACTGCGAGCTAATAATTTTTCTACCGTAGCAATGCGGTGAAAACTAAGGGCTTTTTGTAAGGCTGTGGTATTATTTCGAGGGTCTCGAGCAGCACTATCAAAACCTTTTTCTAGTAAGTATTCTACGGCTTCGCTATGTCCCCCCTCGGCTGCCCATAACAAGGCAAAAGTATTTTTGTCCCAATAACGATTTATAGCGCCTCTGTCTTCTAATAACTTCAACTTTGAAAGCTCCCCTTTCATGGCGGCATCGGCGAAGGCATAGTGAGGATTTGATGCGTAAAAATCCTCATCTCGAAAGAAATATTTTTCAACAAATTGACGCATACTATTAAAATCAAAACCATACACTATACTCTGCAAAATGCTTTCATTTTTGCTATCTACAGATAATTTATCGGCGCCTTTTCCAAGAAGATATTCAACCATCTTAGCTTTGTTGGCAGCATAAGCATGGACCAGAGCCTTCCAGCCTTCAGGATCTTTTGCTTTTAGCTTAGTACTGTGTGGCAGTATTCCTTTAATTGCCCTCTGGAGGGGAGTCTGTCCTATTGAATTTTTCTTCTCTTTATCGGCACCTTTTTCGAGTAGAAAAGCCGCACATTCTAGGCGGCAGTATTGAGCTGCCTCATGCAGCGCTGTATCACCATATCCCCCTTGCATATTCACATCGATATCTTGCTCAAGAAGATATTCAAGAATATCCTTTTTTCCCAAACGGGCGGCATCAAGAAAAGACCCAGCTTTTTCGTTGGCAAAATTGGGGTCATATTCTTGCAATAATTTGACCATGGCGAGACGATTATAAGCAATGGCCGAGCCCAGCAAAGTTTTGAAAGGAAAATATTCTTTATATTCTTCATAAAGAGAAGAAGAGCGAATGAGCATAGAAGAAAATAATTCTACATCGCCATCTTTAATTGCTCGATGCGTTATAGCAGCATTCATGCCATCGCGACTTATGTTTTTCGCATGCAGAAAGCGCTCGATCGCAGGAAAATTATGCACTATGGCATAGTGTAGGGCTGTGCGCTTCCGACTATCTTTCAAGTCTATATCGGCACCGTAGTTCACTAACAACCTAACAATTTCAAGATGTCCTTTTTTGCTCGCGCGATGCAAAGCACAAAAATTTTTATTTTCAGCATACTTCGCAAGGGCGGGCTCGTTCTTAAGAATTATTTTTACTATTTCTATAAAACCTGCTTCGGCAGCAAGCGCTAAGCCTTCATGCATAGTTTTGAAAAATTGACTTCTATCATGTTCCTCTGTTTGAGCAAAAAGATATTCAAGTATATCAGCTCGATTGGCTGAACTTAGAATCGACACCAAAGTACCAAAACGAGAGGATGCAAAGCTATTTTTATGCATCACATGATTAAAAAGATACTTAACAATTTCAAAATGACCCTGCTCTGCTGCTAGAGAGAGAGGTGTTTTTGAAGAATACGAAGTATCATTTGGGTTCGCACCCTTCCCAACGAGAAATTTTACCACTTCTTCATGGCCCTGGTGGGCAGCAAAATGAAGAGGGGTATAGTCGGCTTCATCTTGCATGTAGGGCCTATAAGCAATTTTTTTACTGCGCTTGGTCACTAATTTGGGTGCTTTTTCTGCCAGATATTTGACGAGCTCAAGATGGCCGGAATCAGCCGCATAATGCATGGCTGAGAAATTGGACCAATCCATAGATAGAAGTATGTCAGGATCATAGTCGACCAGAAGCTGAGCTATTTTCAAATGACCCAATTCGGCAGCCCAATGAAGAGCTGTTTTATCATTGGTATCGATAATGTGGGTGATTTTTAAATCAGAGTGTTTGTACCAAGAGAGGTGCCTTTCTACTCGGCGCAAATCGTTGTCCTTAACTGCCTCGATAAAACTATCATCTGGTATCCACACACCAAAGCTCGCTAAAGCTAAGAAAATAAAGCACATCACAAGGGCAATTTTCATATGACTCTCATTTATTAAGCCGAACAGTTAGAATAATGACGACGTAATTTGTTTTCTAAAATGAGTGTTGATGCATTTTTGATTAAAAGGAGAACGCCATGATTATTACGCCTTTCTTTGACCAAAGCACCGCCACCTTTAGCTATGTGGTACATGATGCTGACAGTCATGATGCCATCATCATCGATCCAGTACTCGACTTCGATCCGCTAAATGCCTGCATCAGTTCTAAGGCTCTGGCTCCGCTATGCCGATTTATCGAAGAGCAAAAACTTATCGTCCGCCTTGTGCTTGATACCCATGTTCATGCGGACCATATGACAGGAGCATTTTATGCGAAGGAGCTTTTTAAGGTAAAAAGTGGGATTGGTTTAGGCTTTATAAAAAGCCGTGATTATTTTCGCGAAGTTTATGCCATTGATACCAATGAGTACGCACCTGCCTATGATTTTCTTTTTAAGCACGAAGAAGAATTTAGTGCAGGCTCAATCGCCATCAAAGCGCTGCTGGTTCCAGGCCATACCCCAAGTTGCACCGCTTATATCATTGGCGAGAACGTTTTTAGTGGTGATGCGATATTTCAACCAAGCCTTGGGTGCGGCCGCGCTGATTTTCCGGGTGGGAGTGCCGTTGAACTTTATCATTCCATCCAAGCGCTCTATCGCCTGCCCGAGCATTTTCGTATGTGGGTTGGCCATGACTATCCCGCGGAAGGAAAAGAGGCCTTGAGTAATGTGAGTGTTGGGGAGAACAAACAACATAATCGTCTCATCACTGCTAAGACGAGCCTTGAAGAATTCATGAATGCACGGGAAAATAAAGATAAAACGCTGAGCCCACCTCGGCTCTTATGGCCCGCCATGCAAATCAATATTTTAGGTGGGCAAAAGCCTCGGGCTAACGCCAAAGGCCAACGCTTTTTGAAAATCCCTCTTAACGAGCTTTGCTCTTAAAGCCAAACCATTGGCGTGCCATTCCCATATCCTTGGTGAAAAATGGCAAGAAACAACAAGCTCCTAAGAGCGCTGAAATGAGCATTGCCAAGAAAAAGGAATTCCAGCCGAAGCGCTCTAATAAAAGACCAAAAGGATAGCCAGCAAAAGCCGCCCCTAAATAACCAAAGGTTCCAGCAAAACCAGAGGCGGTGGCGGCGGCGTCCTTGTGAGACTTTTCTGTGGCAGCACAACCCACCAACATTTGCGGACCAAAAATGAAGAAGCCTGAAATAAACATGAGACCCGCGTTAATGACGTAATTATGCGAAGGGCTCAACCAAAAAAGCGATAGAGGCATGACAATCATCAGCATGAACAAGAAGGAAATAAAGCCGCGATTGCCATTAAAAATTTTATCGGAAAACCAGCCGGCCGCAAGCATTCCCAAAATTCCGCCCGCTTCAAACCACGGCACGGTCATTCCCGCCTCGATTAAACTAAAACCACGTTCTTCTGAAAGATATAACATAGTCCAATCATTGATTCCGGTACGAATTATATAAACAAAAAAGTTAGCTAAAGATAAAAACCAAATATATTTATTAAAAATAACATATTTAAATAATATCTCTTTAACGCTTAAGTGCGAAGCACTTTTTACTCGCGATTGTTCAGGAACACCATCGATACAATCTGCCGAAGGTAAACCTACCGAGGCTGGCGTGTCTCTAAGACGTTCAATCAACCACAGTCCCATAATAATAGACATGATGCCAGGGACATACAGCGCAAAGCGCCAATTGGCATATTGCAAACAAAGCGCGGCGATCATGGGAATCAATGCGCCGCCGATATTATGAGAAGTACTCCAAATGGCCCACCAGGTACCGCGGGAGCGATCTGAATACCAGTATGCTAAAAGTCGAGCGCAGGGAGGCCAACCAAAACCTTGAAACCATCCATTCAGGCCCCAAAAAATAATAAAAAGCCACATGCTGGAAGAACAACCAAAACATATATTAAAAATACCGGTCAAAATAAGACCAATACCCATAAAATAGCGAGGGTTCGATTTATCACCAACAATACCGCTAATAAATTTACTCACGCCATAGGTAACCG
>JBPOIV010000116.1:0-17890 GCA_052034245.1 Myxococcota bacterium
TTTCCTTGCGGCTCTTCATTTGTTATCGCGGGCCTCTATATTTCCTTGCCGCTCTCCATTTTGTCATCCTCGGGCTTGACCCGAGGATCCACATAATAGAAATATTCCTCCCAATGATTAAATAGAGGCTCGCTAGCCTATATGAACAATGATTCTGGTTGATGTGAGTGGATCCGCGGGTCCAGCCCGAGGATGACAAAGAGGGGATGAGGATTACAAATAGGGGACGAGGATAACAGACGACTACTAGTGACACATTCACTGTAGCTATAGACACATTCAGTATAACTCTAGACAGATTGACGATAACTATAGACAGGTTCACTATGAAAGCTCGCAATTTTCAGACCTATTGGTGTCAGGCGATGATTGAACGCCTCGTGTTTTTAGGCTTTGATCACTTTTTTGTGGCACCCGGTTCGCGCTCAACGCCTTTAGTATCTGCCATCGCTCGTCATGAAAAAGCACATGTTTATCAGTCTATCGATGAACGCTCGCTCGCTTTTATGGCGCTCGGGTATGCAAAACGCAGTAAAAAAGCTGGGGTTATCGTGGTGACCTCGGGCACGGCTGTGGCTAATCTTTATCCGGCCGTCGTGGAAGCCTATGTCAGTTCGGTGCCGCTTTTAATTATTTCTGCTGACCGCCCCTATGAACTGCGCGATACGGGTGCGAATCAGACTATTTTCCAGCCCCATATATTTTTTGAGCATTGTAAAAAATCTTTTGATTTGGCACCACCCTTAGATCTGGTATCTATCAAGAAATCGCAAAGCATTTTCGACCAGGCGCTTTTATATGCCCACGATATGCGTCCGGGGCCGGTGCATATAAATATTCAATTGCGCGAGCCTTTGCATAATAGAGTGAGCGAAGAAAAGTGGGATGAAGCCGAAAGACTAGAGCACCGTTTGTCCTTTGCGAAAGCTAGCTCAGATCTTAGCGAGCTAAAGCAGCTTGTGCAGCAGTATGATACGGGTTTAATCGTCGCGGGCGAGAACTATCCGGGTGAAGTCCAAAAACAAATTCTAAGGCTCGCGGAAAAACTACAATGGCCCGTTTTTGCCGATATAAGTTCGAACTTATGTTTTGCTGATCATCCGCTTATTTTTAGGCATTTTGATCTTGCTTTGCTCAATCAAGAATTTTTGGCAGAATTTAAGCCTGAGCTCATTGTGCATATTGGCGATCGCGTCGTCTCTAAACGGTACTGGGCGTGGATCGAAAAAAATCAGGCATGCCGTTATTTACGACTCAGTGAATACTCTCTGAGAGTGGACCCAATAGGTATTTTTCAGCATTTTGTTACGGGAGAAATCGCAGTGGCCATCGGAAATATTGCCGATTCACTGCCGATAAGAAAGTCTCCGAATAGTAAGAGTGTTCTTTTTTGCCAAGATTTGGCGCACAAAGTAACTACATTCCTCGATAACAAAGCAGATAATGAAGCGTTCTTTGCTGCCGAATTGATTCTCAGTATTTCCGAGCCCACGAATTTATTTGTTTCTTCAAGCATGCCCGTTCGTGATTTGGATCAATGTGCGCCAAAGACTCCGATTCTTATCGATGTATTTGTTAATCGGGGCGCAAGCGGCATTGATGGCATTATCAGCACGGCAGCGGGCATGGCTGTCGCTTCGCATAAACCGAATATTCTCTTGATTGGCGACGTGGCTTTCTTGCATGATACCAATGGCTTGATGCTTTTGCAGTCAATAAAGCAACCAGTTTTGATAGTGCTTATCAATAATAGCGGTGGGGGTATTTTTCATTTCTTACCCATTAGTGATGAGCCTGAAGTTTTGACACCATTTTTAGATACCCCGCACAAGGTTGATATCGCTTTATTAGCTAAGGCGCATGGAATTCCCTATAGCTTTGCTGATGCCGAGAATTTTGCACAGGCCATCGCTTCATTTTTTAGAGAGAAGAAAACACAAATTTTAGAAATAGTGATTAATAAAGAAACAAATGTAGCCTTGCATAAGGCTTTTTATCGGAGTTTATCCGCTTAATGATTGTGCTTCGCAAACTATAAATTAGGCTATTGATGGAGCCAGTTCGGAAGACTAGAGCACCCCTCTTTTGAGGGAAGGCATGAAAAATATCATTTTGATTCTGATGACTTTTTTTTCTAGTAGCTACCTAATGGCAGGGCATGTGGATGATAGACATATTTGGGACATGGATTGTTTTACGTGTCCTTTCCCCCATTGTTCTGCACCCCTTCCAGGAATGAGGGACGATGAAAAGAATCAGCCCGCGCAGTTTGCCAAGTGTGGATGTGGCTATGATTACTGTAGCCTTTGTATATGGAGCCATTATCAAATTTGGAGAGGGAAAGTAGACGATGTGGATATTTGGAGAAGAGAAGAAAAACTCTGCCTAGTGTGCTGTCTGACCGACATAGAGCCAATCGTCGTCCCGCTATCCTCGAATCAAAGCACCGATCATCAGGCAACAAAAGATTGGATGGGCGCAATTAATCCTGCTTTGAGCGCTAAAGAAGTTCCTCAAAAAGCTAAAGATAAGAAAGCTTCTTCATTAATAATAACGAGCATCTGGGAAGGTGATTCTCCAAGCCACGAGAAAATCGTTCAATATAGCGACGGCCACCTTTGCTGGTCGGTGGGGTGTGCTGAAAGCGATATTCGAGGGATTCGGAGTAGTCATTGTTATCTATGTGGAACAGGACCTATAACAGCCAAGGATGATAAAGGCGAAAAGACTTGTGGTTGGTCTTGTTTTTTTCTAAGCGGTATAAAAAATTCGTTGGGTAGTTTTTGGCAGTGTTGTGGTTATCCTTTGCATGACGAGTAGCACATTAGAACTTCGCCTTTTTACTTGGCTTTATGCCAAACAAAAAACCGACGCTGATTACTCGCCATTGCGAGTGTAGCTTGGCAATGCAGGCTATTTGCAGAGGTGTCTTTTACTATTCCTAGAGTGCCCCGGCCGCGGCCTGGCTTCGCAGACGAATTTAATTCACCCTGGATAGTTTTTTAAATAGTTAAAGCCCTTCAAGCCGCGCTTGTCTTTATAAACTACTTCGCTAAAACTTCTTAAAATTGAAGAGGTAGTATATGGCAAGCGCATGGGAAACAGCGAAGCGTTTCGAGGACATTATTTACGAAAAAATGGATGGCATGGCCAAGATCACTATCAATCGTCCTGAAGTGCGTAATGCTTTTCGTCCTTTGACCGTCCAAGAAATGCAGGCTGCTTTTGCTGATGCACGCGATGATGCATCGATTGGCGTCGTTATTTTATGTGGCGCTGGCGATATGGCTTTTTGCTCGGGCGGGGATCAGCGCATTCGCAAAGAAGCGGGCTATGAAGACCAAAGCGGTATTCATCGCTTAAATGTTCTTGATCTTCAACGACAAATCCGAACGCTCCCAAAGCCAGTCATCGCTATGATTGCAGGCTATGCTATTGGTGGAGGGCACGTACTCCATATGATGTGTGATCTCAGCATTGCCGCCGATAATGCCATTTTTGGTCAGACTGGCCCAAAGGTCGGATCTTTTGATGGAGGCTATGGCGCGAGTTATATGGCACGCATTGTCGGACAGAAAAAAGCACGCGAGATTTGGTTTTTGTGTCGACAATATAATGCGGCGCAAGCATTAGAGATGGGTTTGGTGAATACCGTCGTTCCTCTCGCTGATTTGGAAAAAGAAACTATAAAATGGGCTCAAGAAATTCTAAATAATTCACCGATTGCTCTTCGATGTTTAAAAGCTGCCCTTAATGCCGATTGTGATGGACAAGCAGGTTTGCAGGAACTAGCTGGAAATGCCACTATGCTTTTTTACATGACGGAAGAAGGCCAAGAAGGGAAAAATGCGTTTTTAGAAAAGCGTAAACCTAATTTTGCTCAATTTCCTCGACGTCCTTAATATGCAAAGTGATGTACCCAAAGTTTTAATAGTTGGTGCTGGACCGAGTGGTTTAATGTCGGCATTAGTTCTTGCGCGCTTTGGGATACCGCTTCGCATTATTGAAAAAGAGGCGAAAAAAAGTCCTTATTCTCGTGCCATCGCTGTGCAGACTAGGACTTTAGAAATTTTTGAAGCCCTTGGTCTTTTGCCGCATTTACAACAAAAATCAGCATCTATTGAACGCTTTGTTATCACGACCGAGAGCCTACACCCCATTTCTTTTGCTCCTGTCGTAGCGAACTCTCGTTTTAGTCGCCCTTTAATTGTCGATCAGCCCCATACTGAAGAAGTTCTTGAAGCGGCCCTTAAGGCGCTCGGAGTAGAAGTCGAAAGGGGCGTGACTTTAGAAAAAATTACGCAGAATAATAGTCTCGTCACTGCCTATGTAAAAGAAGTAGATCAAAAGATTTCAGAAAAAATCTATAGCTATGTAATCGGTGCCGATGGCGCTCATAGTACTGTCCGAAAACAAATGCATAATAGTTTTTTAGGCGAGAGCTATGAGGATGCTTTTATTTTGGCAGATGTTATTGTCGAAACCACCATGCCTCAGGATGCCATTAAATTATTTTTTAAGGGTCCGAAGTTTTTAGCACTCATACCGATGTTTGGTCATAATCATTATCGCTTAATTTCAGTGCGCCATAATGAGCGATCGAAAGAAGGACCTGCTCCGAGTATGGCTGAATTCCAAGCGTTGCTGCAGAGTATTTGTCCCGTGAAAATCCGCATTGAAAGCTGTGAGTGGGTGTCACGTTTTTTTGTTCAGTGTCGCAGTGCCTTGCATTATCAAGAAGGGCCAGTCTTTCTTGTCGGAGATGCTGCCCATATTCACAGTCCCGCTGGCGGTCAAGGGATGAATACTGGACTTCAAGATGCACTTAATCTTTGTTTTAAGCTTGCAATGGTGCTTAAAAAAGAAGCTCTTCCTTCTTTGCTTTTAAGCTATGAGGAAGAAAGAAAGCCGGTGGGAGAATTTCTTCTAAAATACACTGACCGGCTATTTCGTTTCATGGTTCGTGCATCATTTTTTGCGCGAGTTCTACGCACCATTTTTTTACCAAGAATTTTAGCTTCGAAAGAAAGGCAAGCCCGTTTTTTTCGCATTGGCTCTCAAGTTGCTATCCGCTATAAAAATGGCTTCGTATGTAAAAAAAATCACGCGCTCTATGTGCCTAATTTTATCATTGGTGCGCGTGTTCCTGATGTTTCTCTCATCGACAGCCGCGTGCAAAAAATTAGTCTTCACACTTTAGTCATAAAACATTTTTTCAATGTGGTTCTGTTTATGCCAGCGAACATCGCTAGAAGTGAGGCAAAGAAGTTTCTAAGAAATGCGTATGAGTTAGAAAAGGAATTAGCGCTAAAAGTTCATGTGGTTTTTGCCAACGATTATGACGCTGAAAAAGTCATTTTGGAGGAAGAATATAGCGTTTTGGTAGACGATGAATTTTTGAAGCCACAGGATGAGCCTTTTTATCTCGCCATTCGAGCTGACCAACATCTTTTTTGTTACGGATTTTTAGATGATTTTGATCATCTTTCGGAAGAACTAAGAAAATTTATTGCCCGGAGAGAACCATGAATACAGTGATCATAGAAACTAATTCTTGGGCCGCCTGGCTTCGCGCGAGTAGGCCTCGCACTCTAGGTGCTATGTCTTGTCCGGTGTTCATAGGTTCGGCACTGGCGCTAAAAGATGGCATGTTTTCAGCTCCTCTTTTTGTCATTACTTTTTTTTGCGCTTTGTTGCTGCAGATTCTTGCTAACCTCGTCAATGATTATGGAGATTTTGTGCGGGGCAGCGATACCAAAGAACGCTTAGGTCCTCCCCGCGCCATGCAGATGGGCTGGCTCACCCCTTCGGTGATGAAAAAGGGCATTGCTTTAGTGTTGCTGAGTATTGTCGCTTTGGGATTTCTGCTGATTCTTCGAGGAGGAATGAGCATTTTGGTACTTGGTTCTATTTCGTTGCTTACCTGCATTTGGTATACAGCGGGCCCACGCCCCCTTTCTTATTTGGGATTTTCGGAGATCGCTGTTCTTTTGCTTTTTGGGCCCGTGCCGCTCATTGGATCCTATTTTGTACAAAGTCTATCTTTGCCAAAAGAAGGTTTCGTTCTTTCTATTGCGCCGGCCTTATTGTCGACAGCACTGATTTTGACCAATAACTTACGTGATATCGAAGAAGATAAGCGTCATCGGAAGCTAACTTTGGCAGTCAGATTTGGTGCTCGCTTTTCGCGCCTGTTAATTATCTTTTGCGTGTGCCTGGCAGCTTTGTCACCCCTTCTTTTATTTTTCTTTTATAGTTATGGGCCACTGATTTTCGTTGCCTTATTTGCTCTTGTGATTCCGATGCGGCAGTTCAAAATGATTCTTCATGATCCAGTGAGCGCCAAATTCAATATGATGCTCGCTGCCATTGGTAAATCCTTATATCTTTTCGGTGTGCTGATGAGCCTCGGAATTATCTATGGCGCACCTTAACTATTCTCTTCATGGGCTGAAGTGTCTGCCTATCGCTTCGGAGTATTTTCCTTCCGGTATACGAGAGATTGTTCGTTTTAAATTCATCGATGACAATGGCGATGAATTAATGAGCGAATGGGCACCATTGGCTGGAATCCATCAGGTTTTGATTGATGAAGCCATCTTGCAGGCGAAGGCCCTTTCTTCAGATGAAATAAAAAAATTGTTTGCCTTGGTGAAAGAAAATAATAACGAAATTCTTGGTAGTTTTTTTTCACGTTCTTTTCCCTATCCTCTAAGCTTTATCGCGAGTATGGCGGTTTTTTATGGGCAGATAAAAAAGACGCATTTCTCGATCAGAAATAAAGTAGCTTTATCGACCTTAATTTTTTACGACCATAGTTTGAAGGATATTTTTGCCTTTCTCGATCGAGGCATTAAAGCCCTAAAAATCAAGGTGCGCGATGTTCATCGTGATAGTGAGAGAATTAATGCCATTCAAGAAGCGATTCCTGCCGGTATAAAAATTAGACTTGATGCTAATCGCCGTTTGAGTATTTCCGAAACGAAATTACTTTTAAGCACGCTTTCTGAAATCCACTATATCGAAGAGCCTAGTTTTGAACTTACTCGTTTAAGCGAACTACAATGCGCGAGTCCTGTTGGTGTTGCTCTTGACGAATCTTTTGATGGAAAAAATTGGTCTATTTTTGAAAAAACTAAGGCTCAATTTCTAGTGCTGAAGCCGAGTCGCTTTAATAATCTCTTTTCGGTGATGAATCTCATTAAAATGGCGAAGGAACTAAGCATAAAAGTTATTTTGAGTCCTTGCTTTGAGAGTGATTTTTACGCGTCTTTGATAGAAAAATTAGCGATAATTACTGAAATCGACGATGAGCCCCACGGAATCTATGCACATATATTTTCCGAGGAGAGTTTTTTATGATCAGCTTGTGCACACCAGAACAAAGTTTTGATCAAAAGTATAGCGCTCGTTTAACCAACATTTTTTTGACAGGTGTTCAGGCACTTTCTAAAGAGCACTCCATCGGTCTTTTGCTTGATAATTCTCCTGCCAGTATTTTTTTATTAGTGGCCGCGATGTTGTTAGGAAAACGGATTGCGCTTTGTCCTTTAAAAGAGCCGCCCAAAGTTATTGAGGCGTGGCTGTTATCTTTGGGCATCAAAGAACTTTTTACCCTTGATGCCTCAGTATTTTCAGCTTCCACTATTCGTGTTTACGGGCAAAAAGATTGGATGAAGTTCGCTGAACTTAAGCGCTTTACGCCTTCTACTTTTTTTACCATCATGCGCACTTCCGGAAGCAGCGCACAACCTAAAAGCGCCTTGCATTCTGCGCAAGCTCATTGCGCAAGCGCCATGGCGGTCAATGAATATTTTAATTTTACCGCCTCATCGAGCTGGCTTTTATCTTTGCCACTTCATCATGTCAGCGGCTTTAGCATTGTGCTACGTGCTCTTTTAGCCGGCGCTGGCGTGGGCCTGGCTAAAAATTATGAAGAATTTCTGTCTTTGCTTCGCTCGAAAAAAGTTACGCACTGCTCCTTGGTGCCAGCACAGGTCAAAAGATTACTTGAAGAAAAAATCGATCTTTCTTTTCTCGATGCCATCGTCATTGGGGGTGATGCCTTGGGAGAGAAGGAGCGAAGCGCGGCGCTTTCTTTGCAATGGCCTCTTTATGAAAGCTATGGTCTTACCGAATCAGCATCGATGGTGTGGGCCAAAGCATCCGCCAAGAATGATGCAATGATTCTTCCGCATGCGAGCATCGCGATCGATAACGCGGGAGAAATTTTCGTGAAGGCCAAAAGTATGTTTCTAGGCTACATCGAAAATGAAGTACTGCTCCAGCCTTTTGATGCTCAAGGCTTTTTTGCTACTGGCGATCTTGGCCTACTCACCCACCAGCAACTTGAACTTATCGGCAGAAAAAGTAATCGCCTTATTTCTGGGGGCGAGAACATTCAGGTGGAAGAAATTGAGGAGGTGCTTGAAGAGCATCCTATGGTGCACATGTGTGTGGTAGTGGGCATCAAGGATGATCGTTTTGGCGAGCGTCCGGTGGCATTCATTAAATGGAAAGATGCACCCTTAAGTGCGGAAGATATTGAAGCATGGCTTAGACTGCGCCTTGCTGCCTATAAAAAACCTGATCGTTTTCTTTTGTGGCCGCCACATATTTCATTAATAGGAAAAAAACCGCGTGCCGTGCTCGCTCAATATCTAGGTGAGCACAGCTAAGAGAAGTGGCCATTTTTCATGAAATCCTTGACACCGATGTCATAGTTGCTGTCGTTTTTGAAAAAACGCTCTTTTGAGAGTTAAGTAAATTTTTCTTCGTAACCCATTAAAAATATTGAATAATTTAAAAAATAGTAGTTAAAAATATCTTTTTAGCGTGCCAAAAAGTTGCAGCCATTTTTCGATGCACAGTAACTTTCTTCATGCAAGGGGGAGGGTGTTCTTTTCCCTGTATGGAGGAACGAGTAAATGGCAAAACACTTTTTCTTGAAAGGGTTTAAGCTTGCGAGTGTAGCGAGTGCGCTACTGGCAGCTTCGACGCTTTTGACAAGTTGTGGTGACAAAGCAGTCGCCCCAGCTGTCCAAAATGCTGCTGAAACTGAAATCCCAGCAGCCGGTGGTCCTACTGATCCAGGTGTGGAAACTGAAATACCAGGCGATGTTCCAGTGGTAGATCCATCGGGCTTTTCCGTTATTGAATTGATGGTAAGAACCGATCCAGCCGATCCACACAATGAACGATTCTTAGATGATTGGCGTTTTGAAATCCGTACGGTAGATGATTATGGCCGTACAACCAGCCCAATATTCTTCGGTACAACTGGTCCTGATGGTCTTGGTGCTGTTGGCTTGCCTAGCTACATGTTTAATCTGCCTCTCGTAATCAGCGCATTCAATGAAATTTTCCCATTGGCTGATCTTGATGATGATTCAGAAGATCTCGAATGCCGTAACTTCGAAGTTTTCATCCCACCACATTGCTATGATAAAGCCGTTTGGTTGGTTGGCCCAGTAGAAAGCGCTTTGTGGGCATATTATGAAGAAGCTGCTCAACGCGGTGCTGAAGCTTGGAATCCAAGCCAAGTAGATTGCGCAACCTGGCTACAAAATCTTCAATTGTTGGTTCTCACCGATCGTATCAATGATGAACTCGATGAAGTTTCCGATAGCGAAACTATGATATTTGACGATGCAGCTTTGATTCAAGCTTTGCAAGAAAATCAAAATCTCCTCGTTCCAACTCGTCCACCAATCTGTATGGCAGAACGCCGTCACAATGGTGGTGGTCTTGAAAGAGCCGACATCATTGATGATGAAGATTTCCCTGTAACTATCGATGATGATCAAGCTCCATTCGGTCCTACTGACGATGTTATGACTGATAATGATCCAGTCGTAATTGGTATCAACGGTATTGTTGATTCTATCTGCGGTATCGATCTTGATGGTGCGTTGATAGTAAATGCTGCAACTTTCGCGCCAACCGATCATTATGAACTTGATGATCAAGATTTCATGGGCACCATCCATGATCAAACAGCTATCGTTGCCGATATGGACGTAAGTGTTTATAACGTACGTCTTGGTAATGGTCGTCCTCTAGATCATGACAAATATGATGATGCTTGTGCTTTGACTACCTTGGTAGGCTTCACTAACACCGATGATGATGAACAAGATGTTTTGACCGGAACTGGTGTTACCTTCACTGACTTGTTCGGTGGTACTGGTGGTATCGGCCTTCTCGTTGACACCGAAGTATTCTTGACCTCCGATGGCGATCAAGTTGTCGATGATAACGATTACTGGGCAATCTTCAATGATACTGGCGACATTAATGGCGAAGAGCATGTATTAGCTGTTGAATTCCTCGGACATCGTCAAGAAGATTTCCGTGACGTTCTTCACATGACTTTCGATGCAGCTACCGATAACCTTTTCCTCGGCTTGAGAGCAGATTATGAACTCAACGAAGAAGAAGTAGACGGCGAAAGAGCATTCATGGGCTTCACTATCCATACATGGGATGGCAGCACTGAAGATGGTCGTGCAGCAGTACGTGAAAACATTGCTAACTGCTATGAAGCAGCAGATGTTTGGGCACGTCAATTCTTTGATATCTTGGCCTTCCAAGACATCGCAGATGATTGCTGCTTAGATGAAGATGGATGCGAAATCGAAGATACAATCGATCCATTACTCGCTGCTGAATTTGCTGTTCGTTCGCAATGCTTCTCAAACAGCCGTGCTAACCAAAGATGGCAAACAGAAGACGTAGGTCTTTGGAGCATGAATACTATCCATGGTGTTGCTGGTAACGTAATCATCAATCCAGGATGGCTTGGACCAGATCTCGATTTCGAAATCTACATCCAACAATTCGATGAAGCAGTATTCAAAGGCCCACGTACTATTCGTAGAACAGATAGCGTAGGTGCTTTGATGGCTGAACTCCCAACCTTGACCGAAGGCTCCAGAGTCTTGATCAAGTCGGAAGATAGCTGCTGCAGCGATTACGACATCGTGCTTCCTTGCGTACCTGAATTCACAGGCTTCGCTGGCGCACCATTCGTACCTTATGTTCCACAAGCTCTCGGTAATCCTCTAGTACCATTAGCTGGCCCAGGCGTTGTGCCAGTACCAGCTCCAGTACCAGGACAACCAGTGCTTCCTGTTCCTGCAGTTCCAGCAATCTAAGTTTGGTTTGCTGATAAAAAACCCCGAAGTTTTGCTTTGGGGTTTTTTTTTATCTTCAGGTTAAAAATGTCTAGTTTTACTCAAGTTCTATGCTAACGGGCTCACTGGTTGGGGTTTTATATCTAATAAGAATCTTTTGCGTAATTATGGTTCTAAGGAGGTCATCTTGATAAAGTTTGCTACGTCGAGAAGCATTCCCTAATTGGAACCGTTCTCTGCTGAGCTTCACCATTTTCCATGGCAGCATCATTAGATCTTTTTGGAAAGGATCAGAATCATGTGTTCCTGTTTGTGGATAGACTTTCGAAATAAGTAAATCTTCATGGTTCGATTTATCTCCGATCTCAATAAAAAATTTATTATAGATGTCCACCATCCAATAACTTTTCTTTTCTCCCTCATCGAGAATCACGACATTCCATGCATGAGCAATAACCTGTTCCCAGTTAGAATTTAAGCTATGGCCAACCATGAAATGAATTTTGCCCTCGTAGGGGCTGTCTTTGTGATGAAAAATTTTACTTAATAATACAAGGCTAAGCGTTGCGTAGTGTCGGCATACCAGCTCCTGTCCTGGGCCATGCATGAGCATTATTCCTAGTTCATCGATGTTTTGGTGAACCCAGATGGTAATGCTCGCTAAGAACTCCTCTGGGCTTTCCCCTTTAAGATGAGGCAGCATCTCGTCGATAATTCTTGCCCAGCGCACATCATCGCTATCGAAAGCCACAGCAAGATTGGGAAGCCAAGGATCTATAGTTACCCATTGGCCCTGGCTAAACTCGTTCAGTGAAGAGTGTATGGGGCTAAAATATTTTTGGAGAGAATGGGTCGCTCTATTGAATTCCTCAAGCAAGCTTCTTTGCACGGGTTTCTTGGCAAAGGGACCTTGCTCCTGCAGTTGGACCTTTGGATTAGTTTCTTTTAAGAGGGGACTGGTTATAGAAAATAGAATTTCCTTTCCTTTTTGGGGGCTATGTCCCGTTCGAAGAAAATTAAGCAAGTCCTTATCTTTTTTTGTATCTTCAAAGAAATTTATTTCTTGCTCGACGATGAGTATTTTGCTTGCTGGCTCTTTGCATGGAAGATTTGGCCGAGGTCTTTTGCTTTCCATGGCTTGCGTCGAGAGATTAAAAGAAAATAAGATTAACAATAGCTTGTATAATTTTTTCATATTTTTTGCAGTATTAAAAAGTTTAATTAGTGTGCGTATTGTGACATGTTTATGGCTTTATTTATAGGATTTAGTTTTGGTATTATAAGTATATGAATTATATCGCTAATTATAGGAAAAGCCGCGATTAATGCGGCTTTGGCAAGTTTTTATGTGATCTTTCTAGTAAGGCTGATCAGTAAAACGAGTCAAAAAATTATAGATATTGGTGGTGCTTGCATAATGAATGGCTTTTTTGCCGCTTGCATCTAAGGCATTACCGAGCTCGTGGGAAAATACTGGATAATTTGGTACGACAGAGGCCTTATTAAAAATTACAGCGGTGATGCCATAATTACCGTTGCGAGCTGCCACATGAAGGGGTGTGGTATCAGCTATACCATCTACGACCTTGGTCGCTGTGAGCAAGAGTTTCATATTGCTTGGTACTTTTTTGTAGGGGATGAGCAGTTGATTAACTTCATAATAATTACTGTCATCAACACTGGTTTGGATGAGATTAAATAGAGTATCAATATCTTCTGGTAAACCTGCTCGTAGTGTAGTGCTTATCCCCAAAATAAGCATAGATAAAAACAGTAGTTTTTTCATAATCTCTCCTAGGTAGAGCGGATGCATGTTTTGCTGTCTCGCCGCTAGCTAGGCTACGATCTTTGTTGTGTATAAATTTATGATTATGTAATAAAAAAATAATTATGTTTTTTTATCGATGCTTAATGATAGGTGAGAAGAGGTATTAAAAGCGCGGTGTTATGGTCTATTTTTTAGATCGTGCGCTCAGTGCAGTGCATTTTTTGATCAGAATGAGGATTTTAAAACAAAGACCCCAAGAAAAAAAAATCAAGACTTGAATTCTTTAGTTTTGCCCCTAATGTTGCCCAACAATAATGAAAAATCCCTAATAGCTAAGGCGCTCGTGTGTCAGTGTGCTTATTTGGTTTATTTTTGTGCGAATGCTTCAGTCATTTCATTTTTTGATAATTGGCCAGGATTTTTGGAGGTTTTTTAATGTTTTTAATCACTAATGGGTTAGCGTTGATAGAAGCGAAAAGGGGCTAAATATGAATTACGGGGCACAGGCACCAATGGATTTGTCATTGAATAATTTAGATCTGAATCATCAGGCAATGACCCTCATCACACGTTTTGGGCAGGGTCTAGACATCGACAAAGAAGAAATGCTCGCCCGCTTCAGCCTTAGTGCTGAGCCCCATATGAGTACTGCTGAGTTGATGGATTTGCTCATTCGCCAAGCCGCTGGCCGCCTTGCTGAAGAGCCTGACTATGGCACCTTTGCGACCCGCGTTCTGCATCTTAAAATTTCTGATGAAGTAGCAAATGAGGGCGTACATTGCTTCTTCGACTCCATCAAAATGAGTTTTGAAGAAGGCTTATTGACGGCCCAAGTTTTTAATTTTGTGAAAGAACATCAAGGTGTGCTTAATCGTGCCATTGATGAAAAAAATAACGATCTTTTTACCTATTTCGGCCTGGCCACCGTCTATGATCGCTATTTGTTGCGGCATCCTAACCGACGTTTCGTCATCGAGCGTCCGCAATATATGATGTTGCGTGTGGCCTGCGGCGTGTTTCAGGACGTAGAAAGAGCCGTGAGTCTCTATCAATTGATGGCATCTTTTTCTTATATGCCCGGCTCGCCGACGCTGTTTAATGCGGGCACCAAAAATCCCCAACTTTCATCCTGCTTTTTAGTTGATTCACCAAATGATAGCCTGGAAGGCATTTATCGTCGCTACATGGATGTAGCGCGGCTTTCTAAACATGGCGGCGGCATTGGGATTTCTTATTCCAAAGTTCGTTCCCGAGGCTCCCTGATCAAGGGCACCAATGGGCGCTCGAGTGGCATTGTACCGTGGCTTAAAACTCTCGATTCTTCCGTTTCGGCGGTGAATCAAGGGGGACGCCGTAAAGGTGCCTGCTGTGTTTATCTTGAAACGTGGCACAGCGATATCGAAGATTTTCTCGAGCTACGCGATAATACCGGTGATGAAACCCAGCGCACGCACAATCTTAATTTAGCGAATTGGGTGCCCGATTTATTTATGGAACGCGTACGAGATGGCGCTATGTGGTCGCTCTTTGATCCAAGCCGTGTTCCTGGCCTCTTTGATAGCTATGGCGATGAGTTTAGAACTATCTATTTGAATGCTGAAAAAGAGGGGCTTTTTACTCGACAAATAAGCGCGCGGGATCTCTATGGGCGCATGATGAAGACTCTAGCTCAAACCGGCAATGGTTGGATGACCTTCAAAGATAGCTGCAATAAGAAATCCAATCAAACAGGCACGCCCGGTCAAATTATACATTTATCAAATCTTTGTACTGAGATATTAGAAGTCAGTTCTGAAGACGAAATAGCGGTGTGTAATTTAGGATCAATTAATTTGGCTCGCCATATTAAAGATAATCAGATAGATTTTGAGCAAATACGAACCAGCGTTCGTATTGCTATTAGGCAACTTAATCGCGTTATTGATGTAACCTATTATCCCGTCAATGAAGCGAAGAATTCCAATGTGAAATGGCGACCCGTGGGCTTGGGCCTAATGGGCTTGCAAGATCTTTATTTTAGCCTCGGTATTCCCTTTGATAGTGCCGATGCCAAAGCCCTCACACGTAAGATTGCCGAAGAAATTTATTTTGAGGCCTTATCGACAAGTGCGGATCTTGCAGAAGAAGAAGGCGCGCATAGCAATTTTGCTCTCACCAAAGCGGCGCAGGGTATGCTGCAATACGATCTTTGGGGGCAAAAGCCTGAACAAGAAGAGCGCTTTAACAAGCTAAAAGAACGTATAAAGAAAACGGGCTTAAGAAACTCTCTTGTTATTGCAATAGCGCCGACGGCAACCATTGCATCTATTGTAGGATGTTATGAATGCATTGAGCCGCAGGTTTCTAATATATTTAAACGCGAAACACTTTCGGGTGAATTTTTGCAAATAAATCAATACTTGGTGAAAGATCTGAAAAAGATTGGTTTATGGACCAATGAAATCCGTACACAAATTATTGATAATAATGGCTCAGTCCAGGCCATCAAAGAAATTCCTGAGGATTTGAAACTGCTTTATCGTACGGCATGGGAATTGCCGCAGAAGGAATTAATCGATTTGGCTTTGGCGCGTGGGCCCTTTATCGACCAAAGTCAGTCACTGAATTTATTTATGGAAACGCCTAATATCGGCAAATTATCATCAATGTACATGTATGCATGGCAATCGGGACTAAAGACTTGTTATTATTTGCGTTCACGTCCCGCTACACAAATTTCAAAAACCACCAAGGCAGTGAGTAATCAAGATGCTGTGGCGTGTTCTTTGGAAAATCCGGCCATGTGTGAAGCGTGCGGTTGATGAGGAGTGAATATGTTACTTGATCCAGGCCTTGAGCTAACCTTAAGACCAATGCGTTATCCGCGTTTTTTCGATATGTATAAAAACGCCATTAAAAATACGTGGACGGTGGAAGAGGTCGATCTTAAATCTGACATCGATGATTTAAGACAAAAATTAAGTCCCAAAGAGGGGCATTTGATCAATCGTTTGGTGGCTTTTTTTGCCACTGGCGATTCCATCGTGGCGCATAATCTGGTCGTCAATCTTTATCGTCATATCAATGCCCCGGAAGCGAGAATGTATTTATCGCGCCAACTCTATGAGGAGGCTTTGCATGTTCAATTTTATTTGACCTTGCTCGATACTTATTTGCCTGATCCCAAAGAACGCCAAGAAGCTTTTGCGGCCATCGATAATATTCCCTCTATTAAGCGGAAAGCAGAATTTTGCTTTAAATGGATGGATTCAATTAATGAGCTCCAAAGTCTTTCGACCAAAAAAGATCGTCGCCAATTTTTGTTAAATTTGATTTGCTTTGCGGCCTGTATTGAAGGACTCTTCTTTTTTGCCGCGTTTGCTTATGTGTATTTTTTACGTTCCAAAGGCCTGCTTCATGGTCTTGCAACGGGCACGAATTGGGTGTTTCGCGATGAGAGTGCGCACATGGATTTTGCTTTTTCGGTTGTAGATACCGTAAAAGCTGAAGAGCCAGATCTGTTTGATGCCGAGCTCATCAGCCAGGTGCGGACTATGATGAGTGATGCGATCGCATGCGAGTTAAGTTTTGGCGAAGACGTGTTATCAGGCGGCATTGCGGGATTTTCGGTGCCAGAGCTTAAAAGTTATTTGGAGTTTGTGGCGGATCAGCGTCTGGCGCGGCTTGGCCTGCAACCGATGTATGGTTCCAACAATCCTTTTGCTTTTATGGATTTGCAAAATGTGCAGGAGCTCGCCAATTTCTTCGAAAGACGAGTCTCCGCTTATCAAATGGGCGTGGTCGGTGAAGTCGCCTTCGATGAGGCATTTTAGGAAGCTAAGTTTTTGATTTTTCAGCGAAAAGGCGAATTTCTTCTGAGAGAGAAAGTTCTTGAAGACCGGTCTATATAAGATTTGGTCTTCCCCTATACTAAAAAACGTATGCAAAAAATACGCTGAGGGATTATGCAGATCTTAGCTGGTTTAGCTTTATTAGCAGTTTTAATTGTATTTCATGAACTTGGTCACTATTTATTCGCCAAGATGCTGGGCGTGAGAGTATTGGTTTTCTCCGTCGGCTTTGGGCCTAAATTATTTGGTTTTAAGATTAAAGAAACCGAATATCGTTTGAGTGCCATTCCTCTAGGCGGCTATATCCGTATGTTTGGTGAATCCCTCGAGGAGGAACTGAGTGATGAGGAAAAAAAAGTAAGTTTCATGCATCAGCCTATTTGGCGAAAATCTTTGATTGCCGTGGCAGGTCCGCTCTTTAATTTTATTCTGCCCATTTTCTTATTTTTTGCGTTGATTGTGGGTCACGAGCAAGTGATGCTTCCTCGCATCGGGACCATTCTGCCTGACAGTCCAGCCGAAGAAGCGGGACTCTTGCCCGACGACAAAATCCTCGCCATCAACGATGTTCCCGTAAGTTCCTTCAATGAGATGGCTGAAATTGTCGCCCAAAACCCCGTGCAAGAATTGCGCTTGAGTATTGAAAGGCCGCGTCTTGATGGGCCAGCAATCATGAGCATCAAGGTTGTTCCTGAGGCAAAGCCTTCAGGAAATCCTCTCGATAAAAAATTAGTAGGACGTATAGGCGTTATGCCAGCGACGGAAAAACCTATCGTCGTGCTTTCTTCACAAAGCCCCTTTCAAGGGAGCGAGCTTAAGGATTTTGATGAAATTACCGAGATCGATGGAAAGACCATTCTAAGCGCCCGTAGCCTTGATAAAGCTCTGGATCAACTATGGCCGGGATCAATCATAAAAGTTCGTCGTGAAGACGCAAAAAACAGCAGCAAAGTAGAAGAATTTAGTCTCAAAGTACCAAACATTCATTTGAAGGCTTTTTCGGTTGAGCCAGTGCTTAACAATCAGCTTCAAGAAAAAACTCTTAGTGAAAACACCACAATACTGGTCGAAAAAACTAAAAAACTTTTAATTGAAGAAGCCAAGAAGAATCAGAAAAATTGGGGTCTTGCGACTGCCAAAAATTTTGTTTCTGAGGT
>JBPOIV010000132.1:0-7869 GCA_052034245.1 Myxococcota bacterium
ACCATCTGCAGCGCTTCTTCGATATTTGCGGGTCCTTTTAGGCGCAGTCCAAAATTATCATTCAGATGTTTGACGGATGCGCTTGGCACCAATCCTTTTTTAAAGCCAAGGCGAGCGGCTTCTTTTAAACGATCGTTGATGCGAAACACGCTGCGAATTTCGCCCGACAGCCCAAGTTCTCCACAGCAAAATAAATCTGCAGGAAGAGCAACATTTTTCACGCTCGATGCAATGGCCAATGCCAAGGCTAAATCCAAAGAGGGCTCCTTAATATCGATGCCGCCCGCAACACTGACAAACAAATCCATTCGCGAAAGCATAATGCCAGCATGTTTTTCTAAGACTGCCGCAATAACTGAACAGCGATTTCCATCAATGCCCACGCAGGTTCGACGGGGAGAGCCAAACATAGTTTCTACGGCCAGCGCTTGAATTTCCACCAAGAGGGGCCTTGTTCCTTCAAGCGCACAAAATACTGAACTTCCGGGCTTACCTTCGGGCCGCTCAGCAAGAAAAAAAGCGGACGGATTTTCGATGCCGCGAAGGCCATGGGGTCCCATGTCAAAGAGCCCAATTTCATTGGTAGACCCGAAGCGATTTTTATGGGCGCGCAAAAGACGGTATTGATCGCTTCGAGATTGCTCAAAATAGAGCACCGTATCGACCATGTGCTCCAGTAAACGCGGGCCCGCAATGGCACCATCTTTGGTGACATGGCCAACGATAAAGGTGGAAACTTCATTGGATTTGGCAAAGTGAAGAACTTTAGCGCAGACTTCGCGAATTTGCGCGACACTTCCTGCACTGGATTCAAGCTCATGGCTGGAAACCGTCTGAACCGAATCAACAATCAATAAATCGGGTTTAAAATCCAGGGCGATTTCGAGAGCACGACCGATTTCGGTCTCGGAAAGGAGATAAAGATGCTCGCTCATCGCATTGAGGCGTTCAGCATTGAGGCGAATTTGTTCTTTGGATTCCTCACCGGAAATATAGAGCACCTTAAGGCCTTGGCGCGCCATGGAGGCCGCGGTCATTTGCAGCAGGGTGCTTTTGCCTGAGCCAGGCTCGCCGCCAATCAAAACGACGCCTCCCAGCACCAAGCCTCCGCCAAGTACGCGATCAAGCTCATCTATTCCGACTTTTCTTCGCGCATGAGCACTGCCTTTAATGGCAGTGATGGCTTCTGGAAGGTCTTTTGATTGAGAAAGTTCCGCGCTTCTTTCAGTGAATTTTTCCTCCACCATGGAATTCCAGGTTTGGCAGGCAGGGCAGCGGCCATGCCATTTTTTCTCACTGTGGCCACAGCTTTGGCAGAAAAAAGCAATAGATGAAGTTTTCTTTTTCATGGAGCAAAACACCTTACGGAACAAGAATTTTAGGCTAGAAAGCCCTATGGGCAAATTTACTACCAGAGATTATTATTTTGACAAAGCGAAAGCTTCGGGCTTTAAGGCGCGTTCGATTTTTAAATTGGAAGAAATTGATCAAAGTATAAAAATTGTTGGGCCAAACTCAATCGTTCTTGATTTAGGCTGTGCACCTGGCTCGTGGCTCCAATATGTGGCCAAAAAAATAGGTCCAAAGGGTGCGGCCCTCGGAATCGACCTCACCGAAGTAAAAGATAATTTTCATCCGAATATCAAAACCGTCCAAGATGATTGTTTTTTGCTCACCGAAGAAAAAATCAAAGATTATATGGCGGATGTTGTAGAAAACTTCAGCGCTTTTGACATCGTTTTAAGTGATATGGCACCAAAGACCACGGGTATTAAACACGTTGATCAAATTCGCAGTTTAAACCTGGCCGAAAAAGCGTTTGAAGTAGCTCAACAATTTTTAAAACCGGGTGGCCACGTGGTGATTAAAGTCTTTGGTGGTGGCGAAGTTTCCCGACTTATCGGAGAGATGAAAAAAGTTTTTCGTACGGTCCGACAGATGCGTCCGAAAAGTGTTCGTTCCGTAAGTAAGGAATTTTATGTCGTGGGACTTCATAAAAAATAGTCTGCTCATAATTTTATTCGGTTGTGTTTCCTGCAAAAAAAAGGATGAAGATCGGCCTGCTATTTTATATTTAGCCTCAAGCTTACTGCCGCTGGCCCCCGCTATTGAAAAAGCAGCCAAAAATTCGCCTCTTCAGTTAAAATTCCTCAGCTCAGCAGCGATTGCGCTTCAAGTTTCCGAAGGAGCGCCCTGCGATGCGTTGGTACTTGCCGATCGTCTATGGCAAAAGCATCTTTTAGAGAAAAAACTTATAGAAGAAAAAACGCGCATTCTCATAACCAATGAGCTGGTGCTCGCAAGCACCAAAGAAGCTAAAAAAGAAATTTTTGTTAAGACTTTTTCTTGGCACCAAATGATTGAAGCATATTCAGATCAAAAATTGATTTTGGCTGATCCAAACTATGTACCTTTGGGGCGCTACAGTAAAATTGCCCTGGAAAATGCTCGGCTCACTCCGATGATCACTACGGCTATTATGGCGCACAGTGCCCAAATGGCGCTGCTTTTGCTCAAACAAAAGGCGGCCTCATGGGCCATTCTTTATCGCTCTGATATCGATCATCACAACATAGTCGAACTTGCTTTGATAAAAGAGTTTTTCAACGAAGCAATCGAATATCCTTTTGTTATTTGTAGACATGCCCAAGAAAAACATCGTCAATTAATCGAAAAAATTCTTTTGTCTGATGATTTTAAAATGGCTTTAAGACGACATAATTTCGGAGTTTTGGAGTGATTGAAAATCTCTGGCCTATAGTGGTGACTTCACTCAAAGTCGCTTTTTTTAGCAGTGTCTTGGTTATGATTTTTTCATGCTTTATGGGTCTGTGGCTTGCTCGCAATAATTCTTTGGGCGCAAGAATAATTGAAGTGCTCATGTATGTGCCGATGATCATGCCGCCCGTGGCTTTAGGTTTTTTGCTGCTCATTATGGTCGGGCCTAAGTCAGCAGTGGGCCAGCTTCTTTCTTCGTGGAATATGCAAATTGCTTTTAGTTTTTATGGCGCCATTCTTGCGGCTTTTATGGCTTCTTTGGGGATAGGCATTCGCTCCATGCGCCAAGCTTTTTTACAATTTGACTGGGACAGCGTTGCCATTGCTCGGCTTCATGGCGCCAATTCTTATCAAGTTTTTTTATCGATTATTTTTCCTTTAGTGTGGCCCAATCTTCTTTCTGGCCTGATTCTCGTTTTTATGCGGGCCTTGGGCGAGTTTGGCGCCACTATGATTTTGGCGGGCAATACCTTGGGTGAGACGCGAACATTAGCTCTGGCAATTTGGACCGATATGCAAATCCCTGAAAAAGAACAGGAACTTTGGTTGTTGGTGCTGGTTGCGGCTTTGCTTTCTTTTGGTGCTTTGATCATGGCCGAATTTTTGCGCGTGTTTTTTAAGTTTGAGAAAAGAGCTGGGCCCTAATAAGCCCTTGCTTGGGGCTATCAGCCTGTTAAGAAAACTCATTACTCTTTTAGGTTAGTTATGAAAAATGCCGTTATCTTAGTTTCGGGTGGACTTGATTCCGCCACCACTTTGGCCATTGCCAAAGAAATGGGTTTTTGTCTTCATGCGCTCACTATTTTTTATGGTCAGCGAAATCATGTAGAATTAAAAGCAGCCAAACGTGTAAGCCAGTATTTTGACGTGAAACATCACCAAATTCTTGAACTTGATTTACGTGCTTTCGGAGGCTCATCGCTCACGGACAACATCAAGGTTGCTGAGCATGATCAAGCAGGGCTGGGCATTCCGAGCACGTATGTGCCCGCGAGAAATACGATTATGTTGTCATTGGCTTTGGCTTATGCCGAAGTAAATGAGGCCTATGATATTTTTTTTGGCGCCAATGTTCATGATTATTCTGGCTATCCCGATTGCCGACCTGATTACATCCAAGCCTTTGAAACAATGGCGAACTTTGCCACTAAAAGTGCAAGCTTAGGCAATCGACTCACCATTCATGCGCCCTTGGTAAATTTAAGCAAAGCGGAAATTATCAAAAAAGGCCTAAGCCTCGGTGTTGATTATAGCTTGACCCATAGTTGCTATGATCCCATCGAAGATGGCGCCTGCGGCAAATGTTCAGCATGTTTTTATCGCCATAAGGGCTTTTTAGAGGCCGATGCCAAAGATCCTACGCACTATCACTTGAATAGAGCCTAGAAATAAAAAGAGCCCATAAAGCATGGGCCCCTACTATCTAAAGCTAATTATTAGCGCACTTCGCGGCAGCCAAAGTCACGTGTTTCGCGTGTTCCTTCGTAATGGCCTCGGTAATCATAGCCGAGGGTGAAAATACGAGGAGCGACCATGTCGCCATCGGTGCAATAATACAAAGCATCATTAACATCCATCTCGCAAGGAAGGATTTGATAGATGCTGCCATTATGAGAAAGTTCAGCCTGCATTCTTTGGCCAAAAGCTGCTGGTTTAATACGAACCATCTTTACTTGATCGTCGCTACGACATAAAAAGCGTGGGCCTATGGCGCCACCACTGCCGCCTCCGCCTCCGCCGCCGCTACTTCCGCCACCTGCACCGCCGCCACAACCACCACTTCCACAACCGCCGCCGCCAATGCTTGCCATACTGAAGTTAGCAAAAAGGCTCAAAAGGCCAATAATGGCCACAAATTGTCTCATGATTTCCCCCCGGAAATACCGCATAAAACGGTTGATCGTTATTGAGGGGATGCATGAGTTTTGGTGCTGTTATTTTTGTTTTTTACGAAGCTTTTTTCGCGTGCTCTTTTTCATAAGCCTTAAGCATTTTTTTAAGGATAAAGGCTAAGGATTTTTTAGGGACAAAACCTAGATCTTGGCGGGCTCGCACATCGTCAACCAAACAAGAGTATTTTAAGTGATCAAGCTCGCCCACCGGAAAACTCGAGCGGCGTGAGAAAAAGGTGCTAGCGGCAAGTACTTTTAAAAGCTTCTCTGGCAATGCAATACTTGGACGTTCAAGGGCCGTAATGATGCGCGATAAGGGCGCCACATCTGGACCACAAAGATTAAAAATACCGCGTTGTTTTGATTTCAGGCTAAGAATAATGGCGCGTATTAAATCCGATTCATCTAAAAATTGCAGCATCGGGTCAAAACCCAAAATTGTCGGGATGGTATCAAGTTTTAAATAGCGCGATGGCGCATTTCTTAACTGAGGCCCGACAATGTGGCATGGCCGTAAAATGATGGTCTCAGTTTTTGGTTGTTTCCAAAAAAAAGATTGCATCATCATATCAAGTGCAACTAAGTCACGAAACTCAGGGCTTTTGTTTGCGCCATGAAGGGGACTTTCTTCGCTTAAAAGTCCCGAAGTATTGGCCGAAGGCCCGTAGAGATTTGCGGTCGACAAAAAGACAAATTTACGAATAGGCAGGCTTTCTGCTAAGCGCAAAAGTTGAGTCGTCGATTCAAGATTAAAATAATAAGCATTGGCTTTTTTGCGACGGTGGATTTGAGGACTTCTGATTACCCCTAAATGAATAATGCTTTGAGGTTTTATTTTCCTTAGCACTTCGATCGCAGATTTACGTCTTAGATCGAGCGGATAATGCGCCATTCCTTCGGGAACTGGTTCTAGGGGGCGCCTATCGACGCCGATCAAACTTAAAGAGGGATCTTTAATCAATTCCTGAACTAAGGCTTTGCCTAAAGCTCCGGCATTGCCAGTGATCAAAACGCGTTCGGGCTTCGTTGTAGTTAATTTTTCTTGCATGTTGGCACCGGATCAAATCCGCCCTCGTGAAAAGGATGACATTTTAGCAAACGCTTAATGGTCAAATACATTCCGACCAAGAATCCGGCTGTAGTAAATGCCGTGTAGGAATAGGTCGAACAACTGGGGAAAAAGCGGCAGCGATGGCCCAAAAAAGGACTGATCATAGTTTGATAGATGCGAATCAGCAGCAAAGCGGCCCGTACGAAGGGATTCATAACTTCTTTATGTCTGCTTTGGATTTTTTGGTAAAGGGGCTTCGACTAACTCTAACAAGACGCCACCGCTTGATTTGGGATGGATAAAATTGACCTTGGTTTCATGGGCGCCTTTTCGGGCGGAAGGATAGATCATTTTAAGTCCTTGATCTTTGGCCAAGCCGGTGCTTTTTTCTAAGTCAGAGGTGGCCAAGGCCATATGATGAAGGCCCGGACCTCTTTTTTCGAGGAAGCTAGAGATTTCAGAGTTTTCATTCATGGGCTCAATCAACTCGATAGTGCTTTGGCCAATTTTTATGAAGGCTGTGCGAATGCCGCGTTCGGGCATTTCTTCGATAGCTGAAATGCTTAAGCCCAAAGCTAATTCATAGACATCTTTAACTTCACTGATACGGTGGACAGCGATTGCAATGTGATCAATGTGTGAGATAGTGTTCACGCCCTTACCTCGGTGTTAAAATGCTTAGAAACTTATGTTTTATTATCTTTAGTACCTTGCTTAGCTTATTGCTATCCTGTGTTTCACCTTTTACGACGGCGCCCTCACCTACATGGACATCTTCTTCGGCAGGTACGAGGCCACCGATAGCGAAAGAGGAGCCAAAGAGTGACGCGGCTTCCAAGGCCCCAGCAGCACGCCGTACTTTTCACCAGGTGGTACAGCTCTCCATTCCATTAAATTTGCCTGATACGAGCGGCAGTCTTAATGCGGAAGTTTATCGGCCCGAGAAAAAAATCGTACCTAAGACCTTATTCGTTATTGTTCCTGGTTCTGGCAACATTTCTCATAAAGGCGAAGTTGCGGGCGATGGGGTTGATACCTATCCCGAACCCATCGAACTTCATAGTTTATGGGCTCGAACACTGGCCGATAAAGGCTATTTTGTGCTCACCTATGACAAGCGCACGTGCGTAAAAAAAGTGAACAGCATTTGTCAGAATAATTCGCAAAAAGATATTGAAAGCGAAGGCATCGTTGCCCTAGCGCGCGATCTTGATCAGGTATACCGCTTTGTTAAATCGAAACTCGATAACGAACCGGTGAGATTGATATTGCTCAGCTCCACCCAGGGCGCACAGGTAGTGTCTTTGTCGGAAAGCGCGAAGGAAGCAAGTGGGATAATTCTTTTGTCACCGATCATCGGAGATCTCGAAGAAATGTGGGTCGGCGGCCTTGACCGGGCGCTGCAGCAAACTCAGCATTTCAACCGCAAAAATCGTCTCGCCAACGAAAAAGAAAGCATGAAAGGATTTTTTACCTCATTCAAAGCAGGCCGATTTCCCGACACCGCTCAAATTCGCGGTGCAAGCGCAATCTTTTGGCGCACATGGATGGAAGCGAGCTTAAAAACGCCCGCAAAATTAGGCGAATTAAATCGACCTATTTTGGCCTTGTTTAGCGACAAAGATGTGTTTTCTTCTTCGGAAATGAAAGAACAATTTAAAAAGGCCACCCATAAAAATTTTCAGATCAAAAGTTTTAGCAGCTATGATCGAAACTTTATCCAGGACAAATCTTTGCCTGAACCAGTGGTCAGTGAACTCACGAAATTTGTTGAATCACTATCGACGAAGGCGCTTTAAATAAACCATTGCGAGCGCAGCGTGGCAATCCAATGATGGCATTATTTCTGGATTGCCACGGCCATTACATGGCCTCGCAATGACGAATATTCGGAGAGTTCTCGCCATTCCGATGTGCCTTGGTGTTGGGCGCCCTTGGTTCTTATCAGACCGAGCCCGACTGTCACTCCATTTTAATCGTCGTCATTGCGAGCGTAGCGTGGCAATCCAAAGAATTCGTGCCAAATTCTCGTCATTGCGAGCGTAGCGTGGCAATCCAAAGAATTCGCGCCAAATTCTCGTCATTGCGAGCGTAGCGTGGCAATCCAAAGAATTCGTGCCAAATTCTCGTCATTGCGAGCGTAGCGTG
>JBPOIV010000045.1:0-7986 GCA_052034245.1 Myxococcota bacterium
ATTGAGATGCTCAAGATTTTGAGGCTCGGTGATGATAGATTGATTTTTTTCTTTTAATGCTGATAAGGCCTGTTCCGAAATATCAATAGCATGTACCGTGGCGCCATTATTCGCAAAATATAAAGCATCTCTACCGTTGCCAGAGCCAAGATCAAGTAATTTAATGCCATTTTCTTTGTGGTTATTTTTTATGTAGTTTAATGCTCTTGCCGCAAAAGGATTTGCCTGGTTTTGATCGTGAGCATTTTTTTGCCATTTGTCGTCCCAATAATCTTTGCTGTTGCTATTGGATGCAATCTTCGTTGTCATGCAGGAGGTTACAAGTAAGAAGGGAATTAAATATATAATTAACATGTTGTAACCTTTTAAAAATTAGTCTCGCGTAGGATAGTCGCGTTTAGATCAAGGTAAATTGTATCAATGCCGAGTCTATAATTGACCAGGTAGTTTTGGTGCATTAGAACAGCTACATCATGGTATGGCCTAGGCATAATATTATTTGGCAGCACAGAGATTATCAACGCAATAATTGAAATGAAGCGTCGCAATGCAGATGTCGAATAGCTTTGGTATAGAAGCATAGCAAGGACGTAGTTCGTCGTGTTTTGAACAAGCATCTTACGGGTTCGCCTTCAAGTAATGGGCCTTCCTGGCTGACCTTCGTCAGTCACATGAAAGATAGTCTTTGGTCTAACTTCTTCCGAGCTGAATCTATAGATCTCAAGTCACACTTGGATAATGGTTGTCATGGATCAGTTTTCACGGCGCATGGTAGGTTTTGGCGTGAATAGAGGTGACCTAAGTGGTCCCGTAATTTGCAGGATGCTTAATAAAGTGATCCTGAAAAATGGGATTCCAAAATACCTAAGCACGGATAACGATGACTTGTACACATTTTATGAATGGCTGCGTAAATCGGCAGGAATACTTTGCTTCAAATCGTTTCTATCCCTCCGGTTTTTTGGCTAGGTGTGCACTTTTCACAGTGCTCGTATTTACTTCGTGGCCAAAACCCAAAAAGATTCGAGTCGCTGTATCAATAAAAAATTAGCATTTTAAATAAGGGCATTGCTATGCGTATTATGATTGTTTTTATGCCGCTTCTTCTTTTGCTGGCTTGCATTACACCAAAACCTGATCGTTTAGTTAACAAGAGCTCAACAAAAAATAGGATTTTTTCTCCGGGTATCCATCATATAACGGAGATTAAAGATGTAATTCCACTTTTTGAGACGCTGAATGAGCACGACTTGGTGGCATGGGATGTGGACTCCGTAATTTTGACGACCAAAGACATGATTTTCCGACCCATTTCTGATGACGTGAGGTCTCGAATGGTCCGAGAAATAGCCGAGAAATATGGTTTTGAAAAAGCACTTTTTGTCCGCTCCAAAGCACTGCTTGAAACCCATTGGGAGCTCGTAGATAGCGACTTAGTTCCCGCTATAAAAGGTTTGCAAGCTAGGAAAGTACGCACTGTCGCTTTAACCGCCGTCAGAACTAACAGTTTTGCAAAAATGCCAGATCCAGTGGGATGGCGCATCGATATGCTTAGAAGCTTTGGAATAAATTTCTCGTGGCCGAGCCCGCTGCTGCAACAGCAGTGGGAAGGGAACATCGGCTATCGAGATGGCCTAGTCGCCTCGGGTGAGAGGCCTAAAGGGACCGTATTTCTGCGTTTTCTCGAGCACGCGAAATGGAATCCCCAAAGGGTGATTTTTATTGATGACAAAATTAAGAATATTGAGAACATGCGAGACGAGTGCGCACGAGCAGGGCTCAAGAATTTTTACGGTTTTCAATTTGAGGCCAAGGCATTTAAAAACGATCCAAAGCCTGATGAGTGCATGTTGAAATTGCAATTGGAAGCCGCCCTAAACGATCAGCCCTGGCCCACCGATCAAGAAGCGATGAGAAACATTAAGCATGGAAGTTTCAACTGCGAGTAGGGAGTAGTTATTTATCATTGTTTGAATGAACCATGAGCTCCAAATTGCCTTGAAGGAACCTATTACTTCGCGGAGGCGCTCATGGGGTATCAAAAAGTTTTTCTGCTAACGGCACTAGTTTTTCATTTGAGTTCGGGTGCGGCAACAGTAAGTGATTATGACAATAATCGACTAAAGCAACTTATTTTTTGGCAGCCTGAACAGATTAGGGAAACAGGAAAAAATAGTCTTGTTGCTGTCATTGATTCTGGTGCCAATATTCAAAAGAAGGAGCTGAAAGTACTGCATGGGTCCGGTTGGGATTTTATAAACAATGTTCCCCTGACCCTGGATGACGACGGACACGGCACTGCAGTAAGCGGAATTATCAAACTGTTGGCCCCAGATGCACACATTTTGCCCTTACGAGTGACTAAAGATGGCGCCGGCACTAAGGAGACAGTTTTAGAGGCTATTATTTATGCTATTAAATTAGATGCAAATATAATTAATATGTCCCTATCAGTTGATGAAAAAACCCTTAAAAAAGCACGAGAAATTGTTGGTCATGAAAAATTCAATAAGACAATATTTATTTTAGCTGCAGGCAATACCCACGGAGTATATTCGGAACTTCAATCCCAATGGACCAATGTAATCGTCGTCGCGGCAACCGCTCTTGACGAGCCAATGAAACTTACCAGCTATTCAGAATATGGAGCAGCCGTTGACATAGCTGCACCCGCTGGAGAGGCGCATGATGGTATCACGACCCTCGATGCATTTTCTGATGAGCCCCGCTTATTCAATGGAACATCGGCGGCAAGCCCAGTAGTGGCCGGAGCTTTGGCGCTCTTACATGAAAAAATACCCGGGGCAGATGCAGCCGCCCTAAAGTCCATGCTTCTCTCTCGCAGCTTCTTTATTCATGCCCCGGACAACGCAGTCATCCGCATGCTCAATATTGAATGGCTTATGAATGGTTGTCCATGAGTTTTAAGTTCAGCCCGGAACAACGAGCTAAATAAAGAGCAAGATTTAAGCATTTTTTTGCACGCCCGAGCAGATTTGATGCAGAAATCTGGGCTGGAGAGCCTAGAAAAGACTGCGTCAGAGTTCATAGCCAAGTTTGACGAGCTCACTGGCGTAGAAAAGCGCGATTATATCGAACGCATGATTGCCAAAATCGTTATCAAGAAAGACAAGCAACTCGAATTTAGTGTTTTATGGGACATAAAAAAAGTCGTCACAAGGACGACAAAAAGTTCGATTAGTGAATCTGATGGCGGGGAGCAAGGGCGCTATGCAAACCTTTTTTCCTCCACGTCAAATTGCTAGGGATTACGCGCTTTTATGTCACTCCATTATTTAAAAATAAGTTTTTCCTCTATCAAAAATACGTGGTTGAAGGGCTTTCAGCTCGACAAATTGCAAGAGAAATTTTTTCCTCCAAAATGGCTGTTCTCGATGCATTAGTCCGATTTGGTATTCCCATTCGCGAGCCATATCACCATCATGGAAATCCTTCTCAACCCCGTTTCAGAGGTTTCGGAAGAATTTTTTGATTGATGATAAAGTTGAGCAGCGAGTTATTTTGGTCGTGCAAGAACTTCGCGCACAAGGATTCAGTTTAAGAAAAATTGCTAAGATATTAAATGACATGAGAGTTGCAACTAAATGTGATGCAAAGTCATGGTATCCGGAAATGATAAGAAGAAATTATCGATACTATTGATAGCACTGACAGCTGACGTCATCGGAGATTTCAGAGTCTCTGTCTTTTTGACAGCTGCCAACTTGCGGGTTTTCTAATCTAGCTCCGATACTGCCAACTGACTGCTTGTTTATCTCCGATTGTAATTGTCGATAAGCTATAAAATCTCTTTAAATCGCGCGACATCTTTGTGTAAGATCAAAGACTCATCGGAGTATTTTTAGGAGATATAATGTTCAAGCGCATTGTAGTTTCGTCATTATGGATATTCATAATTGGATGTCAGGACATCCCTTACCAAGATCCAATAATGGTGAAGCAGCTTGCCAAATCCGAGTATGCTTTTAGCGGCATAGCCGAGCTTGGCACTCCGATATCAGGCGCAACCATTGCTGCTCATAAGTTCTCAGGTCTCAAGAAGGGCGATAAAATCGGAGAGACCATTAGTAATCGAGATGCCACTTCCTTCTAAAGCTTAAGACTGAATATGAGGGCCCGCTATTGCTCACTACCAGCGGTGGTCTTTATCGAGATCTTGCCACCGGCGAGATGGTTGCCATTAAACCTTCTCAAGAACTCCGCTCTGCGATTACGCATATTAAAATGCCCGAGAAGACCAATATTAACGCCTGGACTACTATGGCCGTTGCGCGCGTGATGGCTGATCGAGGATTTTGGGATAAGAGCATTATTCAGTTGAAAGATATTGATCGTATTAATGTCGATTTTGCGCATATTTCTTATTTTTTGACGGGCAAATCGACCAATTTTTTAGACGTTCGACGCCAAGAATTTTTTGATATTGAGAAAGACACCCTCGAAGTAGATGCCCCACGATCAACGATGCATTTAGCACACGGAGGTTTGGCTTAAATCGCCAAAGAATTCAGCGCTCGTCTCGCACAAAAGGGCGTTGTAATTAGTGTCATGGATTTGGTGGTAGCTCTGAGTGAAGATTTATCGGACAGAATTTTTGATGGTCGGAATGCTGCGGCTGCATCGGTCTATGTAGGAAATAATCATCACATTAGGCTCGATAGCTATACTATGAGGAGGAATTTGTCTGAGGCTATTCGTGCTTATTCTCAACATCTGCAACGACAAGATAAACTTAAATCAGATAGTAAAACTGAACTTGAAAAACCTGGCTCATTGATAGATTCTGTCGCAAATGAAACGCAACCGGAGCTATTTCCTGAAATAGAGAAACCAAAGCCAATAGATAAGCCTCCAGTAATTCTAGGTGCTGTTGATGGCGTGCCACAAAAATCCTATTTGCAGGAGACAACAGCTTATAAAGTTAATTTTGTAGAGGATGAGCAGGCTCCTAGTTATAAGGTTGAGCCAGTTGGAAGTTCCACCTCAATTGATTGGCAAAAGGCCCCTACTATATCGAGGTGGTTAAGTCGGGTCGATGATATAGAAACTGCTCCGAGCTATACGGTGCATGTTAGCGATGACATTGGGATTTCCGAAGTAAAATACGCTTTTGGCGAACAATGTGCTTTGCTCGAGCAGGCGAATCAACAATCGGTAGGTAAAGACGGTACTTACGAAATTCCCATCATTGGTAATTTAAAACATACCGGAAACTATTGCCTAAGTATCTGGGCGATAGATCAAGCTGGCAACGCAAGCAATCATAAAGTCGAGTTTTCTCTCAACTTGCTCTCTCCACCTATTAGCGTCGACATGAATTCGATGCGTTATGACGCACATCGAAGACCTGATGATGCCGCAGGAGCTCCTCAAAGCAGCTCTGTGTTGTTTGGCGATCTTCTTATTAAGGGAATCGTATTGGGCCACGCTATTATCTTCAATTCCGATTCCCAAGCTATTTCTGCGAAACTTGAATTGAAAAAATCGATTCGAGTGAAATTGAATGAAACTTATTTTGAAATTCCTCTGGAGAAAATTGAGATCGAATACGTGGAATATGACTTAGCTAAAAATCAAACCGGAGCTGTCATAGTTCCTCGAGAATCAGCGATAGTGATAAATCAACATGAAGCTGTTTTGGCGAAAATTAAACTTGCCGATTTTGTCAACGTTCGCCCAGGTTGGCAGTGGACTGAGCTAAAGGTTGAGTTTAGGAAAAAGAGCAATGGATTTGACGCGGTTGTTGATGGGCTTAGCTTGATTACTAGGGACTTTAACCAAGCTGATGTGGTGAATGAATATGCGATTCCGTGGGGGGCAAATCATTTGGTTAGATCGAGGGCGGATCTGAATCATTGAAGATCAAAAGGCGTTATTGAAAAGAAGGAGGATGATTTCCTCCTTTTTCTATAAGGCTGGAGCTTTTTTCAACTCTCTAAACAACAACCAAGGGAAGTTTGAGGTTCATTATTGAAGCCACCTTTTGCAAAGCAGGATCGCGGGGAGAGATTTGTTCTATCGACCCAATGTGCTCCAAAAATTCCGATGAAACTATATCGTTTGAACTCAAAGCAACGAAACCTGCGATACATTTGTAACTTGATCCGAGTCGTGATTCATAACGTATGCCTGTGTGGCCTAAATTATAAATATGAGCTGCAATTTTTTGGGTTAAGTGGCGTCCTTTGTCATCACTAGCTTTTAGAGATGAATCATCCAAATCATTGAACCCGCCTTGAAGTGCTTGTTGGGCTAATTGAGGCTCCATTCTTAGTTCTTGAATAGTGCTTGGGTCGGTAATATCGATTATTATTGCGCTTTGTCGAATTTGGGCCTGTCCCATGCGTCGCTCAGCTAACCAATCTCTCGGCACTTTGCCTGCAGCTGGGATTTTATTATCGTCGCAAGGGATTTTATTTACCGCGGCAATAGTCTCAAGATCTGGTCTGAATGGTGCTAATACTTCGGCCAAAGCTGGCTCAGCAGATTCGCCTGTATAAAGAGTCATTATTGATTCTTCAGGATCAAAAATATCAAAACGATTATGCCCTCGTGGTGGGCGTATAACCCAAGGGTCTCCTTGCCCCACTCGAAAAACTGATTCTGGATGCGCTGCAATTTGCAATTTATTCACCTGTAGCCAGAAATTTTTCAACTGCATTTTTTACTAGCCGGTAGTTATCAAAGTCTTCATGCAATAGGCTGGCTGGTGATCGATCTCCGCTTCGGTATCTGATCGCTTATGACAATGAGGCTCTAAACTTCGTGGTGAGAGCATTCACCGCCTCGTTGTTTTCTTATTTGCGAAAGAAAGCAAAGAGGAGCGGGGGAGAGGCCCTTGACGCTCAAGCCTATTATCCTGGTGCCGTGACTTTCATTCAACGCTTTGGATCGGCCTTGAATCTAAACGTTCATCTCCATAGTCAAGTGAGTGATGGTGCCTATGTAAAATATGGTAAAGACGAAATAGAATTTATTCGTGTCCCTAGTCCTAGACCCGCCGAGATAAGGCGCATAACCATAAAGATTGCCAACCGTGTGCATCATTACCTTGAAGCGCGCATGCACGACCTGGAATGTGACAGTCTATTGGATAAACAACCTATGCTGGCCAAGTGCTATGCAGCATCGATTCGATATTTAAGCGCGCTCGGCATAAATTCAGGTAAGCCACTTTTAAGATTAATATCCCCTGAGCTCATTAAGACAGATATTTATGAAGAGGGAACTGTGCTCGGCTTTAACCTTCATGCTTCGCCGGCAACCGAGGCTCATGACCGCCGAGGACTTGAGCGTATTTTACGCTACATGGGTCGTCCTCCATTATCTTCTCATCGACTCCAATTGGCACCCGATGGCAAGAATTTGATTCTGCAATTAAAAACGACGTGGCGAGACGGAACGTCGAGTATTTTGCTTTCGCCTTTTGATTTACTTGAAAGGTTGGTGGCACTAATTCCAGCACCACGAAAAAATCAAATAAGATATCACGGTTTTCTTGGCCCGAACGCAGAACTAAGAGGTGAATTGCTGTCCCACACAGAAAAAAGTAGCGACGACTTAAAGAGCAAGATATGTAGACCTAAGTTCGCCGATCTGATGTGGCGCGTGTTTGATATTGACGTGTTGAGCTGCCCTCGGTGCTTTTCCCGCATGTAGATAATTTCCTTCATAAAGGAAGCAAGGGTGATAACGAGCATCTTGAAGTCACTAAAAATGACAACAGCCCCGCCACAGGTATTTAAGCCGGATGAATATACAGTGTGCTATGAGGAAGAGGCTGATCTATTCATGGACGATATGCAATAATAGAGGACTTAGGCCGTTTATACTTCACGCGGTCCTTGGCGGTAATTCGCCAAAAATCATGATTTCTGAGCTAATGTGCCATTAAAACGACTTTGGTCCTGGTTTTACTCGCGAAGCCGAACCCATAATAGGTCTTATGTTAATCCTTGACCAACC
>JBPOIV010000273.1:0-6469 GCA_052034245.1 Myxococcota bacterium
ATTTTTTAAAAGCAAGGTGTTCTTCGCTAAGCTTGGCCGCGTAATTTTTCCATCGGAGGAGAGCTTCTTCAAATTGGCTTTTTTCTAAAGATAAAATGCCATGCATTATCACGACCATTGCTGATTGAATCCAGCATGAGCCATCGTGATTTACTCGCCACAGCACATAATTTTGGGCAAATCGCGGCAGATTAATTTTATAATAATCATCCACACGCGGGTCTTCACCTAGCGTGAGCGAGCCACTAAAATCGACAAATTGCCGATATTCACCCCAATGTGCGCGATCGCTAAAATAATTGTCATCGCTAAAATCTTTGGCTTTGGTGGGGGCCGCAATTTGAGAAGGCGGGACTACAGAATTAACTGATGATTTACTGTCTAAATCACCACCTTTGCAAGCAGATAAAAACAAGAACATTATTATTTTAAAATAGAGGGTTTTCATATCATCTTTATAGCACAAGAACGCCATGTTAACACCAAGGCAGCTTAGAATATGAGGTGTTAGATGCGGGAATGCATGTACATATCTCCATCAACAGATGGAGAAGCGAAATTTTGCTTCGAGCCTGTGGTGACTTTAGCCAATTTTGAAGGCCTCTCAAAAAAATAACTCAACCTGAGTTTTGTTGAAGTAAAATGTAATTGTCTAGATAAAAAGCGTCTTTCATCGTCATTGCGAGCCGAAGGCGCGGCAATCCAGGCGACGAGCCAGCAGCCCTGGATGCCCACCCCGCATTGCTCGTCCCTATGACGAGGCCAAGCACATATTTTTTAAAAATTTGTCCTTTCGCTTAAGCAAAACTCAGATAACTCAAAGAATTGCAGGATTTAACAGCAAAGCATGCGACAGAAATCGCCAAAGCATGAAAAAAACACTTCGGCAGTAACTGTAGTCATGGATGTCTCTTAATTTGGTTTTCGGCTTTTTGCCAAAGAAAGGGAATTCTATATTTTCTCTGATTTTCCCTGGTTTAAAGACGCAACCATTCATCAAATTTGTAAGGTAGAGATTCATGGCAAAAGTCATTTTCATTGGCCAGAGCTAGATGTAGATCTCGATATTGATCGTATTGAACATCCTGAAGGCCCTCTTATGAACAATTCTTAGTCAGTGAGAAGCCGGCATTGTTAGGCTCGCAAATACGATTAAGAACAGTTAAGCGACATTGTTGCACGCTCATATATCGTCATTGCGAACAGGGCTTATCATGAACTTATTTTTTTTCGTCGGCCTGAGTCTGGGCGCTATCGTCGTTTTACAACCAACTTTAAACCGCGCCATTGGTGAAGATCATGGCATGGCGATGGCGGTATTTTTGAATGCGCTGGTTGGTTTTTCGCTCACGGCTTTGTTTTTTTTCATCATTTGGCTCTTTCCTGAAAGATTTAATCAAGCTTTGCAGTTTAAGTCGCAAGCAGGATTTCGTTTTTGGTATATTTTGCCGGGCGCGATGGGGCTCACCTTGGTCCTCATGGTGCCTTTGACGATGAAAAATATTGGAGCCTTCTCGACGGTCTTAATCATGCTTGCAGGTCAAATCGCCACCAGTTTTTTTATTGACGTGGCAATAAACCAACAGGCATTTTCTCTAAGCCGCGGCATGGGACTCATTTTGGCATTGACCGGAGCCTATTTATCTTTTCGCCCGGTCAGCTGAGGCGCCGATGGAAAGAAGTCGCAATCATCTCGTGATTTTTTTAAATGGCCAGAAGCAATTAATCAGCGAGAAAGATTGTTTTATGATGGCAGCCGATTTTTTGCGCTATCAAAAAAACTTGAGTGGTACAAAAATAGTCTGCGCCGAAGGAGATTGCGGCGCTTGCACTATTCTCATTTTTAGACCCGGAATCGATAGCCAACTTGTACCCATCAATGCCTGCATTGTGCCAATGATGCAGCTTGATGGCGCCTTTATCATCACCATCGAAGCGCTCAAAGAAAATAAAAAGCTTTCCTTGGTGCAAGAAGCTATTTTAGAAAAACATGGCAGCCAATGTGGCTATTGTACGCCTGGATTCGTCATGGCGATGAGTGCCTGTTTTGAAGAACAAAAAGCATGCAGCGCGCAAAAAATTAAAAATTGTCTCACAGGAAATCTTTGCCGCTGCACGGGCTATCAGCCTTTTCTTGATGCAGCCGCTGAACTTTCGGCCAAAAACATTCCCTCTCTGACTGCCCGTTTCGTTAAGGAAGAACAGTGTGAAGAACTCAAGAATGCTCGATGCATTCCTATCAGCATGAAGGGCGAAGGCTATCATTTTGAAGCACCACGTACTTTGCAAGATGCTGATAAGCTTCTTGCAGAAGAAAATTTCCGCTTATTTTCTGGCGCTACTGACGTGGGCGTGCATATCAACAAAGATAAATTGCAGCTGCAAAAAATTCTCAGCCTTCAGCTCATTGCGGAGCTCTATGAAATAAAAGAAGAAGAAGGGCGTATTATGGTAGGCGCTCGCCTCAACCTAGAAAGTTTGAGAAAATTTGTTAAAACGCGCATCCCTTCCCTGGCCCGCTTCATCAATATTTTTGCTTCTCCTCAGATTAAAAATATGGCCACCCTGGCAGGCAATATCGCCAACGCATCTCCGATTGCCGACATGATTCCATTTATGATGATCGCCGATGGAAAAGTTCATGCACGAAGTCTGCGCGGCACGCGTGAGATAGCAATGAGCGATTTCTTTATCGCTTACAAAAAACTAGATTTGGCCGTGGATGAATATATTAGCCATCTAAGTTTTCTTCCGCCGAAAAAATCCGAACTCCTGGCCCTCAACAAAGTCTCGCAGCGACGAGATCTCGATATCGCAACCGTTAATAGCGCTTTTCTCATGCAGCTTGAAAGTGGAAAAATAATTGAGAGTAAAATTGCTTTTGGGGGTATTGGACCTACGGTTAAACGATTGCTTGGCGTAGAAAATTTTCTACGCGGCAAAGAATTAAATTCCGAGCACATCAACGAGGCTCGTCAATTAGTGCAGCAAGAAATCAGCCCCCAAAGCGATCTTAGAGGCAGCGCAACGTATCGTAGAATGCTCGCCGATAATTTATTTATGCGCTTTTGCTCGGAGTATGTATGAGCCGTCTTCAAATTCTAAAGGAAAGCATCAGTGCTCCGCACGATTCAGCGCATCTTCATGTGGCAGGCGAATCAATTTATATCGACGACCGCCCTTTTATGCATAATGAGCTTCATGTGGGGCTCCTTTATAGTCCTCACGCTAAAGCGAAAATTCTCAGCATTGATTACGCTGAAGCACTGCGCATACCCGGCATCGTGTGTGTTCTCACGGCTTGCGATCTTCATCATAATCTTTGGGGTTCAATTATTTGTGAGCAGCCCCTTATTGCAGCATCAGAAGTGAATTATGTCGGTGAAGTGGTCGCGGTTTTAGGCGCTGAAACTAAAGAGCAGCTTAAAATAGCCTTAAAAAAAGTTAAGATAGACTATGCCCTTGAAACGCCCATTCTTTCTATCGATGATGCAGTCAAAAATTCTCAATTTATTGGGCAGAAAAAAAGCATCACCCGGGGCGATTGTAAGACTCATCTTTCAAAAGCGCCGAAGCGTTTGCAAGGAACACTAATTATCAAAGGCGCCGATCATTTTTATCTCGAAAATCAAGCCGCCATTGTCTATCCCTTAGAAGATAACCATTTCGAAGTACATTCTTCCACCCAACATCCTACCGAAACACAAAGTTTGGTCGCTGAGGCCTTGGGCATCCCTTTTGCTTCAGTGGTCTGTCATACCCAGCGCCTAGGCGGTGGCTTCGGAGGCAAAGAAACTCAAGCAGCCCCTTTTGCCGTTTATGCAGCCATGGTTGCGCACAAAACCAAACGGCCCGCACGTCTCGTTTTAAATAAAGATGATGACATGATCATCACCGGCAAACGTAATCCTTATCAAGTTTCCTATGATGTTGGCTTCGATGAAAGCGGCAAAATTCTCGCACTGAAGGCACAATTTTATGGCGATGGGGGTGCCTATGCGGACCTTTCTACCGCAATCCTAGAGCGTGCTCTCGCGCATGCAGACAATGCCTATTTCATTCCCCATGCAGAATTCAACGGCCAAGTATGCCGCACCAATTTTCATTCGCATACTGCATTTCGTGGATTTGGAGGCCCCAAAGGCGTGGCGATGATTGAGCATGTCATAGAAGAGATCGCTGCTAGTTTAGGAATGGATGCCCTCGATGTGCGCAAACTCAATTGTTATCAAGGAAACAACAACACCACTCCTTATGGGCAAGAAGTAAAAAATAATCTTTTGCCTGAACTCTTCGCCGATTTAGAAGAACGTTGCTCTTATCGCCAGCGTCGCGAAATTATCAATGAGTGGAACAAAGACCCGAATAATTTTCCTCGCGGGCTTTCGCTCACTGCCATAAAATTTGGCATTTCTTTCACCACGCGTTTTCTCAACCAAGGCCACGCTCTCGCGCATATTTTGCGCGACGGCAGCGTTCAAGTGGCGACCGGCGGCGTTGAAATGGGCCAAGGAGTACAGGCTCGCATAAAAACTCTCGTCGCCGAAACTTTGGGACTGAGCGAAGATCGCGTACGCATTCTTCCAACCGCTACCGATAAAAGTGCCAATACTTCGCCAACCGCTGCATCAAGTGGCACTGATTTAAACGCCACGGCGGCAGTTATTGCCGTCAGTAAAATCAAACAGCGTCTCGAAAGTATATTCGTGCAAATGATGGAGCTTGAAGAAGAAAAATGGCCAGAAAAAACAGCAGCCTTTGCTTCAGCCGATGAGCTTTCCGAAGAGAGTGCAGAAAAAGCCAAAATAATTTTTGCAGATAATCGCGTTTTTTGGGCATCCCATCCAGAGCGTTTTTTAAGCTTCGAGCGCCTCGTTGATAATGCCTATTTAAGTCGCGTAGCACTGAGCGAGTATGGTTTTTATAAAGTTCCTCATCTTGATTTCAATAAAATAACCGGCCAGGGCAATGCCTTTCTTTATTTTACGCAAGGAGTTGCAGCCTCAGAAGTCGAGATCGATCCGTGGACCGGAGCAGTCAAAGTTTTGCGCTCCGATATTTTAATGGACGTAGGTGTGCCCATTAATGAAGCTTTGGATCGAGGACAAATTGCCGGCGCTTTTATTCAAGGGCTTGGTTGGGTAACGAGCGAAGCACTTTATTATGATGACAAAGGCTTACTGCTTTCTCATTCGCCGAGCACTTATAAAATTCCGAGTATTCACGATATTCCGCGTACATTCATTATCGATTTGGTGAACAACCACGGCAATCAAGTAAATATCCGTGGCACCAAGGCCGTGGGTGAGCCACCTTTGATGCTATGCTTCTCTGTGTGGAACGCCATAAAAAATGCTTTGAGCTATCGCTTAGCACATTCTCTGCAATCGCTGCCGATACCTGCGACACCAGAGGAAATACTAAAAGTATTGATGCCTGAGCATTTTAAGGCTTTTAGTGAAGGACACTATGAATCAGCAATTCATGCAAAAAGCGATAGAAGAAGCACAAAGAGGGATGCAAGCAAATAAAGGCGGGCCATTTGGCGCGGTGATTGTGAAAGGCGATGAAATTATCAGTGCAGGTTCTAATTGCGTAACGTCTTCTCAAGATCCAAGCGCTCATGCAGAGATCGTTGCCATTCGTGAAGCATGTCAAAAAATACAAAATTTTTCTTTAGAAGGGTGTGAAATTTACACCAGTTGCGAGCCTTGCCCCATGTGCCTTGGCGCCATTTATTGGGCTCGTCTTGATAAGATTTATTTTGCGGCCACCCGTATTGATGCAGCCGCGATTAATTTTGATGACCAATTTTTTTATGATGAGCTCGCCAAAAAGCCCACTGAGCGCGCTATCCCCATGACACAAATGATGCATAAAGAAGCGCTAGTGGTCTTTGAGCAATGGCAAAAAAAGACCAATCGGATTCTTTACTAAAACTCAGTCTTTTTTACTGCCTGATATTCATAATAGGGAGGTGCATCTTTGGGCTCGACAAGCGTTCCCCCAATAGTGATCGTATAGAGACCTTTATAGGTGCAACCTTTTGAAAGTCCGCCTTCGATTTTAAAAAGCATTTTTTTATCATCGATTAATCTTTTGACTGAAAGAACAATTTGGTTCCAACCCTCCTCATTTTGGACGCTAATTTGCTGCTGGATTTCCATATATACCCGCAAAGCTTCCGTACCACTCAGCTCTTCCCAACGTTCTTCGGCAAAAGAGAAGGACGCAAAGAAAAAGGCGCCAAGAATAAAAATTGCCAATGACTTTTTCATAGAATTTTCACCATCGAAAAGAGAAAGTTTCACCTTGTGTATTCATTAAAGCGGCGACTATTCTAGTCCTATTTCTTAAAAATTTTATTAACGCAAACTTCCGCCTTTCTCGTCGATAACTCTTTTAGAGCACCGAATCCATTCGAGGAAGGCTATGACTTCTCGCGATTATACCCCCATTACTGATTCAC
>JBPOIV010000084.1:0-2158 GCA_052034245.1 Myxococcota bacterium
ATCGAGATGACCAAAGCTATAGTTGAAGTGCGTACCTTCTTCGTAAGGCGTATAGCTATAGCGAGCTTGGAGCTCTTTTAAGAGGCCCATGACATCGAAAGTGCTGGGATCGCGATCGTAGTAGTTCAGACTTAGTGCCGCATAAAACATTTGTTGTCGTGCAGCCAAAGCCTTACCAAATTCATCGGCCGCTTTCATTTTTTGCACGATCTTTGAAGGAATGACTTCCCCCGTTTGATAGTGATGAGCAAAATTTTTCAAAACTTCATATGACCATGCCCATTCTTCTAATAATTGTGATGGTGCCTCAACGAAATCCCATTCAGTGGCAACGCCTGAAAAGGCGAGCCATTCATGTCGACCCGCAAAAATATGATGGATCAAATGACCAAATTCATGAAAAAAAGTCTGTACTTGAGAGTGCTCCATCAAGGCTATGCCATCGTCTGCAGGATTAGGAAAATTGCAGACCAAGGCGCCTTCTGGATAATAACGATCGGATAGGCCGCTGATGACGGGAAATTGAGCCGCATGAGAATATTTGTTTTCTCGCGGAAACATATCGAGATGAATACGGCCGATTTTTCCTGACTGATCGAAAACATCATAAGTTTCGACCGAGTTATGCCAAACTTTAGCATCGTGTACGCGCACATAATGAATGCCAAACAGATGACTGGTGAGATTTAACAGACCGTCCCGTACTTTATTGTAAGAAAAATAAGGCCGCACTTCTTGGGAGTTAAATTGATAGTGCGCTTTTTTGTAAGCTTCTTGCAAATAAGCGTTTTCATGACCTTCAATTCTTGTGGCATAAGAATCTTCTTCACGTTTGAAATTAAGTAAAGCGTTGTACTCAGCATCTGCCCCTGGTTTTGCGAGATCTGCAATTTGATCAATGAAAAGATGAACAGCCTCGGGATTTTTGATCATTTTATCTTCGGTTATGTATTCGGCATAACTCCGATAATTAAGCATCTTTGCGAGCTCGTGGCGTTTTTCGATCATCGTTTTTAAAACATCTTTATTATCTTTGCCACGATTCAAATATTTAAAGCGGAGTGCTTTTCGGGCACTCGCGTTTTTTGCATATTCCATGAAAGGCGTATAATCCGTATATTCAGTGCTGATGCGATATATTCCGTCAGCATCGAGATGGCTGTTTATGTAGTCTTCAGGCAAACCCTCAAGTTCTGTGCGATCTTTTAGCTCTATGTAAAAAGTGTCTTTGCGGATATTTTCGCCGAAAGATTGGCTAAGAAGCACAAGTTCGTCTCGGAGTTCTTTGATGCGCTGACGACTAGCATCGTCTTGGTCAACACCAGAACGTTTAAAATCGCGCAGAGTAATTTTGAGCATGCGTTGGCCAGCTTCATCGAGGCTTCTTTCATCTGAGGCTAGAATGGCTTGATATATTGCTGAATCAAGCGAAAGATCCGTCAAAAATTGGGAAGCTTTTTGTTCACAATTTCCTGCTTCTTTTCGTACTTTCGCGTCTGGATGCACTTCGCGAAGTAAACCAGCCTCATTCAGGCTTGGGCTTAATATGATGCTAATCTCATTATAAAGGTATAAAGCTTGATTCGATGCTTGTGCCTGATTTTGCTGTAAAGCACGTTTAATCTCAGAGGCTTTGCGGATATTTTCATCGCAACGTTTTTCGAGATCTTTTCCGCTTAAATCAGGAGCGGGAGCATAAGAGGCGTGAAGCATGGAAGTTGGAAGAAGGGCACCAAAGAACATGATGCGTAGAAAAGTGAATGTGGCGCTTGCCATTACTACCCCCACAGGAAAGGCATTAGTTGTTGGCTAATGTCCTCCTTAGGGGAGCGAGACGGTGATTTTGCTCTTTATTTGTGAAATGAGGCGCGCGTATGAGGAACAAAACTAATAATTCTGAGAGAGAACTTTTAGAAGCTAAAAAGAAATTGCTCGCAATGAAATATGTTTTAATTATAGTTTTTTTGGCATGGCCTTTGGGTTTGTTTCATAGTTGGGCCTTGAGTTTTTTAATTTTTATACTTTTATTTGCGTTATGGGGAGTAAGTACCTACATCGCATTTATGCATTATTTGACGATTAAAAAACGAATGGAGTAGTTGTTTAAATATTTAAATATAAACGATTAAAATTTAATCTTGATGTTTAGTTTAATTAT
>JBPOIV010000041.1:0-7471 GCA_052034245.1 Myxococcota bacterium
CCTAGGAATTTTTTAATGGCCAATCTTTTTAAGGTAAACATGCTTTTCAAATCATGTAAAAAATAAACAATTGGCCGAAGAATTATTTCTGTACGCAGTACACAAAAAATTCGGCGCGCCTTTAAAAAATAATGATTCTTTTTACAATGCATATATCGTTTTTAGTTTCGATTATCTGAATAAAAATCAGGGCGATCTTCAGGCTTCTGTCATAACCTCTTATTTCCGATCTTATTTAAACGAATGCAACAAAAATAATTGGCAGGATATCGTGCTTATTCGCTAGTTTTTTATTTCTTTGCGTCAACAACTGCGAGCGGAATTTTACTTTGTACCAGGGCCGCACCAACACCGTGCCGCATTGGCTCACTTATCGCTATCACCGAGCCATCATCGTTGAAAAAAATAGCATTCGCCGCCCCAATTTCTTTGGGGACTTTGGCCCATTGATGGCCCATCTTAAGCAAGGCCTTTGAAGCTGCTGTTTGAGAATAAGTAGGCTCGATCTGCGTGCTGCCCTTATTTTGCTCACTCATGCGGGGAGCTGCGAGCGCATCGGCGAGCGACATCTTCATATCAAAAAAATTTACCAAGGTTTGAAGAACCGTAGTGATAATAGTACTGCCACCGGGACTTCCGAGCGAAAGCACAGGTTTTCCATCTTTCATAACCAATGTCGGAGTCATACTTGATCGAGGACGTTTGCGAGCTGCGGGCAAATTTGCGCGGGGCTGGGAAAAATTAAAGTCGGTAAGCTCATTATTAAGCAAAAAACCATAGCCAGGCACAACAATGCCGCTACCGCCCCAATCTTCGATAGTGAAGGTATAAGCGACGATGTTTCCCTCGCGATCAGTTACGGTTAAATGGGTGGTATGACTACTTTCTTCAGAGAAGGACGCCATGGCCAGCGGCCCCATTTTTATTCGAGACTTTTGCTCACCCATGAAAAAAGAAGGATCGCCGGCAGAAACTATCTTGTTGTTAGCTTTGCTTTCGGAAATAAGTTTCCGACGAATAGCCGCATATTCTTTGCTCAGCAATCCTTTGATCGGAACTTCAACGAATTCAGGATCGGCTAAATAGGCATTCCGATCGGCAAAAACGAGTCGGCTCGTTTCGAGGTATAGGTGCTCCACTTTTTCGCGCGGCATGCTTGATAGATCAAAGCCTTCAAGAATATTAAGCGCTAAGGCGATAGAAATACCGCCACTGCTCGGCAAATTCATGCCGTAAATAGCATAACCACGATAGGTCGACTGAATCGGTAAACGTAAACGCGTCTCATAATTCGCAAGATCTGCCATGCTCATGCTGCCACCCCTAACGCTTTGTCCTTTAACCGTAGGTGGATGTTGAACGCTAGCAACAATGGCCTTCGCGGGTTTATCCTCGTAAAAATAGCGAACACCGTGGCTAGAAATTTCGCGATATGCGCGCGCAAGGTCAGGATTTTTGAAGTGAGAACCAAGGGCTAGGGCCTGATTATTTTTCAGGTACAAATCGCGTGAACTCGTAAAGAGAGCGAATTTTTTTTCATTGATTTTATTTATGCGATGAAAATTGGCATCGATGGCAAAGCCGCGCTCAGCGATTTCAATTGCTGGTGCAAGAAGAGTGGCGAAATCCTTTGTGCCAAAGCGCGTGAGTGCTTCGTGCCATCCTCGAACCGTTCCTGGAACTCCGATAGAAAGGCCACTGGCCTTGGCTTTTTCAAAATCAATGTCTTTTCCTTGCTGTTGAAAAAGAGAAGAATCGATGGCCGCTGGCGCTGTTTCACGATGATCGATGCTGATGACCCGTTTATCTTTGGCTAGATAAATCATCATGAAGCCACCTCCACCAATGCCACAACTAAAGGGATCGGTTACGCCTAGGACCGCGGCCGCTGCGACGGAAGCATCGATTGCATTTCCTCCTTCATTGAGCACCTTGAGAGCGGCCTTAGAAGCAAGTTCATTAATGGTCGCGACGGCTCCACCATATCCCCTCGCGAGCGGGGTTTTATCGGAGTTGGCGTGAAGAGAAAAGCTCAATGAGAGTGCATAAAGAAAGACGTATAGTCTAAGTATTCTTCGATGTGCCATAGCAACTCCTTGGAAGGAGATAATCGTAGTGCCAGCCTAAAAGTTTCTTATTGGTTAGCTTCATTTTTATAGAAAGCATGAAAAGCAAGCTCATGACTCTTTGGAGGAAAGTCCAACCCATCTCCCTATTTTTTGTAGAAAAGATGTATTTTTTTTGACTTCAATTCCTTTCTTTTCGGGTTGTTCAGAAGGAGGTGTTGAAAGTTTATGGATTTGAATTTGATAGTTAAATATGTCTGTCAAATATACCCAATGATTCTTAGCCGAAGAATATTCAACAATATTCTCCGATAAAATATCAATTTCCTTAAATGCTTCCTGCTCAAAAATGCTAGAAGGATTCGGATCAAAGGGCAGCACTTCGAGTATTTTTTCCTCGATAATGGCAGATGAATTCGGAAATGAGCGATGAAGCAAGCCCAATAAAAACATGGCAGATTGATAATATTTTTGTTCACTATCTTGTTCAGCCATGTCCAAAACGATGGCAAAATCGTCGTCCCCAAAATGGGGCAAACGCTTAAGATTAACGGCCAGTTCAAAAATAAACATACCAATCGGCATATAAATTGAGTTTCCGAGAAAAGCATCACGCATGTACGGAGGCACCATGACAAGGTGTGGTATATTCGACGCTCGTAGCGATCTCGATACATCGTCCCGTTCTTTTACCCAATCATCGATAAAAATAACGAAGTGGTTTTTCGGATGGGGATGTTTAGCTATCTCCTCATACATGAGACGAGACATAACATGGCCTTTGTGGGCATTTCCCCAATCTATAGGAGAATATCCTTCAGGAGGAAATTCTTCATAAAAAAGCTTGTTTCGGCGGAGGCAATTATTGAGCCTTGCGTGAGTATCCTGCGTAGAGATTTTCCAATCTTTGGGTGCATCTTTCAAACGATATTTCCGATAAAGCTCACTACGTAAAGCCATAGCATTAGGCTGTGAGGTAAACAGAAATTCTTCGCTTCTTAAGAGTTTAAGAAATTCTTTTTCTATAGGCGCCATGAAGTGCTTATACATCATGCCCATTTGCCATTCTGGCACAGTACGCGCTATGGCCTCATCATGTGGAGTGTAAATAGACCCAAATTTTACCGAGGGTACAGCATTTTCCAGTTCTTCTTTTATTAACTGACGAAAACAAGTTTTGGTGCCGGGCATGCCTCGATAGTCCATGCGCGTAATCATATCGACGACCGAAATGCCAAAAAAGCTTAGCGCTCTCATTAAATTGACATTCATTTTCAAACTTTCGGTATGACAAAGAGTATTGTCGGCGTCTACATAGACATGCGTTAGAGGATTTTGGCTTATGCCGCTAAGCCCTGTAAATACGAACAGCAATGTAATAATAAATTTCACTCTGCGCCTCCTTTAGCTACGTAGAACTAAAGAGACCGTAGAAAGAAATTCATCCCTCAATTCTATAAGAGAACGCTAATCTGGTCCTACAATTGCTTGAGCACTAGCAAAACAGCATGCCATAAGACATTCACCAACGCACTCCATAAAAGTGCTGCAATAATCTTTTTTCTCCAAGTTTTGGCATGGCTCGCAGCGCATCGAGAAGCATTGCTTAGAGCAACAAGCTGAGGCAGAGAGTTCCCACACACAAGCGGAATCTTCATAGCCCAAAGCACAATAATAAAGCTTAGACTTAGTGCCTTGCTGACATTCGCAAAAATCAAAGGTGCTGCATTCGCAAAAACAGGAAGGGCAGCAAAAACAGCGAAGCTTCCCCAAACAGCCCTCGCAGGATTCAAACTGGCAACCAAAAAGGCTGCCATCGGTAATAGTTTTTATTGAGCTACAGCAAGGATAACAGCAAAAAGGAGGCTTATTTTGATCCTCTTCCTGATTAAAAAAATGCTCTTTACTATAGGTACTCAGGTCTTCCCGCCAAGCACAAACGCTGCAAGCGTCTTTTTCTTGCTGCATGGCGTGCATATTTAAAGCCATCAGAAACAACAAGACAAAAAATCTCGTCATTTCAACTAAGCTCCCAAAAGCTAGCATCTAAAAATGCAACAATCGAGAACTCTAAAAAACACGTCAAATATTAACAGTATTTAAGTTTTCATTCCCGCTCTGTTATAAAAATATATATCGGAGCATTTATGCGCTTATTTTTTTTGCCGTTATTTCTTCTTAACTTTTTAGGCTGTAAAGATAGTAAAACAACGGCTCATCCGCCGATAAATACTACAGCTGAAAATAAAACCGAACTGAGTCCAAGCGATACTTTGGAAGATGAGCTTGTTTCAGAGGTGAGCAATCCCATTCTTGGACCACAAGCTCCATTTGGAGCCTTTGGTGTTGGCCAAGGTGGACGCGGGCATAATCGACGTGATCGAAATGAATATATACATTTTGTGCCGAACTCTCATGATTTTTGGAGCGACCCCGACCATGCGACAACCTATCTCTTAGAAGATTGCACTGGCAGCGATTGCGAATGTACTCCCGGTGAAGAGGGCTGCCAAGCTTTGCCCGCTTATGCCAACATTCTTTTGGATGAAAGCAATTTTGTTTGGTGCAAAGGCGGGCCTTATGCTCTTTGCTATTATTCAGGACCGAGCGATGGTTCCATCGATCTTTCATGTAGTATTTCTGAAGATGGAAGGTTTGCTGATTGCAAGTGTTTTGAAATACCGTATGGAACTTATTTCGTAGATATTAATGCCATTCTTAATTACGAGATTTACCAAGATACTATTCAAGCATGTGGTGCTGATGGAAGTGGCTGTTCTGGCTCGGAAAATATCAACAAAGCGCCGGTTTGCGAGGCTATCAATAGGAATAACTTCATCCCTGAAGCTGAATTAGTTTCAACTTTTAGTCTTGATTGCGTTCCTACCGACGGGATAGGACAAACCGCTTGTGCACCAAATCTTTATGCCGGCTGCATGACTGCGCCTTGTCGTAGAACTGAAACCGAGGGGATTGTTGAGTGCTCTTGCCCTCTTTTTGATGGACCATTTCAGGTGGGGACAACATTGGTTAATCCGACCGAAGAATGTGTTTTGGGCGATAATTTAGTGTGGTCAGCGGCGTTCTCGCCGACAGTTCCCACCTTGCCGCCGCTTTCGCCTTGTATCCCGGATGCGCCCGGCTCCAACGGCTGCCCACTCTACAACAACACGATGACGGTTCCTCCAGGTACTGATTGTCTAGCAGTGTGCGAAGCTTACAACTGCATGAATGGCGCTGGAATCCAAGCAGCCTATACTTGTGATGCGACACTATGCACGGGCGAATGCAATGAACGTCAGTTATTGGAAGATGCCTGCCAAGGTCTTGCTGAATGCTCGCCCCTAGGACTTGCCGCCATTATCAAACTTGAGTCTGAGGTGGAATGCTCATGTTGCGCAAGTCAGCTGTGTGGCTGCACGCCCAATGACCGCACGAATAATGCTATTTTTAATTTAAATCGCCGACAACGCAATCTTAGTATTATTCCTCAATGCGATGTTAACGGCACCTTATGTGGTATTGAAAATCCTGTCAGCGCACAATAAGCTCAAGGCGCCAGATAATGGCGCCATTTATATTTAAATTATGGATTTTTGCCAGTTCTCTTTGTTTGTCTATTTTTTCTTAAAAATCCCTCTAATATTGTTTTTAAACTCACCAGCCCCCGTGCAGGGTTTTGGTGATGTCGTCGCCGCAGTGAGCAATCATGCTGGCATAAGAAAAGAAAAAACATCTTGAACTAGAATATTAAGCAATGGGAAAACCGTATTGCCCGTTTTAACTAGTGAGATTATTTACAATATTCATTCTCTAGCGCATCAAAACCTCTCGATTAATGCAGAGTTTTGATGCGCTGGTGGATAAAGCATCATCGCCATTTGAATTTATCTAATCGCTGTAGAGCTTCAAAGAATCTTGGATATTTTTTACTTTTTTCGCCTACTGTTCTTAACCAAAAATCTAAAGCATAGGCCACGCGCCCGTGATCGATACTCGGCATAATTAGAGGATTGGGAAAACCGGAAGCTAAGCTGTTTTTCTCCAAGAGCAAGGCTATGCGCTCTAAGATAAGAGTCCATTTTTTAAGATCGGCTCGCGCAAGCACTGCTTCTGCGGTTTTTATGCTCACCTTTGATTTGGGGGATGGTTCGCTATTGCCGGGGGCATCTGTCGGAAAAACCCACCAAATCCAATGAGATATTTTTTTCTCATTTTCCTTAAGTTCTTTTAAAATTTCATCGAAATTTTCTTCTTGATGACGAAGCAAATGTCGTGCAGCCTCATCAAGTTTGGGGTTCGAGACTCTAGGCTGAGCATCTTCAGATTTTGTCGGTATTTTTTTTGAGGGCAATTGTGGTCCGCACGCGCTGAGCAGCACAAGTATTATGGTAGGCCAAAGTTTCATAAATAGCTCACACCTATGGTTTGGAAAAAAAGAATGCGCGATCTTAAAACAATAGTTTCTAAGTTTCGCGCAGAAGATTTATTAGGTATTATTTGCTTTGTTTTTTCTGAATTTTTTCTGCTTTCTTTTCTTTTGCAGTTTTCAGAGGTTTTTTCTTTTCTGCTTTTTTGGAATCTTGCGACTTAGCCATGATTTTTTCCTTTTGTAAAATAATGATCGGGCTTGAGTAATTCTCTCATACCATGCTCGATGAGTGAAAGCATATTGCTATACCTCTTAGCCCTAGCCTGAATTTCTACATAAGAAAAGGCAAGAGCCCCAGCGAGGATTGCCTCTTTTTTTTATTGCTTCAGTCTCTTTCCCATTATTTTGTCTTTTCCAACAAATAACGCTCGTAGATTGCAGTCAAGTTTTCGTGATTGAGAAATTCCGCCTCGGGATTTTCAGTTGTTTTTCTCAACAAAGGCAAAAAACACCGCATCATTTTCACCGGAAAATCTGCACGAAAAAAACCGCCGTTCTTTATTGGGGTTGTCGGCGTTAGCTCTTTAAATTGTTTAAAATAGGTTTGTGCCGACCTTTTTCCAAAAGAACTTCTCTCCAGATAGAGATCTTTGACAAAGAATAAAAATGCAGAGATTTCTTCAGAAGGCACGTCAAAATGGCGAAGATAAATGCAAATGGCTATGGCCAGGGGTTGGGCATGTAAACTATTGAATAACGATTTGATCGCGTCTACAAGATTTTCATCTGTTTCATCGACGCCATGAACAATAGAAAGCAAGGCTGCCTTTTGTGAATTATTTAAAGATAAATTATTGATATAATTGACGATTTTTGTATTCTTGGTGGGTTTATTTAATAGATCATTATAAATAGCATCAGAGATAATATAAATTTCATTGTTTTCTACTGGCATTATGCAGTCTTCTTTTAACTTAGCGAACATTTCTTGGTTTGCATATTGAATGTTTTCGCCCAGACTTATTCTTTTTAA
>JBPOIV010000011.1:0-22258 GCA_052034245.1 Myxococcota bacterium
TAAATCACCCGATCTAATTTTCATTTGAAACCTACCTAAAGCACTTCTGGCGCCAAAGAAACAATTTTCATAAAATTCTTACTACGAAGCTCTCTGGCAACCGCACCAAAGATACGAGTTCCAATAGGTTCGTTGTCTTTATTTACGAGCACAGCAGCGGCGTTGTCAAAACGAATATAAGTGCCATCGGGCCGTCCAATCTCTTTCTTGGTTCTTACAATAGTTGCACGAACTACGGCACCTTTTTGTACTTTCGAACCAGGAGAAGCCTCTTTGACGCTGGCAACGATAACATCACCTACGTAGGCATAACGGCGATGGGAACCACCTAATACCTTAATACAACAAATTTTTCTCGCTCCGCTATTGTCGGCAACGGCCATACAACTTTGTGCTTGAATCATAATTTACTCCGAACAAAATAACGCTAAAATTTAAAGCCTATGACTCATGTGTCCTAACAACCTTGGATAGGCACCACTTTTTAGTCTTGGAATAGGGAGCGGCCTCTTTAATAAGAACCAAGTCGCCAATACCGCACTCATTTTTTTCATCATGAGCATGATATTTCTTTGTGCGCTTCATGAACTTCTTATAGGTCGCATGACGTACCGTATCGGTCACTGTCACCGTAATGGTTTTATCCATTTTGTCACTGGAGACAATACCCTTCAACGTTCTCCCGAAACCTCTCGTTTTTTCTTGACTCATTTTCTAATCCTCTAATTCGATTGAAGCTGACGTTCTCTGGTCAAAACACGCGCAAGCTCTCGTTTGGTTTTACGCGGCATCGATGTATCAATGATCTTGCCAGTCGCCTTATCAAATCGCATAAGAGCGATCTTTTTCTTCAATTCGACAGCTTTTTCTCTCAGCTCAACAATATTTAATTTTAGTATCTCATTAGCCATAGACAACTCCCTATTCCTACTTTTGCTCTAAAGCTCAGTTGAGGAACAAATAACTTTAGTGCTAACAGGAAGTTTGGCCGCAGCAAGTTCCAAAGCCCTTGTAGCCAAAGCGTCTTCAACACCACCAATTTCAAACAAAATACGCCCTTGCTTCACGCATGCAACCCAGGCTTCAACACTACCCTTACCTTTACCCATCCGGACTTCAGCAGGCTTTTTAGTAATAGGCTTGTCAGGGAATATACGAATATAAACCTTAGCCCCCCGCTTTACGTGCCGGGTAGCGGCAATACGACTTGCCTCAATTTGCTTCGCAGTCACCCAACCGGTACCTGTGCTCAGAAGAGCCACCGAACCGAAACTAATTTCAGTGCCGCCCTTAGCTGGCCCACGAAGTCGACCCTTTTGGGTCTTTCGATATTTTAATCTTGCTGGAGATAACATTTTTTTCTATCCATCAAATCCTAAATAAACTAGGCTGCTTGGCGCTTAGTAGCTACAACACTCTCGGCAGGCAAAACTTCACCTTTAAAGAGCCACACTCTACAACCAATTTTCCCATACGTCGTATCAGCTTCGGCAAAGCCGTAATCGATATCAGCACGCAAGGTATGCAAAGGAACGCGTCCCTCACGATACCATTCACAACGCGACATCTCAGCTCCACCAAGACGGCCCGAGCACATAACTTTAACGCCAAGAACACCAAACTTTTGTGCACTTGCCATAACTTTCTTCATGGCTCGACGGAAAGCAACGCGACGTTCCAACTCTTGAGCAACCTTTTGGGCAACAAGTGTTGCATCCAACTCAGGTTTACGAACTTCGTGAATATTAAGAAATACTTCACTCGTCGAAAATTTCTGAATGCTCTTCTTAAGAGTTTCAATCTCGGTGCCCTTCTTGCCAATCAAAACGCCTGGACGAGCTGAGTGAATGCTCACTTTGCACTTATCAGCAGCGCGTTCAATCTCAACCTTGGCAATAGCGGCACTTTTACACTGCTTATTCACATATCGGCGAATATACAGATCTTCCTTCAGCCACTGTGCATAGCCTTTAGAGCGAAACCACTTAGAATCCCATGTCTTATTTATGCCGAGTCTAAATCCGATCGGACTAACTTTTTGACCCATTGACCCTACCTACCTTCCAAAGTCGAAATAATGTTTCTCATATTAGTTAGCCCCTAAGAATACTTCTATGTGAGCTGTCTGTTTGCGAATCTTTGTTGCACGGCCTTGAGCACGTGGCATAAATCGCTTCCTAAGCGGACCTTTATCTACGATAATACGTGAGATACTCAGCTCATCAATATCGAGTTTGCGGACATCGGCATTGGCTGCAGCTGCTTCGAGCAAACGTCGAAGTGGACCACAACAAGCTTTCTTCTGCGTAGACAAAAAAGACAAAGCATAAGTAAGTTTTTTGTCTCTAATAGCGTCAGCTATAACTCGAATTTTCCGAGCACTCATTGGCAGGTTACGAAGACTTGCTCTCACCGGCCCGTTTGCTCTAGCCGCTTTTCTATCGACGGCTTTTTTCTTTTCTAAAGTTGCCATTATTCGTCCTCAAACCTACTTCTTAACTTTTTTGTCAGCAGCATGCCCAACAAAGTACCTGGTGGGAGAAAATTCTCCGAGTTTATGACCGACCATGTTTTCAGTTACATAGACAGGAACAAACTTTTTGCCATTATGGACAGCAAATGTTCCACCTACAAACTCTGGAGTAATCGTCGAACGACGCGACCAGGTTTTATATACTTTCTTTTTGCTACCTTCATCAGCAGAACTTACAAACTTCCACAGATGATGATCAACAAAGAATCCTTTTTTCAACGAGCGTGCCATTTTATTGCTCTCCTAAACCTTATTTCTTACGACGCTTAATAATCATGTTGGCCGTACGCTTATTATTTCTCGTACGATGTCCCTTAGTAGGCTGTCCCCACGGCGATACAGGATGGCGACCACCAGAAGACTTACCTTCACCACCACCCAATGGGTGATCAACGGGGTTCATCGAAACACCGCGGTTGTGAGGTCTGAAACCTAACCAGCGTTTTCTACCAGCTTTACCGATCTTACAAAGTTCATGTCCAACGTTACCGACTTGACCGATAGTCGCTGAGCATTCGCTATGGATAAAGCGCACTTCACCAGAAGGCATACGAACGGTTACGTATGCGCCTTCTTTCGCGATCAACTGAGCTACGGCACCAGCTGAACGAACCAACTGACCACCTTTAAGAGGCTTCAATTCGATATTGTGAATTTGTAAACCGAGAGGAATATTTTTTAGAGGAAGGTGATTTCCCACTTTGATTTCAGCATCAGGACCGGAATACACCATGTCGCCGACTTTTAAATCATTGGGAGCAAGAATATAACACTTAACACCGTCAACATATTGAAGCAAAGCAAGGTTTGCACTTCTGTTTGGGTCATATTCGAATGCGATCACTTTAGCGCCGATGCCATTTTTTGTTCGCACAAAATCGACATCACGAAGCTTACGCTTGTGGGCACCACCACGGAAACGAACGTTGATACGTCCATTATTACCACGGCCGCTGATGGCCTTTTTGCCACTAACCAGGTTTTTCTCAGGCTTTTTCTTGCTCAGAGAAAGATCTCTATTGATGCTGGAATTTCGTCGACCAGCACTCGTTGGCTTATAAATTATAATTGCCACTATTTTTTTCCTTTCTTACCCTAGGACCCCTAAAGGTTATCGGTAAGACTATAACTTAAGCGCCTTTTCCTTCAGCTTGCGCAACTTCTTGTCCTACTAAACCGAATAAGTCAACATCCGTACCATTTTTAAGCGTCAAATATGCTCTTTTAGTATTTTGACGTTTACCTACTTGTTGACGTACTCTCTTCACTTTCCCACGATAATTCATCGTGTTAACACTCAAAACGTCGACGTCAAAAAGCATCTTGGCGGCACGAACGATCTGTTCTTTATTCGCCCAAGGAGCTACTTCCACGAGGATCTTATTTTGAGTTTCGCGAAGACCGGCACATTTTTCTGTCAGGATCGGCCTTTTTAATACTTCAAATATACTGATTTGTTCAAACATTTTTTCTAACCTAACAAACGCTTTTCAAGGTTCTTTGCAGCAGCTACGGTCATGATCAAATAAGGGAATCTCAACACGTCAGCTACGTTAACGCCCTCTTGTTTCAAGAACTTCACTTCTGGATGATTTCTAGCACTCAAACGAGCAGTGTTATTGTCTTCATCGATCAAAAGACAAGAAGCTAGATTGAAATTACCCAACAATTCGCAGACTTTCTTAGTCTTTGGTTCAGCAAAGGCCAACTCATCTACCAAACGGAAACGTCCCTCTTGTACGCGAGCACTAAGAACAGAAGCCAAAGCAGCTCTTTTCTTCGATTTCGGCATAGAGAAGCTGTAGTCACGAGGCTTCGGAGCAAAAGCAACACCACCACCACTTTGGTGAGGGTTCTTTTTCCCGGAACCTTGGCGTGCCATACCACGACCTTTTTGGGGAAATGGCTTTTTAGTTGAGCCCGCTACTTCAGCCTTGGTTAAGGCGCTCTGCGTACCAGCACGGCCACAAGCCCGTTGCCAATTCACTACTTCACTGTGCAAATAGGGGCGGACTTCCGCACCAAACACAGAATCATCAAGATCAGTCTGGCTTATTTTTTGGCCAGCAAAATTAAAAACTTCAAATGTAGCCATAACGGTACACAACCTCCAAAAGGCTCAACAAAACGAACTATTAACTTTTCAACTCGACATCAACACCGGCGGACAAATCAAGCTTCATCAACGCATCTAATGTACTTTGAGTCGGTTCATGAATATCCAACAAACGCTTATGAGTACGAACTTCGAACTGTTCACGGGATTTTTTATCCGTAAAAGGGCCACGCAAGACGGTATATTTTGTTATACTGGTTGGCAGCGGAATCGGACCAGCAACTTTAGCACCGGTGCGACTTGCAGTCCCTGCAATATCTTGAGCCGAATGATCTAGCAGCTTGCAATCATAGGCTGAAAGGCGAATTCTAATTTTCGTCGCGGACATCTTAAACTTCCCTTATTACTTAATGAGCACTCTTTCTATATATATATTTTGCAATCTTGCAAGCAGGTAACCGCCGAATCGGCGGTTAATCTAGCTAATTTTACTCGAGGATCTGAGTAACAACGCCTGAACCTACTGTTCTGCCGCCTTCACGGATAGCAAAACGAAGTTCTTTGTCCATTGCCACTGGAGTCAAGAGTTCGACTTCCATCTGAGTATTGTCACCAGGCATGATCATCTCTACGCCTTCGTTGAGGGTCACGGTGCCGGTAACGTCAGTGGTTCTGAAGTAGAATTGTGGACGATATTTAGTAAAGAATGGAGTGTGACGACCACCTTCTTCTTTAGTTAATACGTACACTTCAGCCTTAAACTTCTTATGTGGGGTGATGCTACCTGGCTTAGCCAAAACTTGGCCACGTTCGATATCTTCACGCTTCAAACCACGAAGCAAGCAACCAACGTTATCCCCTGCGCGACCTTCATCGAGCAATTTACGGAACATTTCAACGCCAGTAACGGTGGTTTTGGTCGTAGGTCTGAAACCAACGATCTCAACTTCTTCACCAACTTTAACGATACCCTTTTCAACACGGCCAGTTACAACCGTTCCACGGCCGGAGATCGAAAATACGTCTTCGATTGGCATAAGGAATGGCTGATCAATAGCGCGTTCTGGGGTTGGGATATAGGAATCAACAGCGTCCATCAATTTTTGGATAGCGCCTTCGCCGATTTCACTCTTATCGCCTTCAAGAGCCTTCAAAGCAGAACCACGAATGATCGGAGTATCATCGCCTGGGAATTTGTAAGCGCTCAAAAGTTCACGCACTTCCAATTCAACGAGATCCAAAAGCTCAGGATCATCAACCATGTCAACTTTGTTCAAGAAAACAACGATGTATGGAACACCAACCTGACGAGCAAGAAGGATGTGTTCACGAGTTTGTGGCATCGGACCGTCAGCGGCAGACACTACCAAGATAGCGCCGTCCATTTGAGCAGCACCAGTGATCATGTTTTTCACATAGTCAGCGTGACCTGGGCAGTCAACGTGAGCGTAGTGACGAGCAGCCGTTTGATATTCCAAGTGAGCAGTGGAGATAGTAATACCACGTTCACGCTCTTCTGGGGCTTTATCGATCTGATCGTAAGCAACGTATTGGCCACCAAATTTTTGCGCTTGAATTTTAGTAATCGCGGCCGACAACGTAGTCTTACCATGATCCACGTGACCAATAGTACCTATGTTTACGTGCGGTTTCTCACGATTAAATTTTTCTTTAGACATCTTTAATACTCCCAAAATAGCAAAGAGCCCTTTCGAACCCTTTGTTCATAATAAAAACTTCAACAAAGCCAATTATGCACCAGTTGCTTTAGAAACTATTTCTTCCGCAATTGAGTTAGGTACTGGTTCATAGTGACTAAACTCCATGGTGTACGTAGCACGACCTTGGGTACGAGACCTTAGATCATTTGCGTAACCAAACATCTCAGCAAGCGGCACATTTCCCGAAACGATCTTCATACCACTACGCTCATCCATTCCCGTGATTCGTCCACGTCGGCTATTAAGGTCGCCGATCACATCGCCCATCCATTCTTCAGGTACGATGACTTCAGTCTTCATTAGAGGCTCAAGGATAATAGGGCTAGCCTTCTTAGTTCCTTCCTTGAAGCTCATTGAACCTGCGATCTTAAACGCCATTTCGTTGGAGTCAACGTCGTGGTAGCTACCATCAAAGAGTTCAACTTTGACGTCAACCACAGGAAAGCCTGCTCTAATACCAGAATCGAGTGCTTCTTCAACACCTTTCTTAACGGCAGGTACATATTCCTTAGGAATGGAACCACCCACAAGGACGTTTTCAAACACAAATCCACCACCTGGCTCATTGGGCTCAATACGAAGCCATACGTGTCCGTATTGACCACGACCACCAGTCTGACGAACGTATTTTCCTTCGCTCTCGACTTTCTTGGTAATAGTTTCGCGGTAAGCTACCTGAGGTTTACCCACATTCGCTTCAACCATAAATTCGCGTTTTAGACGATCAACGATGATTTCGAGGTGAAGCTCACCCATCCCAGCGATGGTTGTTTGTCCAGTTTCCTGATCAACACTCAAACGAAGCGAAGGATCTTCACTGCTCAACTTACCAAGGCCAATGCCCATTTTCTCTTGATCGCCCTTGCTCTTAGGCTCAATGGCAAGCTTGACAACTGCAGGCGGTACGTCAAGGGACTCAAGAATAATTCTTTTGTCGACGTCACAAAGCGTATCACCAGTAGTCGCATCGATACCGATCGCTGCAGCAATACCACCAGCTTCAATTTCTTCGATATCTTCGCGCTTATCAGCATACATACGCACAAGACGGCCGATACGCATTTTCTTGCCAGTACGCATGTTGACGACGGTATCGCCTTTCTTGAGCACACCAGAGTATGCTCGCAAAAAGGTCAACTGACCGTATTTATCGTTGATAATTTTGAAGGCCAAAGCAGAAAAAGGCTCTTGATCGCTAGGCTTTCTATAGGCTTCGCTTCCGTCTTCTAGATGTCCTTTAATCGGTGGTACATCAAGAGGTGAAGGAAGGAAATCCACAACGGAATCGAGCATGAACTGCACGCCTTTATTTTTGAAGGCGGAGCCACAGAAGGTCGGGATAATCTTTCCGCTAATACAACCTTGTCGGATAGCCGCGATTATTTCAGCTTCGCTGAGCTCATGTCCTTCAAGGAATTTCTCGGCCAGAGCATCGTCACAATCAGCACAATCTTCGAGCAGCTTTTCACGATATTCTTTCGCTTGTTCTTGCAAGTCTGCAGGAATGTCGACGATATCATAGGTAGCACCCAAAGAATCGTCATGCCACAACAAAGCCTTCATGCGAATAAGATCGACGATACCTCTGAATCCTGACTCCATACCTATAGGCAAAGTCAAAACACAAGGACGCGCTTTAAGACGATCAACGATCATGTCAACGCATCTGAAGAAGTTCGCACCAGTTCGGTCAAGCTTGTTCACGAAACACATACGAGGCACGCCATAACGATCTGCTTGGCGCCACACAGTTTCGGACTGAGGCTCAACACCCGCTACGCCGTCAAACACCGTAACCGCACCATCGAGAACACGCATAGAGCGCTCCACTTCGATAGTAAAGTCCACGTGTCCAGGTGTATCGATAATATTGATACGAAATGGCTCAGACTTAGCGTCTTCACGTCGGTGCCATTCGCAGCTCACGGCTGCAGCGGTGATAGTAATACCCCGCTCGCGCTCTTGAGCCATGTAATCGGTTACAGCGGCACCTTCATGCACTTCCCCGATTTTGTGACTACGACCGGTATAATATAAGATCCGCTCGGTTGTGGTGGTTTTACCCGCATCAATGTGCGCCACGATACCGATGTTTCTTACGCGTCTTAAAGGAAATTGTCCTGACATGGTCCTACCTGTTCCTTAATCAATTACCAGCGATAATGAGCGAAAGCTTTATTGGCTTCGGCCATTTTGTGCGTATCTTCACGTTTTTTGCAGGCAAGCCCACGGCCTTGGGATGCATCATACATCTCACCAGCGAGCTTTTCTTCCATGGTCCGCTCACTGCGACCACGAGCCGAATCACGCAACCAACGTAGGCCCAAAGCAACACGACGGTTTGTCGGCACTTCGATAGGCACCTGATAGCTCGCACCACCAACACGGCGGGACTTAACTTCTACCGCAGGTTTTACGTTTTCCATAGCTTTTTTGAATGCTTTGATGGGTTCTTCTTTATTGCGCTCTTCAATAATTTGAAAGGCACCATAAACAATGCGTTCAGCAACAGCTTTTTTACCATCTTGCATCACGACATTAACGAGCTTGGTAACAAGGCGATCGTTATACTTCGGATCAGGATCAATATTTCGCTTCTCTACTTCTCTTCTTCTTGGCATATTTTTTTCCGCTTACAAATTTTTCATTTTCAAAGTGCTAAGGCTTATTTACCCTTTTTGGTACCGTACTTCGAACGACCTTTTTTACGGCCATTAACGCTCACTGAGTCAAGAGCACCACGAACCACGTGATAACGGCAACCAGGCAAATCTTTTACCCGTCCACCACGAATAAGAACCACAGAGTGTTCTTGAAGGTTGTGTCCTTCACCTGGAATATAGGTGGTTACTTCCATACCATTGGTTAGTCGTACCCGTGCTACTTTACGCAAAGCTGAATTAGGCTTTTTAGGAGTAGTAGTGTACACGCGGATGCATACGCCCCTTTTTTGTGGGCAGTTTTGCAAGTGCGGCGAGTCACTCTTTTCCGAAAGCTGACGACGACCATTTCGAACCAATTGGCTAATTGTTGGCATACTACTTTTGTCCTTACATGGCGGGTCTTTTGGTAAGCATCCGCCGAATTTATCTAAGATTTGAAAATTAGCGTGATCTTTGTATCGAATCCGGTTCATTTGTAAAGATGCTTTCTACAATTTAAATAACTATTGAATAGGATTCTTAAATGATGTGTTAATAGTTCCGGCTAATGCCCCCTCTTTCGTTTGCCTTATTGAGTGTGAAAACTTCTTAACTTATTCGAGGCTCTTAGCTAGTTGCGTCGGAGGCTCTGATATCTTCTTCTTGAGCTCCTGAAGCTATTTGGTCCCCCCTAATTCATAGCTTCTGCCTATGATGGCTATGACTAAAAACATCTTTATAACGCCCTAAATCTTAGGCATTATTTATTTATTACTATGGCATTTTTAGGGGGATTAGCCATGAATAACTTAGTATTCATTTTTCTTTCACTGGCTGCATTGGCGGGGTTTTCAGGGCATGAGTCAACCGAGCTCATCAGCGAAGAATTAGTCCCCGTTATCTTTAAAAGGGGTTCGATAATATGCCTAGACAAGAGCGAAGGTGATGGAGGCTTCATGGGGCCAGAGCCTGGGAGGCTCACCATGGTGCGCGGGGCTCTTTTTGATCGGACCCTGCGAGTGACAGAGTATTATTTTTCCTATGCCTTACCCGATGCGGTACCCTGCAGCCAACTTTGGGAAAGTATTAAAAATGTTCCAGAGAGCTTATCTATAAAACGTAGGGTAAGTCGCGTCATCTCTTTAAGCTCAGTAAAGAAAAAGGAATATAGCCTGCTTGTTTCAGAGCTTAGTCTTGAACTCCCTATTAACGTGGCGGGAAACAACGTGGTCATGACAGACAGCAGCTATTGGCTTGAAGAGCCTCTTTATACGCCAGGCCACTTTCCCAAGGAAAGCACCTACACCGCTCATACCCACCCCCAATCGGCTTCTGCCCCTGTAGGTCTTTTTTGCGCCCCGCTCTATCAGGGAGCAAAACAACACAGCTTAGGTTTTGGCTATTTTAATGGCTCACCTGATCGCTCATCCAATCTAGATGTGGTAACCACCAGCCCTTTTGATAATGAAAAACAATGCCAAGAAAAAAGAAGCGAATTATTGAAGAAATTTGAGGCCGAGGATCCAGGTAATTGGGGCTCGCTCATCCCTGTCAAACGCGAAATAGCTCCTCGCTTTCGTTTTATTCTTGATAATCAAGCGCAGGGTATGTGCCAGGAAATTATGCTTGAACGCATTGAAGCTTATGTAGAGGAATTAAAGTTTAGCGCTGTCGGAGCATCGTTCCCCTTGCGCACCGTCGACATTGAATTATGCAGCCAAGTTTCTGCTAAGCTTTAGTTTTTCGCTGATTATTCTTTTTTAAGGTGCTTCTGATCCGTAAATAATTGGTCAGAAGCCCGACTTTTTTTGTGCGATACAAGGGCGAGCCCCGCAAATCTTGTTCAAAAGTTTTTTGACTAAGATAGATACGGCCATCCACGGGCTGGAATCGCTCTTCTAGGCTCACTTTTTCAAATTTGTTCCATGGACATACTTCCTGACAAATATCGCAGCCAAAAGCCCATTCGTGATTCCGAGGAGCTAATTCTTTAGCATCAGGATGCAAGGTGCGCTCGATGGTCCATGTCGAAATGCATTTTCGTGCATCGACTTTGTGCGGTGCAATGATCGCCTGGGTCGGACAGGCATCAAGACATTTCGTGCAGCTTCCGCAATCTGGTCCTTGGTAGGGCGCATTAGGATGCAACACAATATCGGTCGCGAAGCCTCCTAGAAAGGTCCAGGTACCGAGATCGCGATGGATAAACATGGCACTCTTGCCAATAAATCCTAAGCCCGCCTTATGCGCCCACGCGCGCTCTAAAAAGGGACCAGTATCGTTAAAGAGCCAAACTTTGCCAAAAGCCTGTTCGAGCAAATGGTTTGATAGCTTTTTCAGCTTTTTTTTAAACCACTGATGGTAATCCTGGCCCCAAGCATAGCGCGCAATTTTGGCCTGAGCAGTCTCAGATGGAGGATGATCGCCGGTGTAATAATTTTTCAACACGACAATCACACTTTTGGCCTCAGGAAAAAAGGAATGCAGATCGAGGCGCTGCTCTAGCGTACGATGGAGATAGTCAAGCGGCCCAAAGCGCCCTTCTTTGGCTGCTTCCTCCACCTCTAGGGCGAAAGGCACGCCATGCTCGACGGAAGCGATACCAAGATCATCAAAGCCCAAGGCCAGGGCAAATTCTTTGAGAGATTTTTCGAGAGTCACGCCGGCTACAACCCTTTCAGCGCTTCCGAGCATGTTGATAGTGCCAGCAAAGCAGCATTTTGGGCGGCATTTTTTAGATTTTCGCCTCGCGCAGAGGCAAGGAGTTTATCCTTAACCTTTACTCCCACTAGGAAACTTGGGGCATGGGCAGGCCCTTCCTTCTCAAGCACAATATATTTGGGAGCTTGATGCAGCATGCCCTGCACTAATTCTTGCAGCTTAGTTTTAGCGTCCTTTTCAAGGACACTAAGCTTTAAAGATGGCTCGCCTAAAACCGCAAAAATACAAGAACGTGCGCTTTCAATGCCACCATCAATAAATACCGCACCAAAGATCGCTTCCAAAGCATCCGAAAGCACGGCCGGGGTCAAATGGGAGCCCGCTGAGCGCATGGCCTTATCGCTGAGCAAGAAATCACCAAGCTTGATACTTTGGGCACCCAAAGCGAGGTTTTCCTGACAAACAAATTGTGCACGCAGGCGACTAAGATCACCTTCACGTAAATATTTTTTGCTGCGATATAAAAAATCGGCCGTTACCAGCGACAGCACCGCATCGCCTAAAAACTCGAGCCTTTCGTTATTGATGTGTTCTTGCTCTTCGTCTTTGATGCGGGCACTTTTATGGGTCAAAGCCATGCTTAAAAGTGCGGGATCCTGAAACTCATAGCCAATAGCGCGGCTTAAAGCACAAATATCGGGACCCTTTTTCGCTGAGAACATTGCCGACATTAGTGAGCTTCTCGCCGGGAAAAATCTTCCCTAGTACGAAACACTAAACGAATAGGTACTTCGTCAAGATCCAAATTCTTTCTGAAATAATTCGTTAAATAGCGTTTATATGAATAATTAACCGCCTCAGGCTTTGTGCAGCTGATGGCAAAAGTTGGAGGAGCTGTATCGATTTGCGTCGCAAAATACATTTTGAGACGGCGGCCCATCGCAGCAGGCGCTGGGTGTGCATCTTGAGCTTTTTCTAGAGCACGATTTAACTTCGAAGTATTGATGCGCTTATTAAAGCGAGGCGCTAAGCGCAAAGCAATATCGATAGCATCAAAAACGCGATAACCATATTTTGCCGAAAGAAAAACAATGGGCGCATAAGCGATGAATGGAAGATGAAATTTTATTTCTTCGATGAATTTTTCTTTGGTACTTTCATCTTTGACGTCTTCATCCCATTTGTTCACTGCTATAACGCAGGCTTTTTTCTTTTCGAAAATAATACCGGCAATTTTTTTGTCTTGATCACTCACCCCTTCATGGGCACTGATCATCATGATGGCAACATTTGATCGATCGACAGCGCATAAAGAGCGAGCGACCGCCATTTTTTCTACTTCTTCACTGATACTTCTTTGACGTCTGATCCCTGCCGTATCAATGAGGCAAATATCCTTACCCGCATAAGACAAATAAGTGTCGACTGCATCCACAGTAGTACCAGGCATTTCCGAGGTCATCACGCGGTCTTCATTGAGGATGGCATTAACGAAAGTTGATTTACCCGAGTTAGGCCGGCCCACTACGGCGAGATTGATCTTTGTAAGATCCACTTCGCCCTCTTCTTCCTCCTCGAAGAACTCTTCTTCTTCATCGTTGACGATCAAAGAAAGAGTAGGCTCTAAGGGAGTAGATTGCGGACGAAGATCAAGCTTTTCCAGCACGGCACGGCGTACATCATTTAGACCGATTTTTTGAGCAGCGCTCACTAAAACCGGTTCTTCAAAACCAAAACGAAGGCAATCAAAGGCATTAATGTGATTATTTTCATGATCAACTTTGTTGACCACAGGAATAACGGGCTTGCCCATTTTACGAAGCAAACTCGCAATCTCCATATCAGCCGCACTGATGCCGTCTTTGGCACTTACCACAAATAATACAACGCTGGCCTTATCGCGGATAAAGTCAACGACGCGTTGGCTCACCAAACTCTGAAAAGGGTTTTCGCCCTCGCCTTCATGCAAAAGTCCACCAGAATCGACCACGGTAATCTCATTACCCAAAAAATTGGCTTCACGCATGATGCAATCACGCGTCGCGCCTGGGGTGAGATGGGCAATACTGATTTTCTTATTAGAAAGACAATTAAAGAGGGTACTTTTACCCACATTAGTTTTGCCAACAAGAATACATTTAGGCTTTATATCAAGCAAATTCATACTAACTCTCAAACTATTTAAGCATTAAGCCTTTTTAAGCTCAGGCTCGGGCTTCGCCATATAGGGAGCTTCCTTATTGGAAGCAACTTCATGACTTTCTTTGGCTTTTTCGGCCATCAATTCTTCACGTGATTTCACTCGTGACAAAGGTTTTTCACGAACAAGTTTTTCACCACGCATCAAGGCAAGCAACTCAGGTCCGTCAATGGTTTCGTATTCAAGCAAGGCATGCCCTACTCGCTCAAGCATATCGAGATTATTACTGATAAGCGCTTTGGCGCGTTCATACTGCTCATCAACGATGGCCTTAATTTCTTTGTCGATTTCTTGGGCAGTCACTTCTGAATAATCGGCAGTTTGGGAGAAGTCCTTACCCAAAAATATTTGGCCTTCTTTTTTGCCATAGACCAAGGGGCCCATCTTTCGCGACATTCCCCACTCACGCACCATTTTTTGTGCGAGGTCAGTGGCTTTTTCAATATCGTTGCCCGCACCGCTGGTGAGCTCGTTAAACTTAATTTCTTCAGCTAAACGGCCACCCATCATCACGGCAATTTGATTCAGCGCATAGGTCTTTGACAAACTATAGCGATCATCGGTAGGAAGCTGCATCGTTACGCCTAAAGCCCTACCACGAGGGATAATGGTAACTTTGTGCACGGGATCGGTCGTATCAAAAACACCATTTTGCTCTGCTTCTTGACGAATCAATGCAGAAACCAAAGCATGGCCTGCCTCGTGAAAAGCGGTATTTTCAATATCTTTACGAGACATAACAAGATTTCTACGTTCAGCACCCATGATGATTTTTTCACGAGCCATCTCGAAATCGTACATAGAAACCTGATCTTTGCCTTCGCGCGCAGCGATCAATGCCGCTTCGTTCACCAAATTTTCGATATCAGCGCCACTCATCCCTGGGGTTGAGCGTGCAAGAATGCTCAAATCAACATCTTCGGATAAGGGCACGTTGGGAGTATGCACTCTAAAAATTTCTTCACGGCCTCTAACATCTGGCAGAGGCACAACAACCCGACGATCAAAACGTCCTGGTCGCAAAATGGCAGGATCGAGCACATCGGGGCGGTTGGTCGCGGCAATAATAATTACCCCTTCATTGGCCTCAAAACCGTCCATTTCAACAAGCATTTGATTTAGGGTTTGCTCGCGTTCATCATGACCGCCGCCCATGCCTGCGCCCCGTTGGCGGCCTACCGCATCGATTTCGTCAATAAAAATAATGCATGGTGCATTCTTTTTACCTTGCTCAAACAAATCGCGTACACGACTTGCGCCAACACCTACGAACATCTCAACGAAGTCTGAGCCAGCAATGCTAAAAAATGGTACGCCTGCTTCGCCAGCAATAGCACGTGCGAGCAAGGTTTTACCGGTACCGGGCGAGCCCATCAAAAGCACGCCTTTAGGAATTCTTCCACCCAAACGAGTGAATTTCTTAGGGTTTTTCAAAAACTCGACAATTTCTTGAAGTTCAAGCTTACATTCGTCGACGCCAGCGACGTTTTTAAAGGTAATTTTTGACTGATTTTCCGTCATCAAGCGCGCACGAGACTTACCAAACGACATCGCACGTCCGCCACCCGCTTGGATTTGGCGCATGAAAAATAGGAACAAGCCAATGATAAGCAACATTGGGAGCCACTGAGCAATGACGAGCCAAAAAGTGCCTACTTCTTCTTTTTTGAGCTGATATTCAGTGCCAAATTCTTTATTGGCTTTGCCTAAAGCATCGAGGATGTGATCAGTCACGACGCCCGTGGAATGAAATTGACTGCCGTCTTTAGTTTCACCGCTAAAATCTTGACCAACAATAGTGACACTTTTAACCTGTCCTGATTCGACACTCGAGATGAATTCCGAAAAAGGTTTTTCGAGACGATTTGGTCCTGATTTACCAAAGAAGCTCCATACGGTCACGATAAAAAGACCGAAGACAAGCCAGACAAGTAAGGTTTTTTGATACTGCTTCACCGATTGGCTCCACCCTTAAAGAGGTCGAAAAACATCTCTTTTTTTATAAAAAATTTAGACACAACAACAGTCTTCTTAGTATTAAGAGTTCTACTCTTCAAGCACTTTTATCATATCAAATTAAAGCTATGATTGATAGGGTGCCACACGATTAAACGCGTCTAATGGCGATTTTTGTACCAATTGTACTCAATACAACACCGGGCAAAGAGTATTCCTTCATTTTCAAGGCATTAACATTAATCTTCTTTAATGGCCGGTCAAGTCCTGCATCCGCATGAGTAGGGCTAAAGAGTGAATTATTAAAAGATTCTATAATCTTTTCCAGGGTTAAAGCAGCCTGACGCATGTCTTTGTCTGGGACGAGCTTTTTAAGAACTTTTTTTAAAGCGGCTCCCAAAGTCGCCACATCCGCCTTTTCAGCACAAATAGTCGCCCCTTCTGCTTCCCAGTCAATACAATCCTCCGCAAGAGCTTCGATCAGCTTATTTTGAGCCGCCTGCTTGTAGGCAAAATGGCTTAGGCGCTTATCAATGAGAGGTGAATGCTGCCTTAAAATTGGTACAATCTCATGGCGAGCTATGGCCCTTTTTCCCACACGTGCTTCATCGAGACTATCAACGGCATAATCGCATTGCTCAAGCATACTCAGCGCCAAAAGCAATTCTTTTTTTGAAAGATTTAAAAAAGGACGAATGATGCTTAGGCCCTGAAACTCAGCTTGCTCCTGCATTCCCGCACCTAAAAATGCTCCACCAGAGCCAAGCACCGAGAGTAAAAAGGCTTCGCTATTATCATCACGATGATGCGCCGTGCAAATAGTTTTAAGATCATGCTTAAGGCAGATTTTTTTCAAGGCCTGATAACGTTTCTCTCGCAGCTCCGCTTCGCCCAAGGGCCCCACGCTAAAAAAACTCTCTTGATGCACGGCAAAACCCAGTCGTTTAGCCCGAAAACAGACCAAGCGTGATTCTTGTTCAGATTCTTTGCGCATACCATGATCAAAGCTTGCAATCACGAAGCGACCTAATTTGCGCCCCGACCACAGCGCTAAACTTTCTAAAAGTGCGCGAGAATCGGGACCTCCACTTACCGCGACGACAACACCATCGTGAAGAAGGGGTGCCAAAGCCTTATCGAGCTGAGACCATAGCGGTTGCAATGCCCGCCTTATCTGAGTTTTTTTGATGGCCTTTGCTGTATCATTCATTTGAATAGTTCGCCCATAGTTTTTGTCAGGCAACAACCCCCTTGCATTGCGGGCTCGTTGGCTTATCTCCTGGCGGGCGGCCATCTTTAGCGTGAAAAAATCTATGCAAGAAAAATATCTAGTCACTCCCGCCCTTCCTTATGCCAATGGAGCTATCCATTTGGGCCACCTTGTTGAACACATTCAAGTCAATATTTTTGTGCGGGCCTTAAAAATGGCCCAAAAAGACGTTCTTTATGTTTGTGGCGCAGATAGCCATGGAACGCCGATTGAAATGAATGCCATGAAAGCGGGAGTCAGCCCTCAAGCCTTTGTTGAGCAATGGCAAAAAATGCAGGAGCAAAGTTTTAAAAACTTTGATATTGAGTTTGATGGTGGTTATGGCACTACGCATTCACCGGAAAATGAGGTTCATGCTGGCCGAATTTTTGCGGCTTTAAAAAATAAAAATGCCATCACGCAAAAGGAAATTGAGCAGCTTTATGACCCTCAGCTCAATCGATTTTTGCCTGACCGCATGGTACGCGGAACTTGCCCTCATTGCAAAACTGCCGATCAATATGGCGACAGCTGCGAGGCTTGTGGCAGAACTTATCAGCCAACGGATCTTATCGATGCTAAAAGCTCTTTAAGTGGCGCGACCCCGGTACTCAAAAAAAGTGTGCATTATTTTGTGTCGCTTTCAAAGTTTGAAGCAGAGCTCAAAGCGTGGACAAAAAGTGGCCAAGCCGTACATGAGGATATTCAATCGTCATTGCAACGCTGGTACGAAGAGGGCCTAAGAGACTGGGATATTAGCCGCGATGGCCCCTATTTTGGGTTTTTGATTCCTGGCGAGACCAATAAATATTTTTATGTGTGGCTTGATGCCCCCGTGGGCTATATCAGCCTTAGTGAAAAGGCCGCCAAAGCTAAGGGCCGAAGCTTTGAGGATTATTGGCTCGATAAAAACACCAAAATTGTCCATTTTATTGGAAAAGACATCGTTTATTTTCACACGCTCTTTTGGCCCGCGATGCTGATGGCAGCAGACTATACTTTGCCTTCGCAAGTGGTGGTTCATGGCATGCTGACGGTGAACGGCGAGAAAATGTCAAAATCACGCGGCACCTTTATTCTTGCGGACACCTTTGCCAAGCATTTGGACACAGAAAGTCTACGTTATTATTATGCAAGCAAACTAAGCTCCCGCGCGGAAGATCTTGATCTAAACTTTGGAGATTTCACCCAGCGGGTGAACACTGATTTGGTCAATAAAGTTGTCAATCTTCTCTCGCGTGCCTTGCCTTTGCTCGGCCGGCTCTTTGACTATCGCGTGGGCGAGCTTGATAGCAATGCGTCTGCTTTGGTCGCGAACGCTCAAAAGTGCATCAAAGATGTCGAAGCTTTATACTTGAGTCACGATTATGCAAAGGCCATGAACGAGATCGTGCGGCTCTCCGAAGAAGCTAATAAATATCTTCAGGATTCAGCTCCTTGGAAAATAGCGAGTGAAGACCCTAAAAAAGCCCAAGCTATATTAACCACAGGGCTATATGTCGGCAAAATCTGCATGGGCTTATTGAAGCCCGTTTTGCCCAAGGCCGTAGCCAAGCTCGAAGTAATGATAAACGAAGGCCGTGAATTTACTTTTGCTCATCTTGGCGAGGTATTTATAAGCGGCCAACAGTTACTTCCTTATGACCATTTGTTTAAACGTATTGAAGAGGCATCGATAAAAGCTATGAATGAAGAAATTAATAAAGACCTAAGTAGTGCTCCTGAAAGCAAGGCCAAAGAATCCGGCCCCACCATCGACATCAAACTATTTTCCGAAGTAGATTTGAGAGCGGCTAAAGTACTGAGCGCAAAGCTCGTTGAAGGATCCGATAAGTTGATTGAATGTCGACTTGATTTAGGCGAGCTTGGACAGCGAACGGTGTTTACGGGCTTACGACCTCACGTTGAGCCTGAAGCTCTCGAAGGAAAAACAGTTGTGGTGGTGGCAAATCTTGCTCCCCGAAAGATGCGTTTTGGATTGAGTGAAGGTATGATTCTCTCAGCGGGCGATGGCGATGTTCCTGAGCCGATTTTTCTTTCTAAATCGCGGCCAGGCCAAAGGATTCAATAAGCATGCAACTCTTCGATAATTGGTTTTTCATACTTTTGTTGTGCTTTTATTTGGCCTATCTCTTGGTAGAAATTGGCCTCGATATTTTAAACATGAACTATGTTTTGCGGCATAAGGACCATCTGCCAGAGCTTTTTAAAAATGTTTTTTCTGAGGAAGAATATAAAAAGTCCATCGCCTACACCAAGGCAAAAACTGATTTCAAAATATTCGGCTTGGTATTTAAAACTCTATTAATTTTTGTGCTGATTTTTGGTGGTTTCTTTGGTCATCTTGATCAATGGCTGGCCCAGTATATCCCGAATATTTTCTGGCGTGGCGTGGTCTATCCTTTCGCTGTTGGCGCGGTTTTTTACGTTTTTTCTTTGCCTCAATCTTATTATTATCAGTTTGTTCTCGAAGAAAAATTCGGTTTCAACCGCATGGATATAAAAACTTTTTTTGTGGATCAAATAAAAGCGATTGGGCTTGGGGTATTATTTGGCGTCCCGCTCCTCGCGGCTTTATTATGGATTGTTGAGAAAACTGGCGATTATTGGTGGCTTTTTGGCTTCGCCCTCATCATGGGTTTTCAGCTGTTTACTGCCGCTATTTATCCGGTTTTCTTGGCGCCTCTCTTTAATAAATTTACGCCTCTTGCCGACGGTACCCTTAAAAGCCGCATTGAAGCTCTTGCCAAGAAAGTTAATTTTAAAATGGCGGGAATTTATACCATCGATGGCTCTAAGCGCTCATCTCATTCCAATGCATTTTTTGCCGGCTTAGGTGCTATGCGTCGCATTGTGCTTTTTGATACCTTGATAGAAAAACAAAGCGAAGATGAAATTGTTGGCGTTATTGCTCACGAAATGGGACACAACGTAAAAAAACATATCCAAAAGTCGCTGATTTTGTCCTCGGTAATCATGCTGCTTTCTTTTTATGTTCTTTCGCTTTGCTTAAAATGGCCGCTTTTTTATTCGGCTCTTGGAGCTTTTGAGCCTGCCACGCACGTAGGTCTTGTGCTTTTTGCGCTTTTCTCGTCAGTATTTATGTTTCCTATTTCACCGATATTCACCAAAATCTCTCGTCATAACGAGTTTGAGGCGGATGAGTTTTCGGTTCATACGACCAAAGAAAAAGAGCATTTGTCGAGCGCCCTTGTAAAGTTAACTAAGGAAAACTTAGGCAATCTCACTCCTCATCCTTGGTACAGTGCTTATCATTATTCTCACCCCACTACCCTTGAGCGTGTAAAAGCTATTGAAGCAGTTCGTATAAAACACTAGCCCCACAGAGGTCCCCATGAGTGCTCAGCCTTTTTCTTGGAATAACCTTAAAGAAAAGAAAGCGGCCTACGAAGAAGCAAGTGCGCTTTCGTACCAAGAGCTGTGGGGGCGTGAGGCTCAGCGCCTTCATTGGGCCTCACCTTTTACTCAGGTTCATGATGGACAATTTGCCGGTGGCGAATGGTTCATCAACGGCAAAATCAATGCCTCGGTAAATTGCCTGGATCGACACCTTGAAAAGCGCGGCGATCAAAGCGCCATAGTTTTTGAAAACGAAGCGGGCGAAGTCAGCCGACTGAGCTTTCGCGAGCTTTATCAACTAAGTGGCGATATCGCCTCGATGCTTTATCAACGTGGTATTCGGGCGGGTGATCGCGTAGCAATATATTTACCTCTTAAACCAGAGGCGATTGCGAGCATGCTCGCCTGCGCCCGTCTAGGTGCTATTCATACGGTGGTTTTTGGTGGCTTTGCCAAAGAAGCGCTTATCGATCGCATAGAAGATGCTCAGGCTAAGGCAATAATCACCTCGGAAAGTACGACGCGAAAAGGTCACACCCTCAAACTTAAAGAGACCGTGGATCAGGCTTTAGCTGACCCGCGCTGCACATCTATAGAAACTCTTTTGTACTTTGGCAAAAAGAACGATCTAAAAAATAGCAAAGAAGTGCTTTTTGAGAAGCAATCAAGCTGGCCCGATCTCGTAAAAAACCCGCCGGCTTTGGATGCCCAACATCCACTATTCATCTTATATACTTCAGGCACCACAGGCAAGCCCAAAGGCATATTCCACGCTACCGGGGGCTATCTTACCCAAGTGGCATCGACGACAAAATGGGTCTTTGATTTGAAGGATGAGGATCTTTACTGGTGCACTGCGGATGTCGGCTGGATTACAGGTCATAGCTATCTTTGCTACGGGCCCCTTCTTTCAGGAAAAAGCATTTTTATTTTTGAAGGAGCCCTGAATTATCCCGATCCTCGACGAGTGTATCAGTTAATCGAGCGTCATAAGATCAGCATTCTCTACACTGCACCGACCGCTATTCGTATGTTCATGGCTGCTGGGGAAGAGCATCGCTCATCGATTGATCTTAGTTCCTTGCGCTTATTAGGAAGTGTTGGTGAGCCCATTAATCCTGCTGCCTGGAGCTGGTATCGTCGAGTATTTTCCGATGACCGCTGCGAAGTAATTGACAGCTGGTGGCAAACAGAAACGGGCGCTATGATGATCGTGCCTATTCCTGGCGTGCATAGGTGCAAAGCGGGCTCGGCATCGAAGGCTTTTTTAGGAATTGATGCTCGCATTGTCGATGAAAAAGCTCAAGCGTGCAAAACAAATGAAGCTGGATACTTAACTATCGCACAAGCGTGGCCCTCTTTAGCTCGAGGAATATGGGGCGATCAAGATCGCTTTAACGAAACCTATTTTACGCGCATGCCTGGCTCCTATTTTACCGGCGATGGTGCTCATAAAGACGAGGAAGGCGATACCATTATCAGCGGTCGTATCGACGATGTGGTGAATATTTCGGGGCATCGCCTGGGTACTGCAGAAGTTGAAGGCGCTTTGGTCGCGCACGAGGCTGTTGCGGAAGCCGCTGTCGTCGGCATTCCCGATGATATTACCGGACAAAAAATCGTGGCATTTGTAACCCTTATGCCGGGTATCAAGGAATCGAGTGAGCTTGAGGAAAAATTAAAAGGGCAAGTTAAGAACACAATTGGTTCTTTTGCGCGTCCTGCAGCCATCCATTTCGCGAAGAGCTTGCCCAAAACACGATCCGGAAAGATCATGCGAAGACTTTTACGAGCTATCGCTCAGGGTGAAAAAATCAGCACCGACATTTCGACTCTTGAAGATACTGCGGCGCTGAGCTTACTTTCTTAACAAATAAATT
>JBPOIV010000235.1:0-5253 GCA_052034245.1 Myxococcota bacterium
AATTTGAGTGAATAACTATCGTTAAGCCCCTGTTAAGCCGGGTTAACCGGCTTTTTTTATAAATTTTTTTAAAAAATAAGAGATATAATTACCTCTTATTTTATTAGATATTTGTATATAAAAATCCCTTATCCCCACAACATGGCTTGAAAGATGGCCGATAGAGCTATGAGAACGCTTTTGGGACTGATATAGGTCTAAGCTTTGTTTAGAGTGAAAAGAGGATGTCATTATGGAAAAAGAGCAAGCCTCGGTGAGCCGCGCTATCGTTCGTTTGACGGGAGATTCAGGCGATGGGATGCAGCTCTTGGGCAGTGAATGGGTAAAAGCATGTGGTGTCGATCGTAACGATTTGTCGACGATGCCAGATTTTCCTGCTGAAATTCGCGCGCCGGCCGGAACTTTGGCGGGGGTCTCAGGCTTTCAAATCCAATTTGCTGATCATAAAATTTTTACTGCTGGCGATAGGCCTGATGTTTTGGTGGCCTTAAATCCCGCAGCGCTTAAAGCCAATATCAAAGATTTGCGACCCGGCGGTCTTTTGATCGTCAATAATGCCGCTTTTAGTGAGCTTGCATTAACCAAGGCAGGCTATGCATCAAATCCTCTTCTTGATGGCTCTCTCTCAGGCTATGAACATATTTCCATCGATATGAATGGTATTTTGCGCCACGCTCTTAAAGACACGACACTAAGTACGCGCGATGTACAAAAATGCAAAAACTTTTTTTGTTTAGGGCTTCTATATTGGCTCTATTCTCGTGACCAAGAAAAAGAACGAAAATTTATTGAAGAGAAATTTAGTAAAAACCCAGAATTGATGAAAGCGAATTTGCTCGCCTTTCAAGCGGGTTATGCCTACGGCGAAAATACTGAAACTATGCCGCCGCCAAAATATATCGCTGAAGCCTCTTTGGCGCCGGGAATTTATCGTGCGCTCACCGGCAATAAAGCCCTTGCACTTGGGCTTATGAGCGCCAGTGTGAAGTCGGGATTGCCGCTTTTTTATGCGAGTTATCCTATTACGCCAGCTTCAGATATTCTTCATGAGCTCGCGCACGCCCGTGCTTTTGGCGCTACAACCTTTCAAGCAGAAGATGAAATGGCAGCAATTTGTGCAAGCATTGGTGCGGCCTATGGAGGCTGCCTTGGTGTTACGGCTACTTCCGGTCCTGGCTTTGCCTTAAAGGCAGAGGCTTTGGGCTACGGGGTGATGCTTGAGCTCCCGCTTATTGTCATAGATGTGCAGCGCGCAGGTCCGAGCACGGGACTGCCGACAAAAACGGAGCAGGGTGATTTGATGCAAGCTCTTTATGGGCGTAGTGGGGAAGCACCATTGCCAGTGATTGCCGCTTCGAGCCCTGAAGATTGTTTTCAAGCGGCCATCGATGCAGCTCGCATTGCGGTAAGTTTTATGACTCCAGTGGTAATTTTAAGCGATGCTTTCATCGCCAATAGTTCGACGCCATGGAAAGTGGTGAATCTCGACGATATCGAGCCTATAGAAGTCAATCATGAGCCCTATTATTTACCGTTCAAAGCATATCAGCGTAATGAAGATTTTCTAAGTCGCGCTTGGGTCTTGCCGGGAACTGATGGCGCCATTCATCAGCTGGGTGGACTTGAAAAAGATATGATGACGGGCAAAGTAAGTTATGACCCTGACAATCATCAAAACATGTGTAATCTTCGAGCCCAAAAAATCGAGAAAGTAAAACTTTACATGGAATCGCCCGATGTTTTCGGTGCGCAAAGCGGTGAAGTTTTGCTCATTGGTTTTGGGGGAAGTTTTGGTCCCATTCGACAAGCAAGCATCGATTTGATGCGAAAAGGCTATCTTGTTTCTCATTTGCACATTCGTCTTGTTAACCCTTTGCATGATGAAATTGGCGACATCATGAGGGCTTTTAAGCGAGTCATCGTGCTTGAGCATAATCAAGGACAATTAAGAACATTATTGAGAGCGAAGTTTCTCGTCGACGCTGAGGCTTTTAATAAAATGACTGGCAAATCATTTTTAGTGGAAGAAATTGTGCATCACGTAGAAAAGATGTGCCCGCGAGCTTGTGAGGCAAAGCTATGAATATCCTGACAAAGAAAGATTATCAAAATGAAAATGAAGTGCGTTGGTGTCCCGGTTGCGGCGATTACGCAATTTTGGCGACCGTGCAAAAGACTTTGGCTGACCTTGCGTTAAAACGTGAAGATACTGTTTTTGTTTCAGGCATTGGCTGTGCTGCGCGTTTTCCGTACTATATGAATACCTATGGCCTTCACACTATTCACGGCCGTGCACCGGCCATTGCCAGTGGATTAAAACTTGCGCGTCCTGATTTAAATGTTTTTTTAGTGACGGGTGATGGCGATGGATTATCGATTGGCGCAAATCATCTTTTGCATCTCTTCCGCCGTAATATTGATATCACCGTGCTGCTCTTTAATAATCAAATCTATGGCCTCACGAAGGGGCAATATTCACCGACTTCACTACGAGGCCAAAAGGCTAAATCGACGCCTTTTGGATCACTTGAAGAGCCTATTAATCCACTTGCTTTTGCTCTATCAGCCGGCGCCGGTTTTGTAGCCCGCAGCGTCGACAACGATGCCCAGCATTTAGGCCGCGTTTTAGAAGCTGCCATTCGCCACAAAGGCACGTCCTTCATCGAAATCATGCAAACCTGCGTAGTTTTTAATGACGAGGCTTTTGATCATATCCGCGATAAATCGAAAAAGGATCAAAATGTTTTAGTGCTCAAAGAGCAAGAAAAATGTCTCTTTGATAATGCGCAAAAAGGTATTGCCATTGATGCTGCAAGTTTTGCACCACGCATCGTCAATGCTGATGATGCATCGATAATGTGCCATGAGCCGGAAAAAGGTGGAGCAAAATCGATGCTGCTTGCATCCTTGCAATGGCCTGATTTCCCCATGCCCATTGGTATTTTTAAGCGCCAAGAGCGGCCGACCTATGAAAGCCTTAAAATGGCGCAGGATCAAGCCGTAAAAGCCCAAGCAAAAAGCACCGATGTGCAAAAATTGCTTTATGGTTCAAATACTTGGCAAATTTAGTGGGTAATTTTTAGAAAGATTGTTGTCGTCGCTTATTAGTGCTATGGTGAAGGGTGGCCATAGCCCCGTGAAATTTACCCAAAAAAAGAAAACTTTTAATCAGCATGAAAAAAAATAGTACGCGTTTTTCGCAAATAAATCGCCGCCCCGAAGGGCGAGACAATAATGAAAATAGACAAGTAGTCTTTGGCCATTATCAAAAAAAAGGCACCAAGGAAATTGTAGTTGCAGGTAATCAAAGTTATCGCGTGAGCGAGATAAAAAAGAGCATTGAGCTGCCGATTAAAAACAATGCCAAAGTGAAGGCTCTCATCAAAAAGGGCCGAAATGAAGACACAGTAAAAATCCTAAGATTGCTCGCACCTGAGCTAAGTCTTGCGCAAAAAATCGAGCGCGTTTTAATCGAAGCGCAGGTGGCGGTAGAATTTCCTAAAATCGTTCACGAAGAAGCGGATTTATTTGGCGATAAAGTTGCTGAGGCTGACAAGAAAAAACGTACCGATTTGCGGCATCTTGCTTTGTGCACTATCGATGGTGAGACGGCAAAAGATTTCGACGATGCAGTTTTTGCTCAAAGAAAAGGCAATAATATCGAAGTTATTGTCGCTATTGCCGATGTCAGTCATTACGTAAAATTGGGCTCAGCTCTCGACGAAGAAGCTTTTTCTCGGGGGACAAGTATTTATTATCCTGGCCACTGTGTGCCCATGCTTCCTGAGCAGTTGAGTAATGGACTTTGTTCTTTGAAGCCCAAAGTTGATCGTCTTGCTTTATCGGCGAGCTTCGAACTCGGGCCTAAGGGTCGTATTTCCAATGTGCGGCTAGAGTCTTCGCTTATCAACAGCAAAGCACGGCTTACTTATAATCAGGTGCAGGCTTTTTATGACCAAAAGCCACAAGCGGAACGGATAATTCCTGAAGATGTGCAGACGAGTTTAAAAGAACTTAAAAAAGCCGCTGAAATTCTTCGCCGCGTCCGTGAAAAAAGAGGCGCCATTGATTTTGATATCGTCGAAAGCGTGATTGCCTTGGACGATAATGGCGAGCCCTTATCGGTAAATCCTTTAAGCAGGCTTGAATCGCACAAAATTATTGAAGATTTGATGGTGGCTGCTAACGAAATAGTGGCGCAGTTTTTTGATAGAAAGAAAGTTCCTTCGATTTATCGCGTGCACGAAGCGCCTAATGAAGAAAAACTTGAGAACTTTTTTAAGACGGCATTGGCTTTCGGCGCCCTAAAAAATGGGGTGAAAGCAAAGGCTTCAAGTATTACGGACCCTAAAGCCCTTCAAACGGTGATGGCGTCTTATGCAGACAGTCAGTACAAAGAGACTTTGAGCACCTTGATGCTTAGAGCCATGATGCAAGCGCGTTATAGCGAAAAAAATCTCATGCACTTTGGACTTGCGTCTGAGGCTTATTTGCATTTTACTTCGCCGATTCGTCGCTATGCCGACTTAGTCGTGCATCGACAATTGCGTTTCAAATTATTTGAAAAAAGTCGCAAAAAAGAAATCCCTGAAAATATGATGGCGAGCATCGCTGAATCCATTAGTCAAAAAGAAGTAAAAGCGACGGAACTTGAAAGAAAAATCAATCGACTTTTCTCTGCTACCTTTATGGCTGGTCATCTTGGTGAGATTTTTGATGCCGTCATTGTTTCGTGTACAGAGTTTGGCTTCTTCGTGCGAGTGATTGAGCACCATGTTGAAGGTCTTGTGCATATTTCCACTATCGCAAAAACTCACGTCAATTATATCCCAGAGAAAATGTCTCTCGTTGTGAGTGGCTCAAATCGAACATTGATGGTGGGGCAAAAAGTTGTAGTGCGCCTGGTAAATGTCAATGCTGATCGTGGGCACATTGATTTTGAGCTTGCGGAACGAGAAAATGAGCAGGATGAAGCGAGCGACCAAGACACCAAAGTTCGCAAGGAAAAACCTGTGGCCAGAGCGAGAAAGCCTCTTGCAAAAAATAAGCCACAACCGCGACAACAAAGGCGTCAAAGAAAGTAGCTTTGTGCCGAATGTGGCCCATGCCGCGATTAATGATTATTTATGATAGAGGCTTCCGCGCTTGATTTCATAGGCGCGATAGAGTTGTTCGCACAGCACCAAAAAAGCCATGCGATGAGGCAGTGTCATGGGCGATAAAGAAAGTTTGGCGTCTGCTTCATTAAGCACT
>JBPOIV010000282.1:0-2076 GCA_052034245.1 Myxococcota bacterium
AAGGGTTTAGGTGTACTTAAACAAAAACATCAAGAAGCCTTTTATATATTATCTCAGGTATGGGAAAAACAGGATTACAAGTTAGAAGAGGATAAACGCTATATATTTGGTTCTTTGGAAATTTCAGTTTATGACTTAGTACAAAAATTACGAGGCGATGACGCAGGAAAAAATTATAAAAAAGTGCTCAAGCTTTTACAGGAGATGTCATCTATACGCGTGAATATTAAGAAGTATGATATTGAAGAAGGTACGTGGGACATCCAAAATTTTGCCCTTTTATCTTATGAATGGAGCGTTAAAAGCTTTAGCGAGAAAACCTTACGTCCAAAGTCAGATGGAGATTCGAAAGTCTACATCCGCTTTTCGGATTTTGTGACCAACAATTTTCTTAGAAAAAATGTCAAATCCTTAATGCTGAGCCCCTATTTAGGACTAAAAGATAATGGTGGTAAAGGCGTTGCTCAGCTTCTTTACACACTGCTGGATTACGAACTCGCGACTAAGGACAAATTCCATATTTCCTTGATAAATCTCAGCCACCGGCTTGGATTAACCCAGTATCGCTATAAATCCGATCGAAGACGCAAATTAGAAGATGTTATGAAGAGCATTAATGGGCAAATAATCCTCGATGGAAAATTTAAAATAAATGCATATTTTGAAGAATCCGAAGACCAGAAAGACTGGATTTTTGTGGCGAGGAAAACAGTGTCCTGATTATGTGTTGATGAGGGATAACAAAAAATAGAATTGCTATTACAATTTTCAAAAATATCTCATCAGGTTTTTGCTTCCATTATGTGGATATTAAATTTAAAAAAATATAAAGCTTCTAGCAAAATTCTGGCTTAAAAAATTAAACATATGGCACCATTAAAACATGCTTGAAAACACAAAAGATTATCGATTATTTCTTAATAGTATTAAAAAGCGCATTCAAGAAACTCGCGTTCAAGCTTCCTTGGCTGTTAATCGTGAGTTGGTTCAGCTTTATTGGAGTATTGGTAAAGAAATAGTTGAAAAACAAAATCAGGATGGGTGGGGCGCAAACGTCATTGAGCGCTTAGGAAAAGACCTGCAAAATGCTTTTCCAGGCATAAAAGGTTTTTCTACCTCGAATATTTTTCGAATGAGAAAGTTTTTTCTCTTCTGCCAAAAAGTGGCTCCAGTGGGGCCACTTTTGAGAGAACCCGCTATACCCTCGGAATTACTGGATATTCCTTGGCGTCATAATATAGTTTTGATTGAGCGCCTTGATAGTTGGGAAAACGTTATTTGGTATGCCCAAAGAACTATCGAAAATGGCTGGAGTAGGCGCGCTCTGGAAGATCAGATACAATCGCAACTTCATGTTAGGCAGGGTAAAGCCGTTACAAATTTTGAAAAACAATTGCCCTCTCCCCAGTCTCAGTTAGCAAACGAAGTCTTAAAAGATCCTTATAGTTTTGATTTCCTCACCTTAACGGAGGGGTATCAAGAAAAAGAGTTAGAAGAAGGCTTAATCAAGCATATTCAAAAATTTCTTCTTGAACTTGGCGCAGGCTTCGCCTTTATAGGCCGGCAATATCATTTAAAAGTAAGTCAAGACGATTATTATATCGATCTCCTTTTCTACCATACCAAGCTGCATTGCTATTGTGTTGTGGAGTTAAAAACATCCGGCTTTAAACCTGAATACGCCGGCAAACTAAATTTTTATCTTAAAGCTGTCGATATGTTGATTAAGCAAGCTGAAGATAATCCCACCATAGGAATTTTACTTTGCAAGACGAAGGACAATTTAATAGTTGAATATGCTTTGAGTGATATTAATAAACCTATTGGAGTAGCAGGATATGAAACAAAAATTGTCGAAAGCCTGCCCGATAACTTAAAAGGAAGCCTGCCAACCATAGAAGAGATCGAAGAAGAGCTCGCATCTGAATTGCCAAAAGAGGATATAGAATAAATCAGATTTCCTTATGTCTAATGGCTCTTAAATGTCTTTATGATACATATATATTACAATTAAGTTACCTTTTTGTTACGCAATCAAATTTTTCAATGAAAATGAAATTTTGGCAGCGAAACAAC
>JBPOIV010000312.1:0-4679 GCA_052034245.1 Myxococcota bacterium
CTTCATGGGCACCGGGCTCCTATAAAACTTTTTTCTGTCACTTATTTCGACGAAGTGTATTTTTTGCTTTCGAATGATGAACAGGGAAATTTTAAACTTTGGAATCTGTCTACTCTGTGTTTAAACAAAGAATTAGCTGGCTATCAAAACAACAGCATTGCTGGTTTATCACCAAGCGGCTACGCCGTCATTCCGATGAAGTCTGACGAAATAAGAAGCTATTCGCTCAAAGACCTTAGTAGCTATCAGACAATGAAAGCTGATGATGCTTTCTTAAAGGCTTTTTCATTTCATCCTAAAACAGCGGAACTTTGTGGCGCTGTACATAGTTACGAGGCTGCAAGGATAGATTCTTCTTTTGTACGTTATAACTTGCAAACAGGCGAGGCTCTGGAACGAGAACTCATAACAACGGATTCATTACCTGAAAATTACGGGTGTATTTTTAGTCGAGACGGTAATTTTTTGGTCTTCTATCAAGGAACCGAACTTAGCATCATAAATACGCGAACGAGAGAATTTAAAAGACAAGAACTCCAAACTCCGATTTTTAAGGTGAGAGCTTTTGAAAGAGAAGGGGCTCAATTCTTACTCATCCAAGAGGAGCATCAAAAGCTATTTAAAATTTTAGATCTCGCGTTAGGAGAACTTGCGAACACAGACTACCCTGGTCCTTTTAACAGAAAAAAATGGGACATAGATGCTCATAGTGGAACCTTAGCTTATGTTGATCGCGGAAAGGTAGTAATAACTTTCCCGCCCATGGAACTACATGAGCCCGGAGAGAATGCTTGTCCTTTATTTAGTTCGGGAGGTAAATACTTGCTTATTTACACCCCTGACTGGTTGAAGATTTTTACCTGGGGTAAAAAAAATGTTGAGCAGACCTTTAGCTTTGCCGAAAAAAAACTCACGCATATCGCTATGAGCAATGATGAGCATTATCTCCTCTTAGGCTTTAATAACGGTGACATCGATGTCTATACTCACAACGAAAGCCAATCGAGTACGCCAAAACGCCGATCCCGCACAAGAACTTGATACTCCTCACCTTGAGCTGAGGTGAGAGCGCTCTACATAATTAACCTGAGTTTTGCTTAAGCGAAAGGCCAAATTTTTAAAAAATATGTGCTTCGCCTCGTCATAGCGACGAGCAATGCGGGGTGGGTATCCAGGGGTACTGGCTCTTCGTCTGGATTGCCGCGCCTTCGGCTCGCAATGACGATGAAAGACGCTTTTTATCTAGACAATTACATTTTACTTAAACAAAACTCAGGTTAATTATTTTAAGGCTGATGCTCGACGGGGGCCATCGCAGTAGTGGCTGATTTCACATACCAAGAAAGGTCTTGCTGCCAAATATAAGTCTGCATCTTAGCAAAAGCTGCCAAATAAGAACGACCCTCATTCTCGAAAAAGCTAAGTGCTAAAAGCTGCCCCGCTTCTTCAGGCAATGGCTCCATTTTTTGGATAATGGATGCGGTTGACGCGTCATAGACGGTGATTGTTACATTATGTTGCCAATAGCTTGCTTCGGCGACCAAGGCACCATCTTTGGAAAAGGTTCGAATACGAACACGATTGATGATGTCCAATGAAGGCGGTCCATAAGGACTTTGCGTGACAAAGATAGCGTCGGGACTTTGCTCAGGATTTATCGCTTGGTCTTTAGAAAAAGGTGAAAAACTAAAATTATTTAGAAGATCTGGCCATTGCTGATCTATGGTGGCGCCATTAAGCGATACAATTCTTGCATTCCCACTTGTATTTGAGTGGAAGGGGTATCCATGGGTTTCAACAGGCCTGCTGGGTGGATAAGAAATAAAGCCATTTTCTGAAATTTTGATACGGTTTGTCGTTAGTACATCAATTTCCTTGTTAATTATTCTGTGTTCAACGAAATAGCCGCTTACAAATGAGCTGAAAAAAAGTGCGAGAATAAGAATAGTTCTCATCGGCGTTCCTTAGAAATAATCCACCAAGCTCAACCAATATTCTTCTCGAATTATTCCCTCAGACTTTGCCTTTTGATAGGGAAATATCTGTCAGGTATCGAATAATCTGAGCTGTCCTTTTGGTATCCGTCGGAAGTGCTCACTGCTTAAGGGATGGTGATGCGTTAAATTATATAATCTTCGATAGCGATCAAACATGGCACCGATATGCTCGGCATAAATACCTACACCGACCATACGATCTCCGAAATTCGAGGAGTTGAGCTTACCGCCACGGACTTCTTCGATGCGATGAATAATTTTATCTTTCCGATCGGGAAAATAGCGCTCAAGCCAGCCTTGAAAAATATCTTTTACTCCCCACGGAAGCCGAACCATGGTGTAGTTAGCGCTTTCTGCTCCTGCTTCTTTGGCCGCTTTTAAGAGCTGTGGAATTTCATGATCAGTGAGGCCCGGCACAATGGGCGCCATATTCACGCTCACTGGTATTCCTGCTTTTTTAAGCTCTGCAATGGCATCAAGGCGACGCGGGGGGCTTGAGGCGCGCGGCTCCATGGTACGTGCTATTTCTTTATCGAGACTCGTTAGCGAAATACAAACTTTAATGGCATTGAAACGGTGAAGCTCTTTAAAAATATCAATGTCACGCGTGACCAGATGATTTTTAGTGATAACGGCGATTGGGTTTCGAAATCTCGCCGCCACCTCTAGGCACTGTCGTGTGAGCTTGAGTTCTTTTTCTATGGGTTGATAACAATCAGTAACACCACTCACAATCATCACTTGAGGCTGCCATTTCTTGGCCAAAAATTCCTCTTCTAATAAGTTCGCGGCATTTAGTTTAGCAAATAGTTTGCTTTCAAAATCTAAGCCCGCCGAAAGTCCTAGATATTCATGGGTGGGACGAGCATAACAATAAATGCAACCATGTTCACAGCCGCGATAAGGATTTAAGGACGCGCTAAAACTTAGATCGGGGCTGTCGTTATAAGAAATTATCGTGCGAGAAGTATCTTTGAATATTTCTGTTTTTATTTGGCTTTCTTCTTCTTCGATATAAAGCCGTTGAATTTTTTCGAAGCGGCCCGCACTAATGTCGCCAGTTCCTCGCCCACGAACATTTTTTAAACTACGTAATTCAATAAATTCTTCATTTTCATACATAAAAATATCAAAACCCAAAGCGAGAAGCCCGGCTAAGTAAACATAGGCTGTATCTCATAATTTCGATCAACTGCCGGACATATGTTTGGGTTTTCATGAGCAGTCAATACCTATGGCACGGATAAAAGAAGCGCTGATGTTTGCCACTGATCGATGACTTCATTCTCGGAAGAAATGGCTTTGAACTTTCGTTGCTTTCCTTCGATTTCCATGAGAACAAAATTTCGCTTGGATTTGGCAACATCAAGATAGCTTTTGTTATCGGGATTAATTTCTCGCGGCTCTACGCTCCATGCGCCGTCCCCAACATACAAGATACCATTATTATCGCGTCTTCCGGCGCGCATGGGATGGCTTCTTTTATAGCTATGCTCATGGTTTTCAAAAGCGGTATCGAGACCATAGCGTTCAAAGAGCGGCGACCAAAAACTACGGATTTTGGTAGCGGTCGTCCCCGTGAATTCACGCACCGACGGATAGGCCGGATGGTGGTAAAGAGCAAAAACATGGTCGCGTTGTGTATCTTGTTTCAGATTGCTATCGAGCCATGTTCTTTGAGCCCCTTCAATACTGCTCACATTATTAGAATCGAGCACCAACATCGTCATCGTATTTCCAAATCGGAGTTTGTAATAACCGACATTTTTTACAGGGGGAAAGAAATCGAAATAGAGAATTTTGCTGATATCATTCCGATTGGCTTTTTCGAGTTCGTGATTGCCGAGTGCGGTGACCATCGGAATTAAGCGATTATTTTCCCCGCGCATGCTTTCCCACCAGATTTTAAACCAGCGTATCCAGTATTTAAAATCTTCTGGTTCATTGCCTGCATACGATAAATCGCCCCCTAAAAATACGCAAAAAGGCTCATAGGAAGCCGCAAGTTCATTCATTTTTTTATAAGAGCGATCGGAATCGTTGCCGAAATCCCGACTATAGACATCGCCACCAATAATGAATCGTTTTGCTTCCTTAAAGTCATCGCTCATGGTGAGAAAAGTATATTCTTGAGCTCGATCAGTTTCGAGCCGAAAGGTGTAGGAAGTGTCGGCCTTTAGGCCTTTCATGTCGACCCGATGCACTTGATAGGTAGTATTTACATTGAGACGCTTATGAGTGCCGCGCACTTTTTGAAATGTACATGAAGCACATGCGCTCTCTTTGTATTCAATATCATCATCATCATCCGTATGCGTGGTAATCCAGTTGATGAGCATCGTACTGCGCGGGTCGTCGCGCCAGGTGAGGTAAATAGCCTCTGGTTCTGCAGCAAAAATGTCAAAAGCTAAAAAGACAAACAAGGATAGATGATAACTACGCATAGGCTCTCCCGGGAAAACGCTCCATAAAAATATATAATAACTCATCAAACAAACATAAAATAAGACAATTATTATTCTATGTTAACGTAATTATTATAACTATTTTTACTACGGATAAATCTTTTAAGGTGCAATCGAAACAACCGATGTGACTTTGGGATACCATACAGGAATGCTGCTTAGGATGATGAGCGGGATGAAATCGACTATTTTTTTATGTCTGATAAAAAGATTATTT